>NZ_JAHBRW010000001.1:2302500-2646798 GCF_018398315.1 Chelatococcus sp. YT9
GGCGATAAGCAGACCAGCATAACCGCTGCGATCTATGATGCGGGTTTTGCCTCGAACAGCCGTTTCTATGAGACGTCGAACGAAGCGCTGGGTATGACGCCCACGCGTTTCCGCAGCGGCGGAGAAGGGGCGGCCATCCGCTTCGCCGTCGGCGAATGCTCGCTTGGTTCGATCCTCGTCGCGGCGACGGAGAAGGGTGTTTGCGCCATCACATTGGGCGACGATCCGGAGCAACTGGTCCGCGAGCTGCAGGATCGCTTCCCCAAGGCGGAGATGATTGGGGGGGACCAAGCCTTCGAGGCGATGGTCGCCAAGGTGGTCGGCTTTGTGGAGGCGCCGGCGCTCGGGCTCGACCTGCCGCTTGATGTGCGCGGCACCGCGTTCCAGCAGCGCGTCTGGGATGTCCTGCGCACGATCCCCGTCGGCCAGACCGCGAGCTATGCCGAGATCGCCGAACGGATCGGGGCGCCAAAGGCGGTTCGTGCCGTCGCGCAGGCGTGCGGCGCGAACAGGATCGCCGTCGCCATTCCATGTCACCGCGTCGTGCGCAATGACGGAGCGCTGTCCGGCTATCGTTGGGGCGTTGCGCGCAAGCGTGCACTTCTCCAGAAGGAGGGGGTGCAATGATCCCGCTTGCAACAGCGGCGCAGCAGTCCGCTGGTCGAGCGGCAAATCCGGATGGCGGCATCGCGCGCTTCGATTGGGAGGACCTCACGGCTGCCCTCGACGCCTGGGGATGCGCAACCCTCGAGGCGCTGCTTCCGGCGGCGCAGTGTCGCGACATCGCCGCACTCTACTCGCAGGAGGCGCTTTTTCGCAGCCATATTCACATGGCCCGCCATGGTTTTGGCAAAGGCGAATATCGCTACTTCAAGTATCCGCTTCCCCCTGTACTGGCAGATCTTCGCCAACAGCTTTATCCCCATCTCGCGAGGGTCGCCAATAACTGGAATGAAAAGCTCGGGATACCCCAGCGTTATCCGCTGTCGCATGCGGATTTCCTGCGACAATGCAACGAGGCGGGGCAGACGCGACCCACACCTTTGCTGCTGCAATATGGGCCGGGCGATTTCAATTGCCTGCATCAGGATCTGTACGGGGATCTCGCCTTCCCCTTGCAGGTCGCCATTCTCCTCTCCGAGCCCGGGCAAGATTTCATGGGTGGTGAATTCGTCCTGACAGAGCAGCGTCCGCGGATGCAGAGCCGGGCGGAGGTGGTGCCGCTGCGCCAGGGCGACGCTGTCATCTTCGCGGTGAACGATCGACCGGTGGCGGGCACGCGTGGCACCTATCGTGTCAAGATGCGCCACGGCGTCAGCCGTGTTCGCTCGGGCCAGCGGCATACCGTCGGCATCATTTTCCATGATGCACGATAGGATCGCTTCTTCCGCCTTGATCCTGGATACCGTCGAAACGCCTCTCGGCGGTTTTCTGCTCCTGAGCGACAGGCAGGGGGTGCTCCATGGCGCCGATTTTGCCGATTGCGAGGCACGCTTGCTGGCGCTGCTCCGCCGGGGCCGAAGGACCGCATCACCCGCTATAGAACGTGGCGCGGCGCCGGTCGCCTTGAAGCGCAGGCTGGCAGATTATTTCGGAGGCGATGTCAGCGCGATCGATGGCATCGTACTCGCGCCGCGCGGTACCAATTTCCAGCAGGTCGTCTGGGCTGCGCTGCGCACGGTGCCAGCAGGGTCGACGCTGACCTATGCCGCCATGGCGGGAGCCCTCGGGCGCCCGACGGCGGTGCGCGCGGTCGGTCATGCCAATGGCGCCAACCCGTTCTGCATCATCGTTCCCTGCCATCGCCTCACGGGCGCGGATGGGGGGCTTGTCGGATATAGTGGGGGGTTGGCGCGCAAGAGATGGCTGCTCGACCATGAGCACCGCCACGCCAATCCCGCGTAGCCTGGCTGTCACGGGCGGTTGGCCGTTCACGCGCGGTTTTTTTGGTTTTTGACGTCTTTCTCCCAGCCGAAGACGCTGCGTCCGCCAAATAGCGGCGCATCTTCGAACTCCCGGCGGACGACGGCTCCGAAATCGGGGCCTTTCGCGTAGCGTTCCATTTGACGAGCTTGATCGTCGAGGCGCTTGAGCGCGGCCAGTTCCTCGTCTCGGCCGAGACGTCCCTTCTCCACCGCGGATTTCATCACTTTGATGGTTTCGTCATAGACCTTCAGCGGAACAGGGAAGGGATGCCTGTCCTTGCCGCCATGCGCGAAGGAGAACCGGGCTGGATCAGAGAAGCGGCACGGCGCACCATGCACGACCTCGGCGACTGTCGCGAGCGCCTTCACCGTGCGCTGGCCCACGCCCGGGACCAGCAGAAGTTCGTTGAAATCCTTGGGGCCGCGGTCGGCTGCTGCTGCCAGGGTGCCGTGCAGACGCCGCATGACGACGTCGGCCGGCCTGACATCGTGGTGGGCCGGCATGTCGAGGTGGGGCAGCAGGGGCTGCTGAGCGGATGGGGAAGGCGCCTCAGGAGCGGTCGCGCCGCTGAGGCGGGCGAGCTCGCGGAGGATGGCATCCGGACCAGCCTCGCTCAAGAAGGTGAGCTGGTTGCGGCGCGATGGTGCGGCTCGTCTATCTGCGAGGTTGATGATTTCACCTTGCTGACGGCCTTCGATCGCCGCGTGTGGGGAATCGAGGAAACTTTCAAGTCCCTCCGAGTGCCAGTGATAGCGCCGGGCTTGCCGGCGATCGCCATTCATGCCCTGCTGGACGATGACCCAGGATCCCTCATCGGTGACAATGAAGCCGTGAAGGTAGAGGTCGAAACCATCCTGCACGGCCGCGCTGTCGACCTTCGCGACGAGCCGGCTTGTCTGCGCGAGGGCCGCCCCGTCGAAGCCGACCCGTTCGCCAATCGTCACGAGTTCGTCGGGCGTCTTGCGGGAATGGGCACCACGCCCGCCACAGACATGGATGCCTAGCTCACTGGCCATAGGCGTGAGGCCGCGCTTCAGCGCGCCGATTACGCTCGTGGTGATGCCTGACGAATGCCAGTCCATACCCATGACGGCGCCGAAGGACTGGAACCAGAAGGGGTGCGCAAGCCGACGCAGCAATTCGTCCCGTCCATAATGCTGGACGATGGCTTCGGAAATCAACGCTCCAAGCTTCGTCATGCGTTGGCCGAGCCATGGCGGAACGCGGCCTCCATGGAGGGGAAGATTGGCGCTTCCTGCTCTGTGAGCCACAGGGGGCTTACCCTTCTTTACGCGACGCTGCCGCCTATGCGAGCTGGCGCCTGGGCTCCAGACCTACGCGCTCAGGCGTTCTCGCGCAATGGTGAGGCGGATCGAAAGACCTTCCCGTTGCCAATCCCGCTCTATCTGGCCGCCAAGCTGTCCCTTGACGGTCGCGTCTGTGAGAACATCGCCGAAACCCTTGTTCTCCTTGTGGCGATCGATGGCGGGCCCGCCGCGTTCCGTCCAGGTCAAGCGCAACTCGGTTTCGTCGGCGTGGCAATCAATTGTCACCGATCCGGTGGGCGTTGACAGGGCGCCGTATTTTGCAGCGTTGGTCGCAAATTCATGCAGAAGCAGCGCAAAACTCGTGACCGCGCCGCTGGTGAGAATGATGTTATCACCGTTTATGGCCGTCCGGGGACGTGCAGACGTTTCACGCAAATCATAAGGCGCGAGGATCGTCCCTATGAGGGCGTGGAGGGTCGTGACCTGGGTCGTGCGCTCGCTTGCCTGCGATGTCTGCGGTACTGTGAGCGCGTGGGCCCGGGCGAGAGAGGTCAGCCGCTCGAGAAGGTCCTTGGACAACTCCGCAGCACTTGCGGCCGAGCGGGCGCTGAGAGAAACGAGGCCGCAGGCCAGCGCGAACAGGTTCTTCACGCGATGGTCCATTTCGCGGAGCAGCAGATGCTGCTGCTCCTCGGCGCGTCGCCGTTCCGTGCTGTCGCGCGCGATCTTGGACGCGCCGATGATGCGGCCGGAGGCGTCTTTGACGGGTGAAATCGTCAATGAGATTTCGACGAGGCTCCCATCCTTGCGCCGCCGCACGGTCTCGAAATGGTCGATGCGCTCGCCGGCACGGATCCGCGCAAGGATCCGTGGCTCCTCATCCTGCCGATCAAGCGGTATGAGCATGAGCACCGGTCGGCCGATCGTCTCGTGGGCGGTGTAGCCGAACAGGCGCTCCGCGCCGCGATTCCAGCTGATGATCGTGCCGTCCAGATCCTTGGCGAGGATGGCGTCGTCCGATGACTCGACGATTGCGGCATAGCGATGCGCGTTCTCGTCGATGACTTTGCGATAGCTGAGATCCGCCAGCATGTTGACAGCGCCGGTCAGGACTCCGGCTTCGTCGAAAAGCGGCGTTGGAAAGGCGAGAACTGGGACGCGCGTGCCGTCGGGCCGCTCGATGACCATTTCGCGGCCACGGTTGGCCCGCCGCTCGTGAAGCGCGACCGCGAGCGGCGACTGATCGTGCGGCAGTACGGCGCCGTGTGGCGTATATAGCGTCACCGATCCGCAGAAACGGGTTTGCCCTAGCCGCGGCTGAGCGCCCCACAATTCGGTGGCTGCCTTGTTATGGAATATGATCCGACCCGTCTCGTCCGTCGTGTAGATGGCCTCCGGCAGGGCGTCCAGAATGGCGGCAAGTGACAGCCCGGACAGGCTGCGGTCACTAAATGCGTTTTTAGTGGCGGGCCGTTTGAGGGGCGCGCCTTCCCGGGGGCGAGTTGTTCCGGGCTGGCCAGATGGCGTTCGGCGAGACGCGAGTGCGGCTCCCGCGTCATCTCTTGCACCGCCCTTTGCCATCCCGCTTATCCTCGTTCGTTATTGGTCAAAGGAAATTGGCTCTGATGAGCCGGCGCTCAGTTGCAACTTAGCTTATCGAAGTCTACCGCGGGAACCTAGGACAATCCGTCAGAAGCCCGCCATCAGGGGTCTGCCGAACGTTCGCGCACCAAAGCACGCGGCCGATCCGGAGTTACTCCACCTGATAGGGAATGATGTTGCGGCGGCTCGCATCCATGGCGATCCGCCGGTCGATAGGCGGCACGGCGCGCTGGTAGCAATCGGCTCGCTCGCATAGCCGGCAACTGACGCCGATCTTGACGAGCGGTGATGGATTGCGCAGGTCCACGGCATCCGAATAGACGAACTCGCTTGCATAGGCAAGTTCGCAGCCGAAGCCGATAGAGTAACGCAAGCGCAAGGCGTCGAAACGGGCCTCGCCCTTGGTGATCGCCCGCGCGATGGAGAGGTAGCGCGCGCCGTCCGGCATCTCGGCCGCCTGGACCAGGAAGCGGTCCGGCGTCTCGAACGCCTCGTGGATGTTCCAGATCGGGCAGGCGCCGCCGTAGCGCGCGAACTGAAAACGCGTGGCGCTGTGCCGCTTGGTGATATTGCCGGCGCGGTCGACGCGCAGGAAATAGGTCGGGATGCCCTCCAGCCCGGGGCGCTGCAGCGTCGAGAGGCGGTGGCAGACCTGTTCCATGCTGACGCTGAAAGTCGTTGCCAGCCGCTCGATGTCGTGCCGCATGCGGCGCGCCTCCTCAAGGATGTGGCTGTAAGGCATGACGAGCGCGCCGGCGAAATAATTGGCGAGCGCGGCCGCGCAGACCTTGCCGGCGTCCGGACTGTGGAAGGCCGCTGATGCGACCAGCTCATCGATCGCCTCGCCATAGGCAAGGAAGGCGAGATGCCGGGCCAGCGCGAAGGATTGCGTCGCGCGTGGCAGCGTATCATTGAGCACGATACGTCCGCGCTCCTTATCGAGCCGGCTCACGAAATGCGAGCCGTCGGTCGGCGTTTGCCGCTCTATGGTGAGTTTGAACCCCGCTTCCAAATGATCCGCCAGAGCATTGGCCGTTCCGCCCGGCGCGCCGCCCCACTGCCGCGCCAGTTTTTCCGCAGCATGATCAAGGCTGTCCACGTAATTCCCGATGAAATGAAAGTAATCGCGCACCTCGTCGAAGGCTGACTGCTGAACGGGCGCGCCAGTCGATCCGCCCGATGTTGTGAGAGCTTCGTCGAGTGCGCGATGCCTTTCCTCGAGGCGTCGGTAGAGGCCGTGCAGATCGATGAGCGCCCGGCCTACCCGGGGGGCATGTAGCGACAAGGCCTTCAACTCGCGCAGCGTGATGTCCGGCGGGGAGAAGGCTGGATCACTCAGGAGTTCGCGAAGCGTGCCGACCAGCCGGTCGCTGTCATTATCCGAGAAGACCGAAACATTCACACGCAGCACGCGCGCGAGTTCGACTACGACCGTCCCGGACAGGCTCCGCTGGTTGGCCTCGATCTGGCTCATGTAGCTCGGCGATACGCCGATGCGCTTCGCGAGCTCGATCTGTGTCCAGCCGCGCGCCTCGCGCAGGCTGCGCACGGCATCTCCGGCAAACAATTTTCGCGCCATCGAAGCTTCACAATTCGAGAAGATGCCAATTTCACATTTTTGCAGATTTGCACGAAAAGCCTTTGCGGGACAATATCCCTTCTGGATTATCCGCTGCTGTGTTCTAATTTGCCGCATCCCAATTCGCGGCGATGGGCGAACAATGCGCGACATATTGGAACGGCTGGAAGAACGGCGCGAACAGGCGCGGCAGGGGGGAGGCGAGCGCCGGGTGACGGCGCAGCACGCCCGCGGCAAGCTCACGGCGCGCGAACGGATCGACCTCTTGCTCGACGAGGGATCCTTCGAGGAGTTCGACATGTTCGTCGAGCATCGCTCGACGGATTTCGGCATGGAGAAGCAGAAGATCCCGGGCGATGGCGTGGTGACCGGATGGGGCACCATCAACGGGCGTAAAGTCTTTCTGTTTTCCAAGGACTTCACGGTCTTTGGCGGTTCCCTGTCGGAGACCCACGCGGCCAAGATCGTCAAGATCCAGGACATGGCCGTGAAGATGCGCTGCCCGATCATCGGCCTGTTCGATGCCGGCGGCGCCCGCATCCAGGAAGGCGTGGCGGCGCTCGGCGGTTATGGCGAGGTCTTCAAGCGCAACGTGGTGGCCTCCGGTGTCATACCGCAGATCTCGGTGATCATGGGGCCATGCGCGGGGGGCGACGTCTATTCGCCGGCCATGACCGACTTCATCTTCATGGTGCGCGATACTTCCTACATGTTCGTCACCGGGCCGGAAGTCGTGAAGACCGTCACCAACGAGACGGTGACTTCGGAAGAGCTCGGTGGTGCGAAGGTTCACACATCGCGTTCGTCGGTTGCCGACGGCGCTTTCGACAACGACGTCGAGGCGCTGCTGCAGGTGCGGCGCTTGATGGACTTCCTGCCCGCCAACAACACCGAGGGCGCCCCGCACTGGCCGAGCCTCGATGAGCCGGACCGTGTCGAGACCTCGCTCGACACGCTCGTTCCCGACAATCCCAACGTGCCCTACGACATTAAGGAGCTCATCCTCAAGGTCGTGGACGAGCGGGATTTCTTCGAGGTCCAGCAGGCCTTCGCGGGCAATATCGTGGTGGGTTTCGGGCGCATCGAGGGGCGCACGGTCGGCATTGTCGCCAACCAACCGATGGTGCTTGCCGGCGTGCTCGATTCCGATGCTTCCCGCAAGGCCGCCCGCTTTGTGCGTTTCTGCGACGCCTTCGAGATCCCGATCGTGACCTTCGTCGATGTGCCCGGATTCCTGCCGGGCACGGCGCAGGAATATGGCGGGCTCATCAAGCACGGCGCCAAGCTCCTCTATGCCTATTCGGAGGCCACCGTGCCGCTTGTCACGGTGATCACCCGCAAGGCCTTTGGTGGCGCCTACGACGTCATGGCCTCCAAGCATGTCGGCGGCGACGTCAACTATGCGTGGCCGACGGCGCAGATCGCGGTGATGGGCGCCAAGGGCGCGGTGGAGATCATCTTCCGGCAGGATGCCGGTAACGCTGACGCGATCGCCGCGCACACCAAGGGCTATGAGGAGCGCTTCATGTCGCCCTTCGTGGCGGCCGAGCGCGGCTATATCGACGAGGTGATCAAGCCGCATTCCACCCGCCGGCGCGTTGCCCGCGCGCTCGCCATGCTCGCCTCCAAGCGCGCGGAGACGCCGTGGCGGAAGCACGATAACATCCCCTTGTGAGGAAGCGCCCGGTGTTCTCGAAGATCCTCATTGCCAATCGCGGCGAGATTGCCTGCCGCATCATCAAGACGGCGCGGCGCCTGGGCATCAAGACGGTCGCGGTTTACTCCGATGCCGACCGTGATGCGCTGCATGTGTCGATGGCCGACGAGGCCGTCGGCATCGGCCCGGCGCCCGCGGCCGAGAGCTACCTCGTCATCGACAAGATCATCGCCGCCTGCAAGCAGACAGGAGCCGAGGCGGTGCACCCGGGTTACGGTTTCCTCTCCGAGCGGGCGGCCTTTCCCGAGGCGCTCGCGGCGGCAGGGATCGTCTTCATCGGCCCCAATCCGACGGCAATCGCCGCGATGGGCGACAAGATCGAGTCGAAGAAAGCGGCGGCCGCTGCCAAGGTCTCCACCGTGCCGGGCTATCTCGGCGTGATCGAGAGCCCCGAGCATGCGGTGGCAATCGCCGGGGAAATCGGCTTCCCGGTGATGATCAAGGCCTCGGCGGGCGGTGGCGGCAAGGGCATGCGCATCGCCTATTCGGCCGAAGAGGTCGCGGAGGGCTTCGCGCGCGCCAAATCCGAAGCCGCTTCGTCCTTCGGCGATGACCGCGTGTTCGTGGAGAAGTTCATCACCGATCCGCGCCACGTCGAGATCCAGGTGCTGGGCGACAAGCACGGCAACGTCATCTATCTCGGCGAGCGCGAATGCTCCATCCAGCGCCGCAACCAGAAGGTGCTGGAGGAGGCGCCCTCGCCCCTGCTCGACGACGAGACGCGCCGCGCCATGGGCGAGCAGGCGGTCGCGTTGGCGAAGGCCGTCGGCTACGATTCCGCTGGCACGGTGGAGTTCGTCGCCGGCCAGGATCGCTCCTTCTACTTCCTCGAGATGAACACGCGTCTGCAGGTCGAGCATCCGGTGACGGAGCTCGTCACGGGCGTCGATCTCGTCGAGGAGATGATCCGGGTGGCGGCGGGAGAGCCGCTGCGGTTGGCGCAGAAGGACGTGAAACTCGATGGCTGGGCGATCGAGAGCCGCATCTATGCCGAGGATCCGACGCGCAACTTCCTGCCTTCGACCGGGCGACTCGTTACCTACCGCCCCCCGGCTGAAGGCGTGGACGACGGCGTGACGCTGCGCAACGACACCGGCGTCTACGAGGGCGGCGAGATCTCGATCTACTACGACCCGATGATCGCCAAACTCGTGACCCACGCCCCGACGCGCGCGGCTGCCATCGAGGCGCAGGCGGCGGCACTCGACGCCTTCGCCATCGAGGGCATCCGTCACAACATACCGTTCCTTTCGGCCTTGATGCACCACCCGCGCTGGCGCGAGGGACGGCTGTCGACCGGCTTCATCGCCGAGGAATTTCCCCATGGCTTCGCGAATCCTTCGCCGGCGGGCGAGACGGCGCTACGCATCGCGGTGGTGGCGACAGCGATCGATCATCTCCTGAACACGCGCAAGCGTCGGATTTCCGGGCAGATGCCGACGGCGCGGCCGGTGGCCTTCTCGCGCCAACGCATCGCGCGGGTAGGAGACGAGCGCTTCGTGCTGACGGTGGACGGTGACGCTGATGCCCCGCTCGCGTTCGTGACGGAGAACGGCCAACGCATCATCGTCGTTTCGCGCTGGCGTCCCGGCGAGCCGGTGTGGCAGGGCACTATCGATGGTGTTGCAGTTGCCATGCAGGTCGTTGCCATCGTGAACGGCGTCAGGCTCAGCCATGCAGGCACCATTGCCGATGTGCGCGTGGAAACACCGCGCGAGGCGGAACTCGCGGCATTGATGCCGGTGAAGGTGGTCGCCGATAGCGGCAAGAAGCTGCTCTGCCCGATGCCGGGGCTCGTCAAGCTCATCGCCGTGAAGGCCGGGCAAGAGGTACGCGCCGGCGAGACGCTTGCCATCGTCGAGGCGATGAAGATGGAGAATGTGCTGAAGGCCGACAGGGATGGCACCGTCGCCCAGGTTCTCGCCGAGGAAGGCCAGAGCCTCGCCGTCGATGCCGTTATCCTCGAATTCGCCTGAGGTCTCGGGAGGAAGGTGATGAGCGCCCATAGCAATCCCGCTGCCGTTTCGGCCCATGCCCGCAATCCCGATATTCCCGATGTGGAGCAGTGGCGCGCGCTGGTGGACAAGGTGCTCAAGGGCGCCGATTTCGAGCGTGTGTTGGTCGGCCGCACGGCGGATGCGATCGCCATCGATCCGCTTTACGCCAAGGCGAGCGGCGCGCCCCGGGCCATGCGGGCGGCGTCCGGCCGCTGGGCGGTTTGCCAGCCGGTGGACCATCCCGATGGCGCGGAGGCGAACCGTCTGGCGCTGGCCGATCTCACCGGTGGCACGGATACGCTGGCGCTCGTCTTTCAAGGTGCACGGACGGCGCGGGGTTTCGGCCTGCCGGTGACCGCAATCGCGGCCGCCCTGGGTGGCGTGCATCTCGACCTCATCCGACTGCGCGCCGAGCCGCCGCCCTTTGCCGGGCAGGCGGTCTTCGCGGCGCTCAGTGCCGTCCTCGCCCCGCGCGGCCTCGATGCCGGCGCGCTTGCCATCGATTGGGGCGTCGACCCCATCGGCGACATGGCCTCGACCGGGACGGCGCCGAAGCCGTGGCTGGAGCTCGCCGCCGAGGCGGCGGCGCTGGTCGCGTCCGTGCGCGCGGCCGGCTTTACGGGCGCGGTGTTGCGTGCCGACGGGCGCGTGCATCATGAAGCCGGAGCCACCGAGGCGCAGGAACTCGCGGCGGCACTCGGGTCGGGCGTAGCTTATCTGCGTGCTCTGGAGGCGTCTGGTATGCCTCTGGATGAGGCCAGGCGCGCCATCAGCTTCACACTCGTCGCCGATGCGGACGAATTCCTCACCGTCGCGAAGCTGCGCGCGCTGCGGCGTCTATGGGCGGAGGTGGAGGTTGCCTCCGGGCTTGCACCCGAGCCGATCCAGCTGGCGGCGGAAACGGCGTGGCGGATGACGACGCGGCATGATCCCTTCGTCAACATGCTGCGCAACACCATGGCGGTATTTTCGGCGGCTGTCGGCGGGGCCGACGTCATCACCGTGCTGCCGCATACCGCACCCCTTGGTCTTGCCGATGACTTCGCTCGCCGCATGGCGCGCAACACGCAGATCATCCTCGCCGAGGAAAGCAATATCTGGCGGGTCGCCGACCCGGCGGCCGGCGCGGGCGGCTTCGAGACTTTGACGGCCGAGCTCTGCGACAAGGCCTGGGCCCTGTTCCAGCGCATCGAAGGTGAGGGCGGGCTCGCCGCGATGCTCGCGAGCGGCACGTGGCAGGCAGAGGTGGCAACGGCCCGGGAGGCGCGCGTCAAGGCGATCGCGCGGCGAAAGCAGCCGCTGACCGGCACGACCGCTTTCCCCAATCTCGACGAGACGCCGGTCACCGTGCTGATGCCGGCTGTCGAGCCGGAGGCGGCAGCCACCATGGATTTCCTCGCCATGCAGGCCGCGCGGGTGTCGGAGCCCATCGAGCGGCTGCGCGACCATGTGATGGCGCGCGGCTATACCGTGTTCCTCGCGACACTCGGCAAGCCGGCCGATTTCGCGGCTCGCGCGGGCTTCGCGCGGGGCGTCTTCGAGACGGGCGGGCTGCGCACCACGGGCAGCGAGGGCTTCGCGTCCTACGAGGCGCTCATCGCGGCCTATCGGTCGTCGGGCGCTCATGCGGCCTGCATCTGTTCCTCCGATGATCGCTATGACAGCCTGGCCGCCGATGCCGCGGTCGCGGGCGAGACATTGGCCGAGGAAGCGGCCCGCGGCCTCGCGGCGGCCGGCTGCGACCTGGTGATGCTCGCCGGTGCTGGCGGAACGCGCGAGGCGGCACGGCGCGAAGCGGGAGTCACCGATTTTCTCGTGGCTGGCATGGATATCGTCGATTTTCTCGCCAAGACGATCGCGCGGCTTGACGCGCAGGACGCCGGAACAGTGACCGAGGGCGGATTATGAGCCGGATCCCCGATTTCACCACGCATAAGCCAACCTTCGCGACGGCGCCCGACGCCCTCGACGGAGGAGCGGTCTGGGAGACGCCGGAGAGGATCCCCGTCAAGCCGGTCTACGGCGAGGCGGATCGGGAAGGGCTCGATTTCGTCGATAGCCTGCCGGGGATTGTGCCTTTCGTGCGCGGGCCCTATCCCACCATGTATGTCAACCAGCCCTGGACGATCCGGCAATATGCCGGCTTCTCCACGGCCGAGGATTCCAACGCCTTCTACCGCCGCAATCTCGCGGCCGGGCAGAAGGGCCTTTCTGTCGCCTTCGATCTCGCGACCCATCGCGGCTATGACAGCGATCATCCGCGCGTTGCCGGCGACGTCGGCATGGCCGGGGTGGCGATCGATTCCATCTACGACATGCGCACGCTGTTCTCAGGCATCCCGCTCGACAGGATGAGCGTGTCGATGACGATGAATGGCGCGGTGTTGCCGATCTTGGCCCTCTACATCGTCGCGGCGGAAGAGCAGGGCGTGTCGCCGGACAAGCTCTCGGGCACTATTCAGAACGACATTCTCAAAGAATTTATGGTGCGCAACACCTATATCTATCCGCCGGCCGGGTCGATGCGCATCATCTCCGACATATTCGCCTACACCTCGCAGAATATGCCGAAGTTCAACTCCATCTCGATCTCCGGCTATCACATGCAGGAGGCGGGGGCGACGGCGGATCTCGAGCTCGCCTATACGCTGGCCGATGGCGTCGATTACATCCGCGCCGGTATCGCGGCCGGCCTGCCGATCGACAGTTTCGCGCCGCGCCTGTCCTTCTTCTGGGCGATCGGCATGAACTTCTTCATGGAAGTCGCGAAGATGCGGGCCGGGCGGCTCCTGTGGTCGCGGCTCGTGAAGCGGTTCAACCCGCAGTCGGACAAGTCGCTGGCGCTCCGCACCCACTGCCAGACCTCCGGCTGGTCCCTGACCGCGCAGGACGTGTTCAACAACGTCACGCGTACGGCGATCGAGGCCATGGCGGCGACCCAGGGCCACACCCAGTCGCTGCACACCAACGCACTCGACGAGGCGCTGGCGCTGCCGACGGACTTCTCGGCGCGCATCGCCCGCAACACCCAGCTCTTCATTCAGCAGGAATCGGGCACCACGCGCATCATCGATCCCTGGGGCGGTTCCTATTATGTTGAGCGCCTCACCGCCGATCTCGCCGCCAAAGCCTGGGAACATATCGAAGAGGTCGAGAAGCTCGGCGGCATGGCGAAGGCGATCGAAGCCGGCATTCCGAAGCTGCGCATCGAGGAGGCCGCCGCCAAGACGCAGGCGCGTATCGATGCCGGCCAGCAGGTCGTCGTGGGGGTCAATCGCTTCCGCGTCGACAATGAGCCGCCGATCGACGTGCTCAAGGTGGACAATTCGGCTGTTCGCGCCCGCCAGATCGAGAAGCTCGAGCGCCTGAGGGCCGAGCGCGACGCGGGGCGGGTCGAAGCGGCGCTTGGAGCGCTGGCGGAAGCCGCGCGCTCAGGTCAAGGCAACCTGCTCGCCCTTGGTGTGGATGCCGCGCGCGAGAAGGCAACGGTCGGTGAGATATCCTCGGCGCTGGAAAATGCCTGGGGCCGCCACAAGGCCGAGGTGAAGATCAATTCCGGCGTCTATAAGACGGCGTTCGGCAGCGATGATGACAGGCTCGCGCGCGTCAATCGCCTCGTCCACGATTTCACCGAAGAGGCGGGTGCGCCACCGCGCATTCTCATCGCCAAGATGGGGCAGGATGGGCATGACCGCGGCCAGAAGGTGATCGCCACCGGTTTCGCAGACCTCGGCTTCGACGTGGTGATCGGCCCCTTGTTCGCGACGCCGGAGGAGGCCGCCGACCAGGCGATCGAGCAGGATGTGCATGTGGTCGGCGTATCTTCGCTCGCCGCCGGGCACCTCACGCTGGTGCCGGCGCTGAAGGCCGAGCTCGACAAGCGGGGCCGCTCCGACATTCTCATCGTCGTCGGCGGTGTCATCCCGCCGCAGGATTATCAAGCGCTTTATGACGCGGGCGCGATCGCGATCTTCCCGCCGGGAACGCCGATCACCGAGGCGGCCCTTGCGGTGCTCGACCGGCTGAGCAACCATCTCGGCTACCGCCAGAAGGACCCGGCAGACTATCTCTGACGGGCGGACGGGCAGCTACGAAAGGCAGGGGGACTAGCATGATCGGGCGCTTGAACCATGTGGCCATTGCCGTGCCGGATCTCGAAGCCGCGGCTGCCCTTTATCGCGACAGCCTCGGCGCCAATGTCACACCGGCGCAGACCTTGCCCGCCCACGGTGTGCGACTCGTCTTCGTCAATCTGCCGAATACGAAGATCGAGCTTATGGAGCCCCTTGACGAGAGCTCGCCGATCGCCTCGTTTCTCGCCAAGAACTCGTCCGGTGGGATTCATCATCTCTGCTACGAGGTGGACGACATCCTCGCGGCGCGCGACCATCTCGTTGCCACGGGGGCGCGCGTGCTCGGCAGCGGGGAGCCCAAGACCGGCGCCCATGGCCTGCCGGTGCTGTTCCTGCATCCCAAAGACTTCAACGGCACACTGATCGAGCTGGAAGAAGCCGCAGCTTAGCGCCCGCGTTCTGAGAAAATCCGCCGGTCGTTCCGGGGCCTTGCGTCAGCGAGGAGCCCGAAGCCATGGACAGGAGGGCGCATGGGAAGGCGCGTCGGGCCGGCGTTCCGTTGATTCACCGTGGTGTTCATGGATTCCGGGCTCAGGCCTGTCGGCCAGCTCCGGAATGACGAAGTGCTTCCGCGTGAATCACCATGCTCCGGCGGCTGCTTCCGCGTGCCCTGCGCTCAGCGTTGACGAGGCAGGTGACAATCTCCTGCATTGTATGCCACATTTACGCAGGGCTCATGCGGGCCTGCAGAAAATCGCTGGCTTCGCTTCAGGGCTGAGGTCTCCAATCAAAAGAGTTTCGCTTGCCGGAGGGGCACGTGAAGGTATTGAGCGCAAACGGGGTGACGTCGTGAGTGATAGTGTGAACAAGGCCGGGGTTAAGCCCGTCATCTCCGTCGCGAATTTGACCACCTCGTTCCTTGTCGAGGGTCAGCTTCGTCCTGTGGTGCGCAATATCTCCTTTGATGTGGCGCCGCGCGAAACCGTGGCCATCGTCGGTGAATCAGGCTCCGGCAAGAGCGTGACGGCGCTGTCGATCATGCGGCTAATCTCCGCCTCCAGCGGCCGCGTGGAAGGCTCTATCCGCCTCGGCGATCGTGACCTCCTGACGCTACCCGAGCATGAGATGCGCAAGATTCGCGGCAACGACGTCGCGATGATCTTCCAGGAGCCGATGACGTCGCTCAACCCGGTCCTCACGATCGGCTATCAGATCGCCGAAGCGTTGATGCTGCACCGCGGCATGTCACAGAGCGAGGCCAAGGCCGAGACGATCCGCCTTCTGGAGAAGGTGCGCATCCCGGCGGCGAAATCCCGCTTCGATGAATATCCACACCGTTTCTCGGGCGGCATGCGCCAGCGCGTGATGATCGCCATGGCACTCGCCTGCAAGCCGAAGCTCCTCATCGCCGATGAGCCGACGACGGCGCTCGACGTGACCATCCAGGCCCAGATCCTCGACCTGATCAAGATTCTGCAGGACGAGGAGGGCATGTCGGTGCTCTTCATCACCCATGACATGGGCGTGGTGGCCGAGATCGCCGACCGCACCGTGGTCATGTACAAGGGCGAGGCGGTCGAGGCGGGCGACACGGCAACGATCTTCAGCGCACCGAAGGCGCCTTACACCCGTGCGCTGCTGTCCGCCGTGCCGCGTCTCGGCTCGATGGAAGGCCGGGCGCGGCCGATGCGCTTCCCGGTTGTCGACAAGACGACGGGCGAGTCCGACGTGCCGGTGGAAACGCCCGACACGGTGAAGGAGAAGGATCGGCCGGTGCTTGAGGTGAAGAACCTCATCACCCGTTTCGACATTCACTCCGGGCTGTTCGGCGGCGTCTCGGGCCGCGTGCATGCGGTGGAGAATGTGTCCTTCGACGTCAAGGCGGGCGAAACACTGGCGCTTGTTGGCGAATCAGGCTGCGGCAAATCCACGACCGGCCGTTCGATCGTCCGGCTTGTCGAGCCTAATTCCGGCACGGTCATGGTCGATGGCCAGAACGTGCTTGATCTGAAGCGTGAAAAGCTGCGCGAGATGCGCAAGAACATGCAGATGATCTTCCAGGACCCGTTCGCGAGCCTCAACCCGCGCGCGACGGTCGGCGCGGCCATTGCTGAGCCCATCCTGACCCATGGCCTTGCTTCGAAGGCGCAGGCGCGTGAGATGACGGCGGACCTGCTGCACCGCGTGGGCCTCACAGCCGACATGGCCAGCCGTTATCCGCATGAGTTCTCGGGTGGCCAGCGGCAGCGTATCTGCATCGCCCGCGCCTTGGCGCTGAAGCCCAAGCTGATCATCGCGGACGAAGCCGTTTCGGCGCTCGACGTGTCGATCAAGGCGCAGGTTGTGAATCTCATGCTCGACCTGCAGGAGAGCATGGGCCTCGCCTATCTCTTCATCTCGCATGACATGGCAGTCGTCGAGCGCGTCAGCCATCGTGTGGCGGTCATGTATCTCGGCGAGATCGTCGAGATCGGGCCGCGCGCCGCAGTGTTTGGCAACGCGCAGCATCCCTATACCAAGAAGCTGATGGCAGCGGTGCCGATCCCTGATCCTGCGCGGCGCGGCCAGAAGCACCCGGTCTCGAACGACGAGATCAAGAGCCCGGTTCGCCCCGCGGATTATGTGCCGCCGGTGCGTGAATATCGCGAAGTCTCACCCGGGCATTTCGTGCAGGTCTGGGGCGCCGAATGGGAACCCAAGACGGCGCTTGCTGCCTGAGCGTTTGGCTGGACATAGTTCAGACCCCGGATCGGTGAAGATCCGGGGTCTTTTCGTTGGCGCTTGCATGAAACCGAGCGCATTTTCTGGAGGTGCGTTGCCGATTGGGAGGCGGAGTGGATCACTCAAAGCCGACCGCTAAGTCTCTCAGGCTTCCACTGGCAAGGCGCATGCAGATCATGCTGCCGGCTTGACGATTGCCGGTGCCACTGGCAACGATCGATCAATGCTAACGATTTGCGGCGTTCTCGCGTGGGATGTCGCAAGGGCAGCATGCAGGTCGAGGGGAATGCCGGAAATTTACCGTGTTCCGCCGGTATGTTGCTGCAGTATGGCTTACGACGGGGACGACGGAATGAATGATGTAACTGACATGGCGGAGATCACGGCTGAGTTTCGCTCTGCCATGCGCACATTAGCCGGTGCGGTCTCTGTGCTGACGGTTGGCGAAGGTGATGACCGTAACGGCTTTACCGCCACGTCCGTGTCCTCTTTTTCGATGGAACCGCCGCGTGTAACCGCCTTCATCAACAAGAATGCTTCATCCTGGCCGACGATGAGGAAATATCAGGCCTTCGGCATCAATGTCCTCGCCGAGGGCCAGGAAGACATCGCGGACAGGTTCGCCGGTCGTCATGGAACGAAGGGGCAGGACCGGTTTTCCGGGGCGACCTGGATAACCGCTGCGACCGGTGCGCCTCTCCTCGACGGAGCGTTGGTCGCCATCGATTGCAAGCTCGAAGAGGCGATCGAGCGGCATACCCATGCGATCCTGATCGGTCAGGTTTGTGCTGTGAGGCTGGCAGGCACGGACGTCGATCCGCTGCTCTATTGGCATGGCCGTTATCGCGGTCTCAAGTAAGGGCCTTCGCCTGATACGACGCCGCAAAACCTATTCTCCGAGGCCCTAGCAGTTCGCCGTATCTGCGAAAAGTAGCCGGCTTGCCCGCAATGCAATGCCGGCTATCATTGATGCTTGTGCCAAAGTCCAACCTTAAGGGCTCATTCTCAGGATTGTTGTTTTCTGGCCGAGCTGTTTCCCTGGCATTTTAGCATGGGAAAGCGTTCGGCGGAGTTAAGCAGAGTCTCGGCATCAGGTGCCAGTGCCACCTGGACCATATGCCAATAGAACAAGATGCGCTGAAGAAAGCACGGTCCCTCTATGGCCATTTCTTTCGCACTGATTAACTTGGCCGGCTACGTCGCGTTGCTGCTCTGGGGCACTCATATGGTGCAAACCGGAGTGCAGCGCGCTTTCGGACCGCATCTGCGCACATTCCTCGGTTCGGCCCTACGAAACCGGCTGTCTGCCTTTCTCGCGGGTCTCGGTGTCACGGCGGTCCTGCAAAGCAGTACGGCTACCGGTCTGATGGTGACGGGATTCGCGGCAGATGGCTTGGTGCGGCTCATGCCGGCGCTCGCGGTCATGCTCGGTGCCAATGTCGGCACCACGCTGATCGTTCAGGTTCTGTCCTTTGACGTTGCCGCTTTCGCACCAGGGTTGATCCTGTTCGGCGTCGTCATGTTTCGGCGCGATTCCAGCACGCGGATGCATGATCTTGGGCGCGTTTTCATTGGGCTCGGGCTCATCCTGATCGCCTTGCATCAGATGCTGACGCTGATGGCGCCTTTCGAGAACGCGCCTGGCCTCAAGGTCTTGCTGGGGGCAGTATCGACCCTGCCGATCATTGATGTGCTCCTCGGGATCATCGTCACCTGGGCATTCCATTCCAGCGTTGCGGTCGTGCTGCTGATCATGTCCCTGGCGACAAATGGCGTCATTCCGCCGGAGGCTGCGATTGCCTTCGTTATCGGCGCCAATATCGGGACGGCCGTCAATCCGGTCCTCGAAGGGACGACGAGTGATGACCCGGCCGCCAAGCGACTGCCAATCGGCAATCTGCTCAATCGGATCGTCGGCGGCGTTATCGTGCTCGCTCTCATCGATCCGATCTCAAGCTTGATGGTCCGCCTCGATGGTGACGCGGGCCGCATGGTCGCTGATTTCCACACCTTCTTCAATCTCGTGATCGCAGCTGTCTTCTTTCCATTTCTCGGCCCCTACAGCCGCTTGCTGGAGAAGATCCTGCCGGAACGGGCGAAGGCGAACGATCCGGCCCAGCCGATCTATCTGGACAACGCGGCCAAGGAGACCCCGATCGTTGCGTTGGGCAGCGCCTCGCGCGAGGCTTTGCGACTGGCCGACATGTTGGAGAAGATGTTACGGGGCGCGCGCGATGCCCTGGCCAAGGATGACCGCAAGATCATCAGCGAGACAAAGCGCCTCGACGATATTCTCGACAACCTCAATACCGCCATCAAAACTTACCTGACGTCGATCGATCCTGAGGAGTTGAGCGACGCCGACCATCGGCGTCTTAACGAGGTGCTTGCCTTTACAATGAATCTCGAGCAGGCCGGCGATGTCATCGACCGCAACCTGCTGCCCCACGCATCGAAGCGTCTCAAGCGCGGGCTCACCTTCTCCAAGGAAGGGCAGGAGGAGTTGCTGGCGTTGATAGATCGACTCATCGCCAACCTGAGGACCGCTGCATCACTTTTCATGACGGAAGATCCCCGCGCTGCGCGACTTCTCGCGGAGGAAAAGGTGGCTTTTCGCGATGCGGAGAATGCGGCAACCGCAGCGCACTTCGCTCGTCTTCGTACTGGGCGCCAGGATACCACTGAAACAAGCTCACTGCATCTTGATCTGCTGCGGGATATCAAACTGATCAATTCGCATATAGTTGCTGCTGCAGCCTATCCTGTGCTTGAGCGGACCGGTGATCTGCTTCCAAGTCGTATTGCAGCCACTGACGAATAGGCAGAATTTCCGCGTGAACTTTTTGATGAGGATGCGTAATCGATGTGGAAGCCGTCGGCGATCCTGTTTGTGCTCAGTCTCATGGTCTCTCCTGCCCATGCTGTTGATCCACGACTGGAAGCAAGCCTGCGAAACCTAGACCCGGCGGAGCGTTTCACGCAGCTCTGTGACGTGGAAGCAATGGCGCGTATCCGTCACGATGCAAATGTCTATCGGCCGGACCGTGCTCTCGCGGATGCCATCAGCCCTACCCAGCGCAACGGCAATCGTCTTACCGGTGCGGGTGGAGCGTTCCGCAGTGCCGGCCATTGGTACCGCTACAGCTTCACCTGCGAGGCGAGCCAGGATCACATGAAGATCACGGCGTTCGACTATAAGATCGGGCCCATGATCCCCGAAGCGCAATGGGCGAAATTTGGGCTATGGCAGTAGCGGGCACGCACCTGGTCGTCCCCTGAGGCTTGGCGGAGCTCCATGAAGCCACACTTGACCCATGCTTTCTGCGCGGGTCAGCGTTCTCCATCGGGAAGTTGTACCGTGATTGATGATATGTCATCTATTTGCGCGACATCTAGTGCATGTCCGGTGTGCTCCGGCTCATCGAAACTGCTCTAGGCCTTTGGTCCCACGCATTGTCTTCACGCGAACCGGTATCAACTCCGCTCGACAATGCTCTGGTTTTGAGTTTGTCATGTCTGTTCTCCCTTCTCAGGAGCGCAACCGCCTTGGTTCTCTTCTCGGCCATGCAGCGCGTCAGTGGCGTCGAGCGGTCGATCGGCGTCTGCAACCCTTCGATTTAACGGAAGCGACCTGGCTTCCCCTTCTGCGCATCGCCCGTGCTCCGCATCCCATGTACCAGAAAGATCTGGCCGCATCCTTGTCGCTGGATCGATCGTCGGTCGTGCGACTGCTTGACTCGTTGCAGCGCGCCGGCTTGGTCGAGCGCCGCGAGGGGAGGGATCGCCGTACCAAAGCAATCGTGCTGACGGCGCTCGGTCATGCGACCGTGCAACGTGTGGAGGTGTTTGCTCGCGACGTGCGTGAGGTGGCGCTGGCGGATATCGCCCCCGAGGATCTCGCCACCACGATGCGCGTTCTCGATCACATCGCGACGGTTCTTTCCCCCTCGAGTGAAGAGATCGTCGCGTGAACGCCCCGATGAAGGAAGCTACGGTCAGCGCCGCGGAGGAGCAGCGCCTGAAGGTGCCGCTGTGGCTCCTCGCCTCGCTCACCTTCAGTGCTACGCTCGCCATGCATATTTTCGTGCCCGCGTTGCCGCAGGTGGCGCAGGATCTCGGTGCCGGCGTCGGCGCGATGCAACTTACGATAAGCCTTTATATTCTTGGGCTCGCCGTCGGTCAGTTGATCTATGGGCCGATTGCCGACCGTTTCGGCAGACGACCGACGCTCATCGTCGGGCTGTCCCTCTATGTCGTGGCTGGAATCGCCGCGGCCCTGGCGCCGAGCGCACATGCGCTTATTGCGGCGCGCCTGTTCCAGGCGATGGGTGGATGTGTCGGCATGGTGCTTGGCCGGACGATCATCCGCGACACCTCGACCTCGCAGGACTCGGTGCGCCGGCTGGCCCTCATGAACCTGTTGGTGACTGTCGGGCCGGCGGTTGCGCCATTGATCGGTGGCGCGCTGGCATCCACCGTCGGCTGGCGCTTCATTTTCCTGCTGCTTGCGCTTTTCGGCGTGATGAACATGGTGTTCACGTGGCGCTTGCTGCCCGAGACGGGCAAGCCGAGTGCCGATAACTCCGTCGCCACGCTGGCCCGCAATTATCGAAGCCTCCTCGTCTCGCCCGCTTTTCTCGGCTACGCCATCGGTGGGGGGTGCGCGACGACTTCCATGTATGCGTTCATCGGCGTGGCGCCCTTCATCTTCATCAATGAGCTGAGCCGGCCTGCTTATGAGGTGGGCCTCTACCTTGCCGTTCTCGTCGCCGGCATCTGGATCGGCAGCATCATCGTCAGCCGCCTCATCATGCGCATGCCGATCCGTTCTCTGCTCATCGGCGGGAACCTCGTGAGCCTCGCCGCCGCGCTGGTGTTCCTCGGTGTCGTTGCCAGTGGGCATCTCACGGTGGTCTGGGTCGTCGGCCTCATGTTCCTTTTCATGTTCGGTGCGGGTTTTGCGGCGCCGACGGCTCTCACCCAGGCGGTGAGCGTTAACCAGAAGGTCGTCGGGTCGGCATCAGGCCTCTATGGCTTCGCGCAGATGTCGGTTGGCGCGGTCTGCGCGGGGTTGGCCGGGCTCGGCTCCCACCCCGCGCTGGCGGCTGCCCTGGTGCTGGGCGGCGCGACCGTCGTGGCCCAGATCGCCTTCATGGTCGCCCAGCACCACGCGCCGAAGCATCGCTAGAGCAGATCTCACCGAAGGGGATCTGCCCTAGTTCTGAACCGTGCGCTCGTCCAGCCACTGCCTCCCAAGGTTGACGTCGGCCTGGGACAAGCCATGGCCAACGGGCAGCACACGATGGGTTACGGCCGCGCCGGCCTGGGCAAGGGTGGTGCTGAGCCGGTTGGCATTCTCTTCCGGCACGATGGGATCCATCGCTCCGGAGAGAATGAGCACGGGTTGCCTGGCGAGGGTCTGCACGGGAGCCTCCGGCAGGGGCACCATGGCGCGCAGCAGCACCGCCCCAGCCAGCACATCCGGTTGACGGTAGAGCAGTGCGGCCGCGATATTCGCGCCGTTGGAGAAGCCGACCGCTATCGGCGCCGCCAGATCGTAGGCGGCCCGGGCCTCACGGATGAAGTCTGCGAGTTCGTCGGCGCGGTGGCGGACATCGTCTTCATCGAAGACACCTTCGGCGAGTCGCCGGAAGAAGCGTGGCGCTCCGCCCTCTGAGACTTTGCCGCGCGGCGACAGGAGTGCCGCGCCTGGTGCCAGCAGGCGGCCAAGCGACAGCAGGTCATTTTCGTCACCCCCGGTCCCATGCAGCAACAGGAGCGGAGCGCGGCCTGGCTCGGTCGCTGGCTCGAACCGGTGGATAAAGGACAAAGCGGCGCCCATGATGGCCTCCTTGCAAAAGGGGGTAAGCGCTGTCCTGCGTCTTGACCGCAGGACAGCTATCTTGCCTTGGCGCTCGGGTTAGCCGAGATCGGGGAGTACGGCCTCGATCTCCGCACGACGACGCTCAAGAAAAGGCGGAAGCTTCAGGGCCTGGCCGAGGGAAGCCAGTGGTTCGTCGGCCGCGAAGCCGGGTTCATCCGTCGCGATCTCGAAGAGCACATGGCCGGGTTCGCGGAAATAGACGGACCGGAAGTAGTTGCGGTCCTTCTGCTCCGTGGTCCGGATGCCGTGGTTTTCGGCAAGTTTCCGGACCATCGCCTCCTGCGCCGCGTCATCGGCGGCGCGGAAAGCGACATGGTGGACCGATCCGCCCCCCATGCGCGCCGGCAGGAACTCGCCCGCGGCGCGCAGGTCGACGATACCGCCGATCGCAGTGTCCCCCGCCTTGTAGCGAATGAGCGTGCCCTCACGGCCGATCTCGCTGAATCCAAGGACGTCCGTCAGGATCGCGCCCGTCGGCCCCGCGTCCTTGAGCAGCAGGCTGACGCTGTGAAAGCCGCGGATCGCGTTCTCTGCCGGGATGTCACTGCCGCCCCATGCCGCCTCGGCCTCGATGCCCGCAACACCAACAAGCGAAAGCCGCATGCCATCGGGATCCTTGAACGCCAGCACGGTTTCACCGAAGCGCTTCTCGGGAGCCTGGTGGACCACGCCTTTCTCGACGAAGCGGTGCGTCCAGTAACCGATGGAACCTTCCGGCACCCGAAATACCGTCTCCTGCGTCTCGCCGACACCAAGGCGGCCCGGCGCCACATGTTCCCATGGGAAGAAGGTGAGGATGGTGCCGGGTGATCCGGCTTCGTCTCCGAAATAGAAGTGGTAGGTGCCGGGATCATCGAAGTTCACGGTCCGCTTCACGAAGCGCAGGCCGAGGACATCCGTGTAGAAGTGGAAATTCCGACGCGCGGGACCGGCGATAGCGGTGACGTGGTGAATGCCATTCTGAACCATCGATAGTACCCTCCTTCGGGAGCTTCGACGGAATATCATCCGGAAGCTCCGTGCCGGGCGGTCAACGCCGCCTTCGATAGCTTTAGAGATAGCCTCAATTGCTTGAACCGCCAGGGTGTTTTCATTGCATCCGTGCAATGTTTGTTCTGCTTCTATAGATTTGGGTTTGCCGCTAAGCTCTGTGAGCTGTCGGCAGTCTGGCCGATCTTTCTGGGATCTGGGGTCCGCGCGTCATGGTTGAGCCCTTCAAGCATCTTGCCTGGGACGACTTCCGTCTGATCAAGGCGATCGCAGATGCGCGCGGGCTGCCGGCTGCTGCCGCGCAGATGGGTGTAAACCACTCGACCGTGTTCCGCCGCCTCGGCCAGATCGAGGAAGCGCTCGGCGTCAAGTTGTTCGAGCGCCACAGGGCGGGCTACGCGCTCACACCGGCAGGGGAGGAGATCGTCGCGGTCGCGGAGCGCGTCGATGCCGACATCACGGCCGTGACGCGTAAGCTTGTGGGGCGGGAACTCGCGCCGGCCGGCGAGCTGCGCGTCACCACCAACGATTCGCTGCTCGTGCATCTGCTGACATCCCTGTTCGCCCGGTTTCGGGAGGTTTATCCCACCATCCAGCTCGATGTCGTGCTGACGAATCAGGCGCTTAACCTCTCGAAACGAGATGCCGATGTCGCCATCCGCGCGACCGACAAGCCGCCCGAGAATCTCGTCGGCCGCCGGATCTCCAATGTCGCGTGGGCGCTGTATGGCCGGGCTAGCGATTTTCCCGACCCCGAGACCCAGCGCAACGCCGACCTTTCAACGCTATGCAACAGGACGTGGGTCTCGCTCGGTGACAATCTCGGCTCTTTGAACGTGGTGCGCTTCGTGCGGACCCATATCGCGCCCGAGAATGTCGGCTATAAAGTCAACACGGTACTCGGGCTTGCCGAGGCGATCGAGGCCGGTCTCGGGATCGGCCATCTGCCTTGTTTCATAGCCGATGCGCGGCCCTCGCTCGTGCGTCTGCAGCCGCCGGACAAACAGTTCGAGGCGCAGCTGTGGCTCCTCACTCACCCGGACTTGCGCCACAACGCGCGCGTGCGCGCGCTGATGGATTTTCTCGCCGCCGAGATGAGCCAGTGCCGCCGCTATATGGAGGGCGAGGCGATCTGAGAGAGGGGGATTGCTCCCTCTCCCGCTCGGGAGAGGGAACGCCAGCGATTGACCGCGCGGCTGGCTTCAGCCTTACGCTTCCGGTGGCAGAAAGTGGATGTTGTGAAGCGCCGCGCGCCGCACGACCTCAGCCGGGTCCGGCACGCCATGGATCGCGGTGAACAGCTCAAACAACTTCTGTGTCGGGCTGACCCAGAACAGGCACTTGGCCGTCTGGTCACCCTTGTTGAAGATGCCGTGGGCCTTGTCGCGCGGCAGGCGGGCGAGATCGCCAGGGCCGGCTTTGTTCTCGACGCCTTCCAGCCAGAAGGTCAGCTCGCCCTCGAGCATATAAATATATTCATCCTGGTCTGGATGAATATGGGGGGGCACGAAGGTGCCCGGGGGGAAGGTCGCGTGCCAGGAAAAGCTGTCGTCCGTGCGTGATTTCGGCACATAGGTCTGGCCCAAAATATTCCAGGTGATGCCGTCGAGTCCGTCGTTGGCCTTGCGAATACCTGCGGTCTCTGCAATCGACATGGGTTTACCTCTCTTTTCACGCTCGTGGATTAAAACGGTCCGGGTCTCAGTCCGCCTCACACATGCAGGAAGCGGTCCTTGACGCTCGGATCGGATCTCAACGCGCTGCTCGTGCCGGTCCACACCACCGCGCCTTTTTCGATGACGACATGGCGATCCGCGAAGGTCGTCAAAGCATCGACATTCTTGTCCACGACGAGGATCGCCTGATGTTCGTTCTTGAGCTGGCGCAGGCAGCTCCAGATCTCTTCACGGATCAGCGGCGCGAGACCTTCGGTCGCCTCGTCGAGCATGAGAAGGCGTGGGTTCGTCATCAGGGCGCGGCCGATGGCGAGCATCTGCTGCTCGCCACCCGAAAGCTGGTTGCCCAGATTGCCGCGCCGCTCCTTGAGGCGGGGAAACAGCGCATAGATATCGGGCAGGGACCAGCGCGGCGCCTTTGCGCGATCCGGGCCGGGCGAGGCTGTCGCGATGAGATTTTCTTCCACCGTGAGATTGGGGAAGACCTGCCGCCCTTCGGGCACGAGCCCGATGCCCTGGCGAGCGACTCGGTAGGCCGGTTGTCCCGCCAGTGGCTTGTCATTGAAGCTTACCGAGCCGCCCGTGGCGGGTAGAAGACCAATGATGGTCTTGATCGTCGTCGTCTTGCCCATGCCATTGCGGCCGAGCAGCGTGACCACCTCGCCGGCGCCGATCTCGAAGGAGATGTTGAAGAGGACCTTGGCGGGACCATAGGCCGCCTGGAGATCACGCACGCTGAGCATCAGGCTGCCTCCTCGCCGAGATAGGCTGAGCGTACCTCCGCATTGTTGCGCACCTCATCGGCTGATCCGGTGGCGATCACGCGGCCGTAGACAAGCACGGAGATACGATCAGCCAACTGGAAGACCGCGTCCATGTCATGCTCGATTAGGAGGATGCCGAGTGTGCCTTTCAGGGTCTTGAGCGTCGAGATGATGCGCGCCGACTCCTCATGGCTCGTGCCGGCAAGCGGCTCGTCAAGCAACAGAAGGCGCGGCCGCGTCGCTAGCGCGATCGCGAGTTCGAGCTGGCGCTTCTCGCCATAGGAGAGGAGCCCCGCCGGTATGCCCGCGCGCGGCAGCAAGCCGAACTGGTTGAGGATCGCGCGCGCAGGGGCGTTCAGCTCCTCTTCCTTGCCGGCGTTGCGAAAGAAGCGGAAGCTCGATCCCGAACGCCCCTGGACCGCGAGCGCGACATTCTCCAGCACCGAGAAGTCCGGCAGGATGGAGGTGATCTGGAACGAGCGGGCGAGACCACCCGCGGCGCGTTCCGCCATGGTCAGCCGCGTGATGTCCTCGTCCGCAAAGAGAATGCGCCCGGTATCGGGCCGAGCAAGGCCCGAGATCTGGTGGATCAATGTCGTCTTGCCGGCGCCGTTCGGGCCGATAATCGCATGGAGCTCATTGGCACCGACGTGCAACGACACATCGTCCGTGACCTTCAGGGCCCCATAGTTCTTGGCGAGGTGGTCGAGGACAAGAAGGGGAGCGGTCATGAACGCGTCCTCTCGATGAGGGGCGTAATGCCGCCCCGGATATAGAGCACGCAGAGGATCAGGAGCGGACCGAAAATGATATGCCAATGCTCCGTGAAGCCGGCGAGCACCTCCTCAGCCAGGAGAAAAACGATCGCGCCGGCAATCGCCCCGTGCAGGGAGCCCATGCCGCCGAGCACCACCATGAAGATGAGGTCGCCTGAGCGCTGCCAGCTCATTGTGGCAGGGCTCACGAATTCGCTCGTGTTGGCGAGGAGCACACCGGCCAGCGCCGCGATCATGCCCGCGATCACATAGAGCATGAGCTGGTAGCGATAGGGAGAGAAGCCGATGGCCTGCATGCGCACCGGGTTCTGCCGGGCGCCCCGCAGCACGCGCCCGAAACGGGACGCAACGAGCATGCGGCAGGCGAGATAGACCACGCCCAGCGTGGCGAAGGCCACATAGTAAAGCGTGCGGTCGTTGTCGAGCGGATCATAGCCGAAGAACAGACTGCGGCTCGGCAGGTTCATGCCGTCGTCGCCGCCATAGGCGGCGAGCGATGTCGCCAGGAAGAACAGCATTTGGCCGAACGCCAGCGTGATCATGATGAAGTAGACGCCGCGCGTCCGGAGCGAGATCGCGCCGGTGATGGCCGCGAAAAAGGCCGAGACCGTAAGCGCCGCGACAACCTGCAGGGCGATGCCATTGATGCCGTGGCTGGCGAGGATGCCGACCGAGTAGGCGCCGATGCCGATGAAGGCGGCATGGCCGAAGCTGACGAGGCCGGCATATCCAATCAGCAGGTCGAGCGAGAGCGCGGCGAGGCCGAGCACCATCACCCGCGTGAGGAGCGACAGGACAAAGCTCTCCGTGCCGAACTGGGCGAGCCAGGGGGCGATGGCGAGACCCGCAAAGACGATGATCGGCACTACGAGCCGCCGGAGGTTCGGGGGCGCGTTTGCCGGCGTCGCTTGCTCGACCGGACGGGCGGCATCCGTCATCGCGGATCCCCTGAGACTCGATATCCTGACAATGGCCCTCCTGGCATCTGGAAGCCTTTCACGCGCGTCACTCTCAACGTTTGGCCGGGAAGAGGCCGGCAGGGCGGATGCAGAGGGTCACGGCCATCAGCACGTAGATCAGCATGGGTGCGATTGCCCGGCCGGTCTGGCTTGCCGTGGATGGATCAAGGATAGCGCGCAGCAGCATCGGCGCCATGAAACGGCCGAGCGTGTCAACGACGCCTATGAGGAGCGCCGCCAGGAAGGCGCCGCGCACCGAGCCGATGCCGCCGATGACGATGACGACGAAGGCCAGGATCAAAACATTGTCACCCATGCCAGGCTCGACCGAGAGGATCGGCGTGACCATCGCACCCGCGAAGCCCGCGAGCATCGCCCCAAAGCCGAAGACGAAGGTGAACAGGAGCCGGATGTTGACGCCGAGCGCCGACACCATCGGCGCATTCGAGGCGCCAGCGCGCACGAGCATCCCGACCTTCGTGCGGTTGACCAGAAGATAAAGCATCAGGCCGACCGCAAGGCCCGCGATGATGATGGCGATGCGGTAGACGGGGTAGCGCAGCCCGCCGATCAGCGGGATCGACCCCGATAGGAAGTCCGGCACGGGGACGCTGAGGGGTGCTGCTCCCCAGAGGATCTTTACCGCCTCATTCAGCGTGATGATCACGCCGAAGGTCGCCAGCACCTGATCCAGGTGATCTCGATCATAAAGCTTTCGGAAGACGAGCACTTCCAGCAGCAGGCCGAAGGCGAGCGCGGTCGGCAGCGCGAGCAGGAGCCCGAACAGGAAGTTGCCGGTCATCGCGGTGAACATGGCGGCGAGATAGGCGCCAACCATGTATTGGACGCCGTGGGCAAGGTTGATGAAGTCCATCACGCCGAAGACGAGCGTCAGTCCCGCGGCGATGAGGAAGAGAATGAGCCCGAACTGCAGGCCATTCAGCATCTGGACGAGGAAAAGGCTCAGCGGCATCAGTCGCTCATGGTCGGCAGGAATGAATGACATCCGTCCCCGGTCATCCCGGGATTGGACGAGACTGCAGGCAGCAAGTCCGAGATGGACGGGCTAGCCCTGTGACGCATCGAAGTTCAGGAGAGCCGCCCGTTTCGTCCCATGTCATCCCCGGCGGGCTGCACAGCAGCCCGGGAAGGGGATCCAAAGATCAAGCGGCTGGTCGATGGATTCCCTTTCCGTCGCTGCGCGACGCCGGGAATGACACCCCACATGCGCTCGCGGGCATGCGTAAAGCGGGGGCCTCAAATATGGCACTCATGGCTTCCGGGCTCAGCCTGCGCTGACCCGGAATGCCCCGTCCCCCCGCAGCGCTGACCTCAGTTGGTCAGCGAGCATTCCTTGGCATAGGGGTCGGCATAGTTCGTGAAGACCTTCTCCACGACCTCGGTCTGGAACTTGCCGTCCGGCCGCTTGGCGACCTTTGTCAAGTAGAAGTCCTGGATCGGATAGCCGTTGGCGCTGAACTTGAAATTGCCGCGGAGCGACTTGAAGTCGGCCTTCAGCAGCGCGGCGCGCAGCGCCTCCTTATTGGACAAGTCTCCCTTCGTGGCCTTGACCGCGCTGTCGATAAGCAGCGCCGCGTCGTAGGCTTGGAAGGCATAGCTGCCGGGGACCGAGTTATAAGCCTTTTCATAGGCCGCGACGAAGGCCTTGTTCTCAGGTGTATCGAGGTTGGGCGCCCAGTTGGAGCCCGCGAACATGCCGACAGCCGCGTCCTTCTGTGCGGGCAGTGTCGATTCGTCGACGGTGAAGGCGGAGAGAACCGGAATGGTGAGGCCGGCCTGTTGGTATTGCCGCACGAGGTTCACACCCATGCCGCCAGGCATGAAGGTGTAGATCGCGTCAGGCTGCAGCGCGGCGATGTTCGCGAGTTCGGACTGGAAGTCGAGGGTATTGAGCGGGACGTAGGATTCCGCAACCACCTCACCCTTGAAGTCGCGCTTGAAGCCGGCGATCGCGTCCTTGCCTGCCTGGTAGTTCGGCGCGAGCAGATAGACTTTCTTGTAGCCGCGATCTTGGGCCACCTTGCCGGAAATCTGATGGACCTGGTCGTTCTGGTACGATGTGACGAAGAAGTACGGGTTGCAGCTCTTGCCCGCGAGCACTGACGGCCCAGCATTAGGGCTGATCAGGAAGGTCTTCGCGTCCGTCACCGGCTTTGAGATTGCCATCAGAACGTTCGAGAAGATCGGCCCGACAACGAAATCCACCTGATCGCGCTCGAGCATGCCCTTGACGCGGGTGACGGCGACATCCGGCTTCAATTCGTCGTCGACGACGATGACCTCGGCGGGCAATCCACCGAGCTTGCCGCCAAGCTCCTTGACGGCGAGCTCGAACCCGTCACGCGCCTGCTGGCCGAGAACTGCCGAGGGGCCAGAGAGTGAAACGATCACACCGACTTTGACCTTGTCCGCCGCCATGGCGGCCTGGGTGAAAGCCTGCCCGGCAAGCAAGGTCGCTGCCGCGATTGCGCCGAGACCGAAGCGAGTTACGCAATCCTTCATATCTTAGATCTCCCCAACTTCTGTTCCCCTGGGTGGTCGCTGCTTGAGGCGCTCACTTTGCCGTGGAGAGCTTATCATCTCTCCGAACGGATAGCTCGTCGAGCAATGCTTTGGAATGAAAGCCTCATGAAAGCCCTTGCCAGACGATAGTTCAAGATTAAAATAAATTCCATCGAGGCCGCAAGGGCCTTGCGAGCCGCCCTCAGCAAATGGCCGATGCGGCGGCGCAAATCCCTGTGAGCTAACCCTTTTCTGGGTTCGGGCCTGGTTGACCGGATGGAGCGTGCGGGCCCGTGACAAGGGGAGGGGCCGCACACGAGGGAGATGACGATGGCACACACGGCGCATGTGGACACCTTTGCGCGTGATAATCTGCCGGCCCGCGAGTTATGGCCGGAGATGATCTTCAACCGGCCTGAGTTCCAATATCCCGAACGCCTGAACTGTTGTGTCGCGTTTCTCGATCGTTGGATTGCCGAGGGACGTGGTGACGCGCCCTGCATGTTTGGTCTCGAGGAGGCGCTAACCTATCGTGAACTTTACGAGCGGGTGAATCGCATCTGCAACGTGCTGGTCAATGACCTCGGTCTCGTGCCGGGTGGTCGCGTTCTACTGCGTTCCGCCAATAATACGATGATGGTCGCGACTTATCTCGCCGTTCTGAAGGCGGGCGGCGTGGTTGTCGCCACCATGCCGCTCCTGCGCGCCAAGGAGCTGGTCTATCCCATCGACAAGGCGAAGATCGCGCTCGCGCTCTGTGACTTCAAGCTCGCCGACGAGATGGAAAAAGCCGCCAGCCAGGCGTCCGCCCTTGAGCGGATCGTCTATTGGGGATCGGGCAAGGCCGATTCTCTCGAGAGCCTGATGGCCGAGGCGAGCCCGGAATTCACGGCCGTGGATACGGCCGCTGACGATGTTTGCCTGATCGCCTTCACCTCCGGCACGACCGGCGTGCCGAAAGGCACCATGCATTTCCACCGGGACATGCTGGCGATCTGCGATGGCTTCTCGCGCAACGTGCTGCGCCCGGTCGAGAGCGACCGCTTCATCGGGTCGGCGCCACTCGGCTTTACCTTCGGGCTCGGCGGCATCGTGCTCTTTCCCATGCGCATCGGCGCATCCTTCGTCGTGCTGGAGAAAGCCGGGCCCGACGATCTGCTGCCGGCTATCGAGAAATTCAAGGTCACGATCTGCTTCACGGCGCCGACGGCGTATCGCGCCATGATCCCGAAGCTCGACCAGTTCGACATCTCCACCTTGCGCAAATGCGTGTCAGCGGGCGAGGCGCTGCCGAAGAGCACCTTCGACGCCTGGCTGGCGGCCACCGGCATCAAGCTCATCGACGGCATCGGCGGCACCGAGATGCTGCATATCTTCATCAGCGCCCGTGAGGAGGAGATCCGCCCGGGTTCGACCGGCAAGCCCGTTCCGGGCTTCGAGGCCAAGGTGATGGACGAGGAGGGGAACGAGGTGCCGCCCGGTACGGCGGGGCGCCTCGCGGTCCGTGGCCCCACCGGTTGCCGCTATCTCGCCGACGAGCGACAGCTCAAGTTCGTCCAGAATGGCTGGAACATGACCGGTGATACCTATGTCATGGATGAGGATGGCTATTTCTGGTACCAGGCGCGGTCCGACGACATGATCGTCTCGGCCGGCTACAATATCGCCGGCCCGGAGGTCGAGGCGGGGCTCCTCACCCATGCGGCCGTGGTCGAATGCGGCGTTGTCGGAGCGCCGTGCGAGCAGCGCGGGCGTATCGTGAAGGCCTATGTCGTGCTCCGGGAGGGCGAACCGCGCGATGCCGACATGGTCAAGCGTCTGCAGGAGCATGTCAAAGCCGAGATCGCGCCTTACAAATACCCGCGCGAGATCGTCTTCGTCGATGAGTTGCCGAAGACGTCGAGCGGCAAGCTGCAGCGTTACGCGCTGCGTATGCGCGCCGAGGAGGAAGCTTTCGCCGGCAGGGGCGCCTGATCCGGAGAGACAGCTGACGCTTTCATGAAACGGGGCAGGGGATGACGGGAGGTCTCGCACAACCGGATCGCGACTGGTACGAGCGCGCGTACAACCCGCGTGTCACGGTGCCTGAACTGCCGGACATCCTTGCTGGCTGGATCGCGCGCTCCAACGCCACGCGTGAGCGGCATCCGCCGCTTGCCGATATCGCTTATGGGCCGCATCCGCGGGAGGTCTTCGACCTTTTCCGCGCGCCGCATTCCCGCGGAACCGTTGTTTTCATCCATGGCGGCTATTGGAGAGCCTTGTCGAAATTCGAGACGAGCTGGGTCGCCGATGCTTTTCTCGATCAGGGCCTATCGGTCGCCCTGCTGAACTATCCCCTCTGCCCCGACGTGACGCTCGCCCATATCCGTGGGTCGGCGCTCAGTGCTTTCGCGAAGCTCTACGAGGATGTGCTGAACGATGACGAGCGCCGCAGCATCATCGTGACTGGCCATTCGGCCGGCGGCTATCTTGCCGCGCTTCATCTCATGACGGACTGGAGGGCGCGGGGATTGCCGGAAAGGCCTATCGCCGGCATCGTGTCCATCTCAGGCGTGTTCGAGCTTCTGCCGCTCCTCAACACCTCCATGAACGAGGCGCTCAGGCTCGACGCCGCAGAGGCGGAGCGTCTCACCCTGCTTGGACAGCCATGGGTGACGCAGGCCAAGGTCGCTTTCTCGGTCGGAGGGCGAGAGCCGGAGGTTTTCCACCACCAGTCCCGGGACATGGCGGCGGGCTGGAGCGATCTTTCACCGCAATCCTTCGCAGTGCCGGACACGCACCATTTCAACGTGCTCGAGGGCCTGGCCGTGCCGGGCAGCGCGCTCAATGCCGCTGTCGTCGGGATGGTGCGGGAGTAGCTTTGCTGGCCTTGCAACGCTTCCCGCCATCCTCCCACCCGATTGCTTCGCAACCAATCTCGCCCGTCATCCCTGGCACTGCCGATAGACGGTAGCGTCCCCTCTCCCGGTGGGAGAGGGACAGAGTGAGGGCTCGCTCCCTGGGGTCGTAGGGGAGGGTTCCCCTCACCCCAACCCTCTCCCCGCCGGGAAGAGGGGACCTGTCGTGCGAACCGGATCCTAAGCCGCCGGACGCTATGCCGCCTTGCCTTTGTCGGCAGCGAAGCCGGCGCGCTGGGCATAGCCGCGGACGATGGCTTCGCGCTCGGCGTAGCTCAGCACCGCATCGATGTCCGTAAATCCATCGGGCGCGAGCTTTTCCACCGCGTCGATCACGCCTTCCGGCCCGCCCTTGCGGTTGGAATGCACGATCTCGGTCGTTTTCGGCAGACGTTCGGCGTCATAGGCCGCCAGCGCCTGCATGGGATGTTCGGCGCGAACCAGCGCATCACCCAGCGCGCGGGCATCGAGGATCGCCTGGGAGGCGCCGTTCGAGCCCACGGGATACATGGGATGGGCGGCATCGCCGAGCAGGGTGACCCGCCCGTGCGACCAGCGCGGCAGCGGGTTGCGGTCACTCAAGGGATATTCCCAGAAAGTCTCGGTCGCGCGCATCAGCGCGTGCACGTCGACCTGGGGAATGGTGATTCCGGCGGTGTTGGGCGCGAGATCGTCCCAATGGCCGGGGCGCGACCAATTCTCGCGCGCCGGCAGGCTCGTGCCGTCGCCCAGCTTGCCGATGACCGCCCAGTTGGTGAAGACCGTCTCAGGGGTTGAGCCCTCGGCAATGGGATAAACGACCATCTTGGAGGCGAGGCCGCCGGCAATGATCATCGACCGGCCGGTGAGGAAACGCGGCCAATCCCGCGCACCGCGCCAGAGCACGAGGCCGTTCCAGATCGGCCCGCCCTCGTCGGGGAACAGCGTCCGGCGCACGACCGAGTGGATGCCGTCGGCGCCCACAAGGATTTCACCGCGGGCCGTCTCGACGGGATTGCCGGCATGATCGGTGAAATGGGCGCTGATGCCGCCCTCGTCCTGGTCGAAGGATGCCAGCCGCCGACCGGTATGGACCCGGTCCGCGCCGAGGCGCTCGACGACGGCCTGCAGGATCACCGATTGCAGCCGACCGCGATGGATGGAGAACTGCGGCACGTCGTGGCCGGCATCGAGCCCGCGTGGCTCATGCCATACCTCCTGACCCTGCCGGTTGAGGTAGAACAATTCATGGGTGCGAATGGCGACCGCATCCAGGCGGTCGAGAAGGTCAAGCGCGGCCAGCTCGCGAATGGCATGCGGCAGGACGTTGATGCCGACGCCGAGCTCCTGGATGGTTGCGGCCTGCTCATAGATCTCGCAGTCGATGCCGCGGGCATGCAGCATCAAGGCCGTGGTCAGACCGCCAATACCCCCGCCAACGATAATGGCCTTCATGGCTCGCTTCCCTCGTTCTCTGGATCGACGCATTTTTGCACGGCCCGATCGGGTCACGTCAATGCTTTAAGTTTAAAATGATAGCATGCGTCTGAAGGGAAGAGGATAAAAAAAGCGCCCGATCGAAGAACCGGACGCGTGGCTATGACGACCTGGCAAGGATCTGTCCCTCGGCGGGCGCCGGATCATCCCGAGGCCACGCGCAGCATGGAGCCGGGGGGACGATGAACACTGCGCGTGCTCAATAATGCAAGCACGTGTCCATGGATTCCGGGCACGGCCAACGACCGCCCCGGAATGACAGTGACGCAAGTTGCCGCCTTTACGGCATGACAGCTTCGATGAGGAACGGCCCCTTCCGCTTGAGGGCGGCTTCGAAAACCTTCGCCAGCTCATCGGTCGTCGTAACCCGGGCGCCTTCGACGCCCATGCCCTTGGCAAGGCTCACCCAATCGAGCGCCGGCTCATCAAAGGCGAGCATGCGCTCGGCATTGCGGCCGAATTCCTTGACGCCGACATTGCGCATCTCACCTTGCAGGATCGCATAGGCGCGGTTCGAGAAGATGATCGAGATGACGTCGAGCTGCTCGCGCGCCTGGGTCCACAACGCCTGGACAGTATACATGCCGCTGCCGTCGGCCTGCATGCCGATGACCTTGCGGTCGGGGCAGGCGACGGCCGCCCCGGTGGCCAGCGGAAGGCCCACGCCGATGGAGCCGCCGGTGAGCGCCAGCATGTCGTGCGGCGCCGCCAGATGCGCGTAGTTATGGAAAGCGCCGGACGTGACGGCCTCATCACAGAGGATGGCGTTCTCCGGAACACGCTGCATCACGACACGGGCGATGGCATCGGCCGTCAAGGGGCCGGAAGGCACCGCCGGCGTCAGGGCCTCCGCGTCGGGAGCAGGGCGCAACTGGACTTTGCGCGGTGCACCAACTTCGTCAGCGAGCCATTCGAGCGCAGCGGTGAGATCCTGTCCCGCCTCAGCGAGCGTGATCAGTTCGCAGTCATTGCGCACCACCCGGCCCGGTTTGCCGGGATAAGCGAAGAAGGCGACGGGCACCGTGGCGCCGATCATGATCATCACGTCAACGTCCTTGAGCGCCTCCACGGCGACATCGACGGCATAGGGCACCCGTTCGAAGGGCACGCGGCCGCGACCGCGTTGGGCACGCGCGTTCGATGTGGGTGACATCACGCGTGCGTTCGTGCTTTGGGCAATGGCATCAGCCACGCTGAGCGGATCCAACCGTAGCGCGCGCTCACCGAGAAGCAGGGCGACGCGCTTGCCGGAGCGCAGCGCGGCAGCGGCGGCCTTGACCGTCCTCTCGTCGATCCCTGGTGGCTTTGGGCGCTCGGCCCGACGGATGGCGCGGGGCGTAACCTCGCCCCAGGCCATGTTGCCGGGCAGGATGAGCGTGGACACGCCTGGCAGCGAGACGGCGGCCCGCCACGCCGCCGCCGCGTCCTCGTCGATCGTCTCCGCGTTGATGATCCGGCGCACCCAATTGGACATGGGTTTAGCCAGGCTCTCGATATCGCTGGTCAGCGGGGCGTCGTGCTGCAGATGGTAGCTCGCATGATCACCGACGACATTGATCATCGGCGTCCTCGCGCGGCGGGCATTGTGCATATTCGCGAGGCTGTTGGCGAGGCCAGGCCCGGTATGCAGGAGCGTCGCCGCGGGCTTATCCGCCATGCGCGCATAACCATCGGCGGCTGCCGTCACGACGCCTTCGAACAGGCCCAGCACGCAGCGCATCCGCGGCTTCGCGTCGAGCGCCGCCACAAAATGCATCTCGGACGTGCCGGGATTGGCGAAGCAGACGTCGACGTCGTGGGCCAGCAAGGTATCGCAGAGAAGATCGGCACCGTTCATCAGTTCTGGCTCTCGGTCACGAGTTCGGTGAGGGCCTCCTCCAGGATGGCGAGACCTTCCCTCACCTGTGCCACGGGCGTAGTGAGCGGCGCAAGCAAGCGCACGACATTGGCATCCGGCCCGCAGGACAGGAGGATAAGGCCCTTGTCCTGCGCGCGGGCAATGAGAGCACTTGTCAAAGCCGCGTCGGGTGCCCGCGTCGCCCTGTCCTTCACAATCTCGAAGGCCGTCATGGCGCCGAGGCCACGCACGTCGCCGATGCAAGCGAATTCATTGCGCTTCGCCAACGCGGTCAGGTGGTCGCGCATGATCTCGCCGATCTCAGCCGCGCGCCCGGTCAGGTTCTCTTCTTCAACCACATCGAGCACTGCATGGGCGGCGGCGACGCCGATGGGGCTGCCGCCATAGGTGCCGCCGAGCCCGCCCGGGGCCGCCGCGTCCATGATCTCGGCGCGGCCGGTGACGGCAGAGAGCGGGAAGCCGCCCGCGAGGCCCTTGGCCATTGTCACGATATCGGCCGCGACGCCCGCGTGCTCCGCCGCGAACAGCTTGCCCGTGCGGGCGATGCCGGTCTGGATCTCATCGATGATCATGAGGATGCCGTGCTCGTCACAGACCTTCCGGACTTCCTGGAGGAAATCCAAAGGCGCGACATAGAAGCCGCCTTCGCCCTGTACCGGCTCGACGATGATGGCCGCGACGCGGGCCGGATCGACATCTGTCAGGAAGAGGTTCTTCAGCCCGGCGATGGCCTGGGTGGTGTCGATGCCGTGATAGGTCTTGGGGAAGGGCGCGTGGAACACGTCGGCCGGGAAGGGACCGAAGCCTTTCTTGTAGGGCACGACCTTGCCGGTGAGCGCCATGCCAAGCAGCGTGCGGCCATGGAAGGCGCCGCCGAAGGCGATGACCGCCGGGCGGCCGGTGGCGTTGCGGGCGATCTTGACCGCGTTCTCGACAGCTTCGGCGCCGGTGGTGACCAGCATCGTCTTCTTCGCGAAATCCCCGGGGGTCAGCTTGTTGAGCCGCTCGGCGAGGCTGACGTAGCTCTCATAGGGCGCCACGTGGAAGCAGGTGTGCGTGAAGGCCTGCGCCTGCTCGGTGACGGCGGCGATGACCTTGGGGTGGCAATGGCCGGTGTTGACCACGGCGATACCGGCGGCGAAGTCGATGTAGCGCTTGCCATCGACATCCCACAGCTCAGCATTTTGAGCGCGCGCCACATAAATCGACTTGGTGGCAACGCCGCGCGCCACGGCGCTCTTGTGCCGATCCGCCAACTGAGCTGTTGCATTCATCGCCATCGTCTCCCAGAAAAAGCGCCACTCGCGTCCCTGCGCGAAAGTCGGCGTAATAATCGGGGTGGACGATAGTCTTGCCCAGAATTTTAAGCAATATGGATAAAATAGTCCGCAACGTGTCGGAGCTGGATGGATGGAGTTTGACGTCGGTGCGCGGCTGCGCGAACTAAGGGTCGCGGCTGGGCTGTCGCAGCGCGATCTCGCGGAGCGCGCGGGCGTGACCCATGGGCTGATCTCGATGATCGAGCGGAACCGCAACAGCCCATCGGTGGCCTCGCTGCGCAAGATCCTGGGTGGCATTCCAACGACCATGTCGTCGTTCTTCAACGAGGATGAGACCACTAACGACAAGATCTTCTTCGCGGCCGGCGAACTGACAGATCTCACCTCGCGTGTCGTCCCGCGTGGGCGTGGCGCGGCCGGCCGCATGGCCTTCCGCCAGGTTGGCGACGCCCGCGCCCATGACCTGCAGATTCTGCACGAGCGCTACGAGCCAGGTGCCGACACTGGACCGACGATGCTGGAGCATCCCTCCCGTGAAGGCGGCGTGGTCATCTCCGGCGAAATCGAGCTGACCGTCGGCGATCAGGTCCGGCGTCTGAAGGCCGGTGAGGCTTATCTGTTCGACAGCCGCATTCCCCACCGCTTTCGCAATGTCGGTAAGGACCCTTGCGAAGTCGTGAGCGCCTGCACCCCACCTTACCTGTGAGAGGCGCGCGGCGGCCAGCACGCGCTTAAAATATTGAGCGCGGCGACCAGACTGTCTCCTCTGTTCGGCGCGCATCGGCTTGCGCGACCGCGTCACTTGCAATCCGTGTCCAATTGCGATCCTTGTGTGCGCAGCGATCGGCGAAACCGACAGGGTGGAGGGTACTTTGGACGACAAGGCGATCTTGAGGGCGTTGTTCGATGCCGCGCTCACGGCGGCCTACCCCGACGGGAAATTCGCTGGACGTCTACCCGAGCCGCCTAAAGGGCGCACCATCGTCATCGGCGCCGGCAAGGGCGCAGCGCGGATGGCCGCCGCCTTCGAGGCGGAATGGCCGGGCGCCTGCGAGGGGCTTGTCGTTACCCGCTATGGGCACGGCATGACGACGCGCACGATAGAGGTTGTCGAGGCCGCTCACCCGGTGCCCGACGAGGCCGGCATGGCAGCCGCCGCCCGCATCCTCGCGCTCGCGCAATCGGCGGGGCCTGACGATCTCGTGGTCTGCCTGATGTCGGGTGGCGCCTCAGCCTTGCTGACCCTGCCGGCGGAAGGCGTGACGCTGGCCGACAAGCAGGCGGTCAACAAGGCCTTGTTGAAATCAGGCGCGCCTATCGGCGCAATGAACCAGGTACGCAAGGCGCTCTCCGCAATCAAGGGGGGGCGCCTGGCCGCGGCTGCCGCGCCCGCCCGGCTCGTTACCTATCTCATCTCCGACGTGCCGGGCGACGAGCCGCGCAGCATCGGTTCCGGCCCCACCGTGCCGGAAGCCTCCGATGCCGAAGCCGCGCTTGCCATCCTGAAACGGTACGAAATTGCCGTGCCGCCGCCTATCGAGGCGGCTATCCGCGCCAATGTGATCAAGGACGTGCCGGCGTCGGCGCCCATGCATATGCTGGCGACGCCCCATATGGCGCTCGAGGCCGCCGCTGCGAAGGCGAGGGAATTCGGGCTCACGCCGCTCATTCTGGGCGATGCGCTGGAGGGAGAGGCGCGCGAGGTGGCGACGGTGCTTGCCGGCATCGCACGCTCGGTAGCCGAGCATGATGAGCCGGCAAAGCGCCCTTGCGTGCTGCTGTCCGGCGGTGAGACCACGGTCACGGTGCGCGGCAAGGGTCGGGGCGGGCGCAACGCCGAATTCCTGCTCGCCTTCGCGCTGGCGTCCCAGGCGGTGCCCGGGATCTCCGCGATCGCCTGCGATACCGACGGCATCGACGGCTCGGAGGACAATGCCGGCGCCATCGTCGACGCGGGTTTGATCGAGGAGGCGAAGGCCCGGGGAATCGATCTCGTGGCGCATCTGGCGAACAACGATGCCTATTCCGCCTTCTCGGCCCTCGACCGGCTCGTCGTGACGGGTCCGACACTCACGAATGTCAACGATTTCCGCGCCATTCTTATTCGCTGACGGACTTGGTTGACTCCCGAAAGCGCCGACCTTGCAGGGCCATCATGGCGAGCCTCGCCCGTTGGTTAAGGATTCCCGCAATGGCCGATTGCTTACCGAACGGCGCGATGACATAAGCGGGCCTGCGGGATCTTGAGCAGGTTCGCCGATGATCGATTGGTTGATGAAGAGGCCGGCGTCGACGGTGCTGGGCGGCTGTCTCGCCTTGTTTCTGCTCTATGAGCTATCCGTCGTTTTCTTTGCCTATACTGGCGATGCCTATGTGAACAGCGATACGGTGACGCTCTCGGCAGAAATCGAGGGACCGATCGCCAAGCTGAACGTGCATGAAAACGAGGTGGTGGCGAAGGGTGCCCCGCTTTTCACTATCGACCCGACACCGTATCAGCTCGCCGTGGACGAGAGTTCGGCGGCGCTCGCGAACGCGGAGGCAACGCTTGCGCTCTCGCGAGACCGTCTAACCGCATCCCAGGCGGACCTCGCCTCTGCCCAGGCCAGCGAGACGGCCGCGCGAGAGACTTATAATCGTGTCAGCAGCCTCGCGCGGTCGGAGTTCGCCTCCGGCCAGGCCATCGATGACGCGACGCGCGACCTTGCGACCGCCACGGCGCGCACCGCCGCCGCAGCTGCCGATGTGGATGTGGCCCGACAGACGATCGCCGTGAATGCCGCGAGTGTGCAGCAGGCGCAGGCGACGCTCAATCGCGCGCGCTACCAGCTCGGCAAGACCGCGATCATCGCCCCGGATGCCGGGCGCGTCGCTCCCTTCACGGCGCGCGTCGGGGATTATCTGCAGGTCGGCAACCAGGTGCTGACCCTCGTCACCGACAACAGGCGGCGGGTTGTGGCGAACCTGTCGGAGCGGCATTTGGCGCGTCTGCGGCCGGGCCAGCGGGTGTGGCTGACGCTCGGCTCGCAGCCATGGGTCGTGCATGCCGGCCGTGTGACCAGCGTGGCGCCCGGCGTGGCGCGCTCGCCAAACGCGCCGCTCACGCTGCCTTATGTTGATCCGACGACCGACTGGGTCCGCCTGCCACGTCGCTTCCCAGTCGATATCGCGCTCGACACCTGGCCGGTCGACCTCGGCTTCTATCTGGGTGCCGACGCGCGCGTTCTCGTCATTTTCTGAGGACGCGAGGCGGATGGACGCGATCTCCCGCCAAAGCCTCGTGACCGCCGCGGCATGCCTGATCGCCACGCTGGTCGCCATCGCGGCGGGGTTGGAACAACCTTTCTGGGCGACCATCACGGCCTTTATCGTGTCCAACGTCGACACATCAGCGCTGGTGACGAAGGCTGTGCTGCGGCTCGTGGGAACGGCGATCGGCTGCGTCGTCGGCTATTTCGCGGCAGTTGCGATGGAAGGGTTACCTTTCGCACAGGCAGCCGCCCTGTTCCTGGCCTCTGCGGTCGGCACCTATGGCCGTTTTCGCAGCCGCTTCAGCTATGCGTGGATTCTCGGAGCCGCGAGCGTGATGCTGCTCGTCACGAGCAGCATGAGCGATCCGACGGACCTCTACATCTTTGCCTGGACGCGCTTCTACGAGATCTCCATCGGCGTCACGGTCGCGACCGTTCTCGCCTGGGGCTTCGCCGCGAGCGGACCTATCAGTATCGTGCCGGCGCCGGTGGCTGTCTCCCGCGAGGCGGCGCTCGAGCAGGGCGTGTCCGCCGGCATCGCGGCGGTCGTTATCGCGCTGCTCTGGAACTGGTTCGATCTGCCGAGCCTGCCGCAGGTGATTGTCACGAGCCTCGTTGTGGTGAGCCAGGATCTCGGCGCGTCACGCCTGCGCGGCGCGCAGCGCATAATGGGATGCATCCTTGGTGGCTGCCTTGGCCTCATCGTCATCCTGATCGATGCGGCCGACTTTCTATGGTGGGCTGTCGCACTCGTATCGGGCATCTTCCTGGCGTCACGACTGCACCTCAGTCCACATAAGCATGCTTATGTCGGCACGCAGATCGGCATCGCCTTCATGATCACGCTCGTGACAGGCGGTGGCCCCCCCGACAGCATACTAGCCCCGGTCAACCGCCTTTCCGGAATGGTCGCCGGCGTGGCGGTCATGCTGACGGTAATGTGGATGATGAGCGGCAAGCTGCACCGCCTCACACCCGCCTGAGCTCGTATTCGCAATTTGCATGACACTTCGCCGCGGGTTCCGTCACAATCGGAGGCCAAGAGCCCTCCGGCATCGCCTCGGTGCGTGATCAGGGACTCGGTTTTAATCTCGGGGAAATGCCATGGAAATCCGCAATCTCGGCCGGTCGGGCCTGCGCGTCTCGGTAGTTGGCCTTGGCTGCAACAACTTCGGCGGCCGGCTTGATGTGGAGGCGACGCGGCGCGTCGTGCACAAGGCGATCGACGCGGGGATCACCCTGTTCGACACGGCCGACGTCTATGGCAACCGCGGTGGTTCGGAAAACCACCTCGGGGAAGTCCTTGGTCCGCGCCGCAAGGACATCGTGCTCGCCACCAAATTCGGCATGGCGATGGACGACGTGGATGTGCTCAGGGGCGGCTCGCGCCGCTATATCATGGCCGCCGTCGAGGCCAGCCTGAAGCGCCTCAAGACGGACTGGATCGACCTCTATCAGTTGCATCGCCCCGATCCGCTGACGCCGATCGAGGAAACCTTGCGCGCCCTCGACGATCTTATCCGCGACGGCAAGGTCCGCTATATCGGTTGCTCGAATCTGCCGGGCTGGCAGGTGGTCGAGGCGCATTTCACGGCGCGCCAGCTCGGCATCAACGGCTTCGCCTCCGTCCAGGACGAGTACAGTCTGGTCGAGCGCGGGATCGAGCGGGAGCTCGTGCCAGCCGCGTCCCGCTACGGCTTCGGCCTTCTGCCCTTCTTCCCGCTGGCGAGTGGACTGTTGACGGGCAAGTACAAGCGGGGCGAGGCGCCGCCGCCCGGCACACGCTTCGCCGAGCAGCGCTATGCCGATCGCTACTTCAATGACCGGAACTGGAACGTGGTCGAGGCCCTGCGAGGCTTCGCCGAGGCGCGTGGCCACAGCCTGCTTGAACTCGCCTTCAGCTGGCTCGCAGCGCGGCCGCTCGTCGCGAGCGTGATCGCAGGCGCCACCAAGCCGGAGCAGGTAGAGGCGAACATCAAGGCGGCCGGTTGGCGCCTGACGGCGGAGGACATGGCTGAGATCGATCGCATCACCGGCACGCCAGCCTGAGCGGAGCCGAACACCGTCCATGTCATCGTCCAGTTGGCGGATCTTCCGGGAGCGGGATTTCTCCCTTTTCCTCAGCGCGCGCTTTTGCGCGTCGATCGCGCAGCAGATCACCGATATCGCCGTCGGCTGGCTGGTCTACGACCTGACCGGCAGTGCGCTTGCGCTCGGACTGGTGGGTCTCGCGGCCTTTCTGCCAGTTATCAGCCTCGTGCTTGTGACCGGTCACGTGGCGGATCGGGTCGACCGTCGGCTCATCATGATGGCCTGTTTCGCACTGAACACGTTCATCTGTGTGGGCCTCGCTCTCTTCGCCATCTGGCAGCCGCCCGAGGTATGGCCCCTCTATGCGCTCGTCGTGCTAATGGGCGTAGCGCGGGCCTTCTACCAGCCGGCAAGCCAAGCATTCGTCCCGAACCTGGTGCCCCGCGCCCTCTTCGGGCAGGCCATTGCCTGGAGTTCATCGGTCGGCCAGGTCGCTGTCATTGCGGGTCCGGCGATCGGCGGCCTCCTGTATATAGCGGGTGCCCATGTGGCCTTCGGGGGCGCGGCCTTGCTCTTCCTGGTGGCAGCGGTCGCGGTCACATTGATCCGCCTGCGCGCGGAAAAGGTTCCACCGCCCAAGGTCGACTGGTCGACACTCATCGCGGGATTGACTTTCATCCGTGGCAAGCCGGTTCTCTTCGGTGCCATCACGCTCGACCTCTTCGGCGTGTTGCTCGGCGGTGCCACCGCGCTCCTTCCCATCTATGCCAGCGACATACTGCATATCGGTCCGGTGGGCCTTGGGCTCCTGCGCAGCGCCCCGGCGGTTGGTGCGGCCGCAATGGCTCTGTTACTGGCGCATCGTCCCATCGCCCGGAATGCCGGTAAGCGGATGTTCGCTGCCGTCATCCTGTTCGGGCTGGCGACCATCGTGTTCGGCCTTTCGACGAACTTCTATCTCTCGCTCGGTGCGTTGGTCATCCTCGGCGCCTCGGACATGATCAGCGTGTTCGTCCGCCAGACGCTCGTGCAGGCCGATACACCGGATACCATGCGCGGCCGGGTTGCCGCCGTGAACACGGTGTTCATCGGCGCTTCCAACCAGCTTGGCGAATTCGAGTCGGGTACACTCGCGGCCTTCATCGGCGCCGCGCCGGCGGTCGCGCTGGGCGGCCTCGGTACCATCGCGATCGCGGTGGTGTGGACCCGCCTCTTTCCGGCGCTGCTCCACCGCGACCGGCTTGTGGAATAAGGATTCCGCGTTGACTTTTGGTGGAAGTGGGCGTCTAGCTGCCTGACGCGACGGTCCTCGTGAGAGGTCAAAAGGGAATACCGGTGCGGGGCGCGTTGCCCCAAGGCCGGAGCTGCCCCCGCAACTGTGAGCGGTTGAGGCGCGAACCACGACAGCCACTGGATCTGCCGTCTTTCCGGCGGCGATCTGGGAAGGCGGTTCGCACCGATGATCCGCAAGCCAGGAGACCTGCCTTCGCGATGGAAGCCATGGAACTGCCGGTGGGGCAGTGAAGGAGGTCGCGGTGTCGAATGTTGCCGTTGCGGGACTAGGTTCTCGCGCTGAGGTTCTGAAAGTTGCCCTCGTCGCCTTTGCGATGGGCGTCGCGCTCGTTTTCGTGACGGGCTTCGCGCATCCCGAGGCCGTCCACAACGCGGCCCATGACACGCGCCATGCGCTGAGCTTTCCCTGCCACTGATCGCGGCATGTTCAATCGTGTGCTGGCCGTTGCCCTTGTGGCCGGCCTTGTTGCGGGACTTGCGATCGCGGTCCTGCAGCATTTCACCACGACTCCGCTGATCCTGGCTGGGGAAAAATTCGAGAAGCCCGAGAGCGCGGCCGCGCTCGACGGCATGGCCGCCGGTCTGTTCGGCGCCCACATGGTTCAGACATCGGGCGTCGTCCTGGCTCATAACGTCATCAAGGCGCATGCGCCAGCCGGGGAGGGCGGCGACCATGCCGAGGGCTGGAGCCCCGCCGATGGCCTGGAGCGCTCGGCCTTCACCGGGCTCACCACCATCGTCACAGCGATCGGCTTTGCCTTGATCCTGCTGGCGGCTCTCCTTGTGGCGGGCGAGACGATCAATATCAGGAACGCGCTCGCCTTCGCGGCGGCGGCCTTCGTCGCAACCGGCCTCGCGCCTGCGTTGGGGCTCGCCCCAGAGCTGCCGGGCAGTGCGGCCGGGCCGCTGGTCGCGCGCCAGATCTGGTGGATCTCCACCGCCGTCGCGACGGCCGTCGCGCTGTGGCTTCTCATCCGCACGCCGGCCGTCTGGGCGAAGATCCTTGGCTTCGTCCTCCTCGTCGCGCCGCATGTCGTCGGCGCGCCGCATCCGGAGGCCTATGCCAGCGGGGCCCCCGCCGAGCTTGCCGGCCATTTCGCAGCGGCCTCGCTCGTCGTGCACGCGGCGTTGTGGGCGGCGGTCGCGGTCGCCGTGGGGTTCTTCTGGCCGCGTTTTGCCCGGCGCTCGGCATGAACCCGCCGGCAGCCGTCGCGCCGACGACCCTGATGGTCTGCGTCACCTGCCGGCGGCGGCAGGACGGTGCGACGGAAGGGCCGTATGACGAGCCGGGACGCGGTCTGGTGCGGACGCTGGCTGACCGCCTGGCAGGCGATGCGGACGTCACGGTGACGCCCGTGGAATGCCTCTCGGTCTGCCGCCGGCCCTGCACGGTGGCTTTCGCGGCGCCCGGCAAATGGACCTACGTGATCGGCGATCTCGACGCCGATCAGCATCTCGACGATCTCGTCCTGGCTGCCCGCCAGTATACGGTGGCGGCGGATGGCATCATTCCCTGGCGTGAGCGCCCGCAGCCGATCCGCAAGGGTGTGGTCGCGCGCGTTCCGCCGCTCGCCTGCAAGATCGCGCTCGCCTGCAAGATGGAAACGACGTCATGACTTCCCCTGTTGCGGCTACGGCCAAGGTTCCCTGCACGATCGTCACCGGCTTTCTCGGCGCCGGCAAGACGAGCCTCCTGCGCCACGTGCTCACCAACGCGGACGGGCGCCGGCTCGCCGTCATCGTCAACGAGTTCGGCGATGTCGGGATCGACGGCGAGATCCTGAAGGGCTGCGGCGTCGAGGCCTGCCCGGAGGACAATATCGTCGAGCTCGCCAACGGCTGCCTCTGCTGCACGGTCGCGGATGATTTCATCCCGGCGTTGGAGGGCCTGCTCGCCAAGGCCGAGCCGCCGGAGCATATTCTCATCGAGACCTCGGGGCTCGCGCTGCCGAAGCCTTTGGTCAAGGCCTTCAACTGGCCGGCGATCGCCTCGCGCGTCACTGTCGACGGCGTCATCACCGTGGTCGACGGCGCGGCAACCGCCGCCGGGCGTTTCGCCGACGATCCCGAGGCGCTCGCCCGCCAGCGCGCAGCCGATCCCTCGCTCGACCACGACAATCCCCTCGAGGAGGTGTTCGAGGATCAGCTGCTCTCGGCCGATCTCGTCATCCTCAACAAGGCGGACCTTCTCACCGGCGATGACGAGGCGCGGGTGCGTGCCGAGATCGCGGAAACCGTGCCGCGCGCCGTGAAGGTCGTCACCACCCGCGAGGGCGTGGTCGATCCCAAAGTGCTGCTCGGCCTCGGTGCCGCCGCCGAAAGCGACCTCGATGCCCGTCCCTCCCATCACGACGCGGAAGAGGAGCACGATCACGACGACTTCGACTCGTTCGTCGTCGAAATCCCCGAGCAGGATGACACGGAGGTGGTGGTCGCCCGGCTCAAGGCCGCGGCCGAAGCCCACGACATCCTGCGCATCAAAGGCTTCCTCGCCGTTGCCGGCAAGCCGCTCCGGCTTCTCGTGCAGGGGGTCGGCGCCCGCTTCCAGCAGCAGTTCGAACGCCCCTTCGCGGCCACCGAGGCGCGCGTCGGCCGGCTCGTCGTCATCGGCCAGAAGGGCTTCGACCGCGACGCCGTGACGGCTGCCATCCTCGGCTGAGGGGAGGGCGCGATGCATCTCCTGCCGGTTGCGGCTGTCGGGCTCGATCAGGCGGAGACGCCGGTCGATCTCGGCCAGACTCCGGCGGAGATGGTGATCCTCTCCTTCACTGACACGGATCTCGCCGCGCTCGCCACGGCCCATGAGCGCGCCGGCGTCTCGCTGCCGACGCTGCGGCTCGCCAATCTCCAGCGCCTCAGGCATCCCCTGTCTGTCGATCTCTACGTCGAGGAGGTCATCGACAAGGCCCGGATCGTCGTGCTGCGCTGCCTCGGCGGGCTCGACTATCTCGACTACGGCCTCAACGAGATTGCCGCGAGTTGCATCAGGCGCGGCGCCATTCTCGTGGCGCTCGCCGGCGACGATCGCCCGGACGAGCGCCTCGCCGCCCTCTCGCGCGCCGACCGCGACCTCTACGATGCGCTGGACGGCTATTTCCGCGCCGGCGGCGTGGACAATTGCGGCGCCGCGCTGTCGCTGATGGCCAACGCACTCGGCGCAAGCCTGCCCATCCCACCCCCGCGCCTCGTGCCGGCGGCGGGAGTATTTGCACCGGAAGCGCCCGTTTCACATCTCCCCGGCGGGGAGGGACGGGATGACACGGACGCGCGGCACCCGGGTGAGCCCGCTGGAAGCGCCGCCGCCGATCCCTCCCCTCCAGGGGAGGGTGGCGCCGCAGGCGCCGGGTGGGGATCCGGCCTCCGCGGCTCGCGTCAAGACAATCGCGTATCGACCCCACCCGACCTTGCCGGGGGCAAGGCCACCCTCCCCTGGAGGGGAGGGATCGCGGAGCCATTTGCGGAGAACGGCGCAACAGCCCTCATCCTGTTCTACCGCTCGGTCTATCTCGCGGGCGATACCGCGCCGATCTCGGCGCTGGCCGAGGCGCTGGCGGCGAAGGGCCTCACCCCCGTCGCGCTGTTCGTTTCCAGCCTCAAGGACCCCGACGCGATCACGGTGGTCAAGGCCGCGATCGCGCGTCACAGGCCGGCGGTGATCCTGAACACGACCGCCTTCTCGGCGCAGCATGGCGAAGGCGGCAGCGTGCTCGACCGCGCCGGCTGCCCTGTGCTGCAGGTGATCCTGGCGGGGTCGCCGCGCGAGGCCTGGGAGGAGAGCCCGCGGGGCCTCGGCGCGGCCGATTTCGCCATGAACGTCGCCCTGCCGGAGATCGACGGGCGGCTCACGACGACCGCGATTTCCTTCAAGGCGGAGGCGTCCGCCAATCCGGCGCTCGAATTCGCCGTGGTGCGCCATGAGCCCGATCCGGCCCAGATCGCCCTGGTCGCGGATCGCGCGGCGGGCTGGGTGCGGCTCGCCGCCACGCCGCCCAGCGCGCGGCGCATCGCGGTGATCGTCGCCGACTATCCCTCGCGCGGCGGGCGCACCGGCTATGCCGTGGGTCTCGACACCGGCCGCAGCGCCGCCAACCTGCTGTCGTGGCTGGCGAAAGCGGGCTATGCGGCTGACACGACCGTTCCGGCTGAGGCCATCCTGCCGCGCCTCGAGGCGGGCACGGAGCGCGCCGCGCTCAGCCTGTCGCGCTACCGGGACTGGCTCGCCGCGACGCCGCAAGCCTTCCGCGATGCCGTGACGGCGGCCTGGGGCGAGCCGGAGGACGACGCCGCGCTCGCGGAAGGCGCGTTCTCCTTCCCCGTGATGAGGGCCGGCCATGTGGTGCTGGCATTGCAGCCGGAGCGCGGGCGAGACGCCGACCGCAAGGCGAGCTATCATGACCCGGCGCTGCCGCCGCGCCACGCCTATTGCGCCTTCTATGCCTGGCTTGCGCTCGGCCGGTCGGGCGGCGGCGAGGAGGTCGATGCCATCGTCCATCTCGGCACCCATGGCACGCTCGAATGGCTGCCCGGCAAGACCGCCGCGCTGTCGCCCGCCTGCGCACCGCAGGTGCTGACAGGCGCGTTGCCGGTGATCTACCCCTTCATCGTCAACAATCCCGGCGAGGCGGCGGTGGCGCGCCGGCGGATCGGCGCCGTCACGATCGGCCATCTCACGCCGCCCATCGGCGAGGCTGGGCTCCACGGCGCGGCCGCCGAGCTGGAAGCGCTGGTCGATGAATATGCCGCCGCCGACGGCCTCGATACGAAGCGCCAGCGGCTCCTGAAATCCGCCATCGTTGACAAGGCGCGCGAGACGGGGCTCGCCGCCGAATGCGGCGCCGGGGCCAGTGACGACGACACGCTGATCACCGCGCTCGACGCCTGGCTGTGCGACCTCAAGGAATTCGCCATCCGCGACGGGCTGCATGTGCTGGGCGAGGCCCCGCCAGCCGCCGCCGGCGCCGCCATGGCCGCCATGATGGGAGACGCCGCAGCCGAAGCGCGCCTGCGCATCGCGGCCTCGCCGCAGGCGGAAAAGGCAGCGCTCCTGGCGGCGCTGGACGGGCGCTTCGTGCCGCCCGGTCCGGCGGGCGCGCCGACGCGCGGGCGGCTCGACGTGCTGCCGACCGGCCGTAATCTCACCGGGCTCGACCCGCGCGCCATCCCGACGCGCACGGCGCTTGCCATCGGGGAGCGGGCGGCGGCGGAGGTGCTGCGGCGCTATCTCCAGGACCATGGCGACTGGCCGCGCGCGCTCGTCATGGACCTCTGGGCCTCGATGACGCTGCGCACCGGCGGCGACGACCTCGCCGAGGCGCTCACGCTGATGGGCGCGCGCCCACGCTGGGACCATGCCTCGAACCGCGTCACCGGCGTCGAGATCGTGCCCGGGTCGCGCCTGGATCGGCCGCGCATCGACGTGACGCTCCGCATTTCCGGGCTGTTCCGGGATGCCTTCACCCGGCAGATCACCCTGTTCGACCAGGCGGTCAAGGCGATCGCGGCCCTCGACGAGGAGGACGATTTCAACCCGCTCGCGGCAGCAAGGCGGCGCGGCGAGCCGCTCGACCGCATTTTCTCCGGCGCGCCCGGCACCTATGGCGCGGGTGTGTCCGCGCGGGTGCTCGACGGCGACTGGTCGGGGCGCGAGGCGCTGGCCGACAGCTATCTCGCCGCCGGCGGCTATGCCATCGGCGGCGACGGGACGGCGCGGCCGGCGTCCCAGGCTTTCAGAGAGCGCGTGCGGACCGCCGACGCGCTGGTGCACTCCCGTGACGACGGCGAGCGCGACGCGCTCGACACCGAGGACGTGGCCGATTTCGTGGGCGGCTTCGCGGCGGCGGCCGAGGCGCTCGGGGCGAGCCCCGCGCTCATCCATCTCGACACCAGCCGGCCGGATGCGCCGCGCGCGCGGCTGATGGCCGAGGAGATCGCCCGCATTGCCCGCAGCCGCCTCGCCAATCCGCGTTGGATCGCGGGGCAACTGCGCCATGGCTATCGCGGCATCGCCGAGCTCGCGCAAGGTGTCGACGCGCTCTATGCCTTCGCGGCGACCTCGAACACGGTCGGCCATCGGCCTTTCGAAATGGTCTTCGACGCCTATGTCGCCGACGAGGCCGTATGGTCGGCCATTTCGGCCGCCAATCCCGCCGCCGCACGCGCCATCGCCGCGCGTTTCGCCGATGCCCTGAAGCGCGGCCTGTGGCAGCCACGCCGCAATTCGGTCTATGGACGGCTCGCGGCCGCCCTCGGCGCGATGCCGGAGGCTGCGGAATGAGCGCGGCGGCTGTCGTCGATCGCCGGCGCGGCTGGTGTCCCGGCGCGCTGCGCCCGATGGCGACCGGCGATGGCCTGCTCGTGCGGCTGCGCCTCACCGCCGGGCATCTTCCCGTCGCGACCGCCCGGCTGATCGCCGATCTCGCTGACCGCCACGGCAACGGGCTGATCGACCTGAGCAGCCGCGCCAATCTGCAGCTGCGCGGCGTGAGCGAGGCAAGCCTCGGTTCGCTGCAGGCCGAACTGGCGCAGGCCGGCCTTCTCGACGAGAGCCCGGCCCATGAGGCCGCGCGCAATGTGCTGGCGAGCCCGCTGTCGGATTGCGACCCAACGGCCTTGTGCGACGCGCATGGGGCGGTGCGAGCGCTGGAAGCGGCGCTGATGGGCGAGGTGGGTGATGTCGGTGCGCCCGCTGATCCCTCCCCTCAAGGGGAGGGTGGCCTTGCCTTCGGCAAGGTCGGGTGGGGTCGAAAGGCAGAGGATGTCGGGTCCCCGCCCGGCGCCTGCGGCGCCACCCTCCCCTTGAGGGGAGGGATCGGCGCGCCACTGGCTCTGCCGCCCAAGTTCTCCTGGATCGTCGACGACGGCGGCGCGCGGGCGCTGGACGACATCGCAGCCGATGTCCGTTTTCGCGCTGTCATGCACGAAGGCGTGGTGCTATGGGCGGTCGGCCTCGATACGCTGGCGGGCATCGACTGGATCGGCACCTCACCGCTTTCAGCCTTGCCGGATGTCGCCCGTGCGATCGGCCTCGCCTTCGTCGCGGCGATGGCGCGCGATCCCGGCTTGCGCCGCATGCGCCAGCTCGATGCGGCGGGGCGGCGGGAGTTCGTCACGGCGCTCGTCTTGGCGCTTGCGCCGTTGCAGCCGGCGCCCCCTCACCCCAGCCCTCTCTCCACAGGGGAGAGGGGGCGAAGCCTCTATGGCGCTGCCTCCGTCGCAACCGCCGCCGCTGGTCTCCCTCTCCCCGGCGGGGAGAGGGCCGGGGCGAGGGGTATTCCGACGCTGGTGAGGGGTATTCCGACACCCGGAATGGCAACAGACCCCGCCGTTCTCACGCTCGCCCTGCCGTTCGGGCGCATGACCGCGCGGCAGCTCGCTCTTCTCGCGGAGCTTGCCGAGAGGGAGGGCTGCGGGGCGCTGAGGCTCGGGCCGTGGCGGCAGGTCCATCTGCCGGGGATCGCCCTGGGCCGGGCGGCAGCGCTGATGGCCAGCGCCGCGGCGGCCGGATTCATCACGGATCCGGATGATGCGCGGCTCGCCATCATCGCCTGTCCCGGCGCGCCCGCCTGCGGCAGCGGGGAGATGCCCGCCCAGGAGGATGCGATACGCATCGCCGCGACGGTGGGGGATCTGGCCGGGGCCGGCTTCGGCCTCCATGTTTCCGGCTGCGCCAAGGGCTGCGCGGCACAGGCGACGGGGCGCCATCCCCCGGGGCTGACACTCGTCGGCGGCGATGGCCGCTACGAATTGGTGCGCGGCGGCGCGGCCCATGCTAGGCCCATCGTCGCGCTCGGCGCGGCGGAGGCGGCGGCGGGGATCGCGCGCCTCGCCGCCCATTGTCGGGCGCGTGGTGGCGTCGCCGCGCTGGCGGCGCTGGACGACAGGGAGTTGGCAGGGATGTTCGTGGCGTCTGATGGTTGAGGCAAGGAATTCCGATCGCGACTACATTCGCGAGGGTGACGAGATCTACCGGCGATCCTTCGCCATCATCCGCTCCGAGGCGCGGCTTGCGCGCTTCTCGCCGGTGGAAGAGCGGGTCGCCGTGCGCATCATCCACGCCTCGGGCATGGTCGAGGTGGCCGACGACATCGCCATGACGCCGGATTTCGCCGAGACCGCGCGGGCGGCGCTCCGCGCCGGGGCTCCCATCCTCTGCGATTCCAAGATGGTCGCGAACGGCATCACCCGCGCGCGCCTGCCGGCGGACAATGCGGTGATCTGCACGCTGGATGATCCGTCCGTGCCGGGTCTCGCGCGCGAGATCGGCAATACGCGCAGCGCCGCGGCGCTCGAATTGTGGCGTCCCTATCTCGATGGCGCCGTCGCCGTCTTCGGCAATGCGCCGACCGCCCTGTTCCGCCTGCTCGAGATGCTGGACGCAGGCGCGCCCAAGCCAGCCGCCGTCATCGGCCTTCCCGTCGGCTTCGTTGGTGCGGCCGAGTCCAAGGAGGCGCTGATGGCCGATGGCCGCGTGCCGGCGCTCATCGTAAAGGGGCGCAAGGGCGGCAGCGCCATGGCGGCCGCGGCCGTGAACGCCCTGGCGAGGGATGCCGAGTGAGCCTCCCGCCCATTAAATCCGGCACGCTCTATGGCGTCGGCCTCGGTCCCGGCGAGGCGGACTACATGACGCTGCGGGCGGCCCGCGTCATTGCCGATGCCGACATCCTCGCCTTCTTCGCCAAGCGCGGCCGCCCCGGCCATGCGCGCACCATCGCCGGCGGGCTGATCGACGCCGGCCGGCGCGAGATGCCGCTGGTCTACCCAATGACAACGGAGATGCCGGCAGATTCGTCTGAATACCGGGCGAGCCTCGCGGCCTTCTATGAGGAGAGCGTGGCGGCGATTGCCGCCGAGCTCGCCGCCGGGGCGAGCGTCGCCGTGCTCTGCGAGGGCGACCCCTTCTTCTACGGGTCCTTCATGCATCTCTGGCGCCGGCTCTACGGCCGCTGGCCGGTGGAGGTGGTGCCCGGCGTCACCGGCATGTCGGGCGCCTGGACGCGGGCGGCCGCGCCGATCACCTGGGGCGATGACGTCCTGACGGTGCTGCCGGCGACCTTGCCCGAGGACGTGCTGGCCCGCCGCCTTGCCGATACCGACGCGGCCGTCATCATGAAGCTCGGGCGGCATCTGCCGAAGGTGCGGCGAGCGCTGGAAGCCGCCGGCATCGCGGACCGCGCCATCTATGTCGAACGCGGCACCATGGCCGACGAGCGCATCATGCCGCTCGGCGCCATGACCGACGCCGAGGCGCCTTACTTTGCCATGGTGATCGTGCCGGGCGAGGGCAGGCGGCCATGAGCCGGGAAAATACCGGGGAGGCCGCCGGCTGGCTCGTGGTGGTGGGCCTCGGCCCCGGTCCCGACCGCTGGCTCACGCCGGCCGCTTCCGCCGTGCTCGACGCCGCGACCGATGTCATCGGCTATGGCCCCTATACGGCGCGGCTGCCGGCCAGGGCGGGACGCGCGGTGCATGCCAGCGACAACCGCGTCGAGATCGAGCGCGCGCGCCACGCCCTGGAGCTCGCCGGCGCCGGCCATCGGGTCGCGGTGGTGTCGGGCGGCGATCCCGGCGTCTTCGCCATGGCGGCCGCCGTTTTCGAGGCCATCGAGCATGGCCCGGCGGCATGGCGCGCGCTCGATATCCGCGTCGAGCCGGGGGTGACGGCGATGCTGGCGGCGGCGGCCCGGGTCGGCGCGCCGTTGGGCCATGATTTCGCGGCGATCTCGCTCTCCGACAACCTGAAGCCATGGGAGGTCATCCTGCGCCGCCTGCGGCTGGCGGCGGAGGCCGATCTCGTCATCGCCCTCTACAATCCCGTCTCCCGCGCGCGGCCTGACAAGCTGCGCGAGGCCTTTGCGGCGCTCGGCGCCATCCGCGCGCCGGACACGCCTGTCATCATGGCTCGCGCGGTGGGGCGCCCGGACGAGCGCATCGCGCTGACGACGCTTGGCGAGGCGCCGGGCATCGAGGCCGACATGGCGACTGTCGTCATCGTCGGCTCCTCGGAAACCCGCCTCATTCCGCGCGCCGGCACGCCCTTCGTCTATACGCCGCGCAGCTATGGAGCGGGACGGTGAGCCTCAAGCCATGCGAGCGCCTCGCCAGGCTCATGGAACGTCGGGACGTCGGGCTTGGGCGGCCGCGCGACCATCACGACGGGCAGGCCGAGATTGCGCGCCGCCATGAGCTTGGCCGCCGTCGCCGTGCCGCCGGCATTCTTGGTGACGAGCACGTCGATGCCATGGGCGCGCATCAGCGCCTCCTCGTCCGCCAGCGCGAAGGGGCCGCGCGCCGTTATGAATGTCGCCTGCGGCGCGGTGAAGCCCTCCGGCGCGTCGATGCTGCGCACGAGATAATGGTGCTGCGGCGCCGCGTTGAAGGCGGCCAGCTCCTGCCGCCCGATGGTGAGAAAGACGCGGCGCGGCGTGGGGCCGAGCGCCGCCGCCGCGGCTTCCATGTCCGGCACCGCCTGCCAGCGGTCGCCGGGTTCCGGCATCCAGGCGGGGCGGGTGAGGCGGGCAAGCGGCACGCCTTGCCGGGTGCAGGCGCTGGCCGCACTGACGGAGATTCGCGCGGCGAAGGGATGGGTCGCATCGATGACCGCGCCAAAGCGCACCGTGGCGATATAGGCGGCGAGCCCGTCCGCGCCGCCGAAGCCGCCGACGCGGAGCGGGATCGGCGCCGGCGCATGCTCCCGCGTGCGGCCGGCGAGCGACAGCACCGACGCGATATCCGCGCGCTCCGCGAGGAGGGCGGCCAGCCGGCTCGCCTCGGTCGTTCCTCCGAGGATGAGCAGGCGCAGCACTGTTGCAGGCCTTGGCATGATGGGGGAACCTGAGGTCATGGCCGGTCGCGATATCCTCTCAGCGCCCACAGCATCGAGCGCTTCGCCGATAGTCTCTCCGCCGGCGCCCTGGCTCGCCATCGTCGGCCTCGGCGAAGACGGAATCGACGGCCTCAATGCCGCCGCCCGTCGCCTGATCGAGCGTGCCGGCTTGGTGGTGGGCGGGCAGCGTCATCTCGCCCTTGCGGGCGCGCTCGTCAAGGGCGAGACGCTCGTCTGGCCGAGCCCGATCCATGATGCCTTTCCCGCAATCTTCGCTCGGCGCAGCACGCCGGTCTGCGTGCTCGCGAGCGGCGACCCCTTCTGCTACGGCATCGGCAGCGTGCTCGCCCAGCATGTGCCGGCGGCGGAATGGGAGGTGGTGGCGCAGCCCTCGGCCTTCAGCCTCGCGGCCGCGCGCCTCGGCTGGGCTCTGCAGGACGTGGCCACCATCAGCCTGCATGGCCGGCCGCTGGCGCGGATCAGGTCGCTGTTGCAGCCGGGCGCGCGCATCCTGGCGCTGGCTTGGGACGGCACGACGCCGGGGAAGCTCGCGGCCATGCTCGCGGAACATGGCTTCGGCGCCTCGCGCATCACAACGCTCGAATGCCTGGGTGGTCCACGCGAGCGGGTGCGCGCGTCGACAGCGGGTGATTACGACGGCGGTGATTGCGATCCCCTCGTCACCATCGCGCTCGAGGTGGTGGCCCTGCCCGGCGCGCGCGTTTTGCCGCTGGCGTCGGGCCTCGACGACGACCTCTTCGCCCATGACGGGCAGATCACCAAGCGCGAGATCCGGGCGCTGGCCTTGTCCGCGCTCGCGCCGCGCCAGGGCGAACTCCTGTGGGATGTCGGCGCGGGCTCCGGCTCCGTCGGCATCGAATGGATGCTGCGCCATCCCTCGCTCAAGGCCGTTGCCATCGAGGCCAGGGCAAAGCGCGCGGCGCGCATCCGGGCGAATGCCGAGAGCCTGGGCGTGCCGGATCTTCACGTGGTGGAAGGCCCGGCGCCGGAGGCGCTCACCGGCCTGCCGCCGCCCGCCGCGATCTTCATCGGCGGCGGGGCGAGCCGTCCCGGCGTCATCGAAGCCTGTTGGGACGCGTTGGCGGAAGGGGGGCGGCTCGTCGTTCATGCGGTGACGCTGGAGACCGAGGCGGTTATCACCGCCGCCCGCACGCGCCACGGTGGGGATCTCACGCGCTGCTCGCTGGAGCGGGCGGAGCCCATCGGCCGGTTTCATAGCTGGCGGGCGGCGATGCCGGTGGTGCAATGGCGGGCGGTGAAGGGGGCGAGGCCGTGAGGAACGTGGTGGCCGGCTTCGGCTTTCGCCAGCGCGCGACGATCGCCGATTTTCATGCCGCGCTCGACGCGGCGCTGGCTGACGCTGACGTGGCGCCGGACGAAGTCGCCGAGATCGCCATCCCCCGCGTCAAGCGCAGCGCCATCGTCGAGGCTTTCGCGCAGCGGCAGGGGCTGACGCTGGTGCCCCTGTCGGAAGTGGATTTGCACGGGGCCAGCGATCGCTGCCTCACCCAGTCGGCGCGTTCCATCGGCGCGCTCGGCGTGCCAAGCGTCGCGGAAGCCGCCGCTCTTGCTGCGGCGGGGGAGGGCGCGCAACTGATCCGGCCGCGCATCAAGACCGCCACTGTCACCTGCGCGCTGGCCCGCAGAATTCAGCTATGGGGATAAGCCTGTGACCGTCCATTTCATCGGCGCCGGGCCCGGTGCGCCCGATCTCATCACGGTGCGGGGGCGTGATCTCGTGGCGCGCTGCCCGGTCTGCCTCTATGCAGGCTCGCTGGTGCCGCGCGAGGTGCTCTCCTGGTGTCCTCCCGGCGCGCGGATCGTCGATACCGCGCCGTTGTCGCTCGACCAGATCATCGAGACGATCGCGGATGCGCATGCGGCCGGGCAGGACATCGCCCGCCTGCATTCGGGCGATCTGTCCATCTGGAGCGCCATGGGCGAACAGCTCCGCCGGCTGCGCCAGCGCGACATCCCCTACACCATCACGCCCGGCGTGCCGGCCTTCGCCGCCTCAGCGGCGGCGCTCGGCCAGGAACTGACGCTGCCGGGCGTCGCGCAATCGGTGGTGCTGACGCGCACCTCGGGACGCGCCACCGCCATGCCGGAGACGGAGACGCTGGCCGCCTTCGCCGCAACGGGGGCGACGCTCGCCATCCATCTGTCGATCCATGTGCTCGACAAGGTGGTGGCCGAGCTCACGCCTCACTACGGGGACGACTGTCCCGTCGCCGTCGTGGCGCGGGCGAGTTGGCCGGAAGAGCGCATCCTGCGCGGCACGCTCGCGACGATCGTCGGCCTCCTCGCCGCCGACCCCGTCGAGCGCACGGCGACGATTTTCGTCGGGCCCGTGCTCGGCACGGAGGATTTCCGCGAGAGCGCGCTCTATGGCGCCCACTACGTCAGGCGCTTTCGCGGCGCTGGGGAGTGAGGGAAGGGCGCAACGTCGGACCGGGTTTGATCCCTCCCCTGGAGGGAAGGGATCGCGGCGGCTCACGGGTGCGCTCATCCGGATGGGCGTGGTGGGGGGAGTGATGAAAACGCTCATGCCTCGTGCCCATCCGTCACCCTCGTGCGCACCCTTACGATTCAGTCTATAGCAGCGCGATGATGCCACCCGCCGCCAGCCCGAGCTCTATGCCAGCCTCTATCCCCGCCGCCCTGCAATCGCTGACGCCCGATTTCGCGCCGGGCGCGGTCTGGCTCGTGGGCGCGGGCCCCGGCGATCCCGGGCTCCTCACGCTGCACGCGATCAATGCCCTGGCAGCGGCGGATGCCATTGTCTACGACGCCCTCGTCGACAAGCGCGTGCTCGGCCTCGCGCGGCCCGACGCGCTCCTCGAATTCGCCGGCAAGCGCGGCGGCAAGCCTTCGCCGCAGCAGGCCGACATCACGCGCCGGCTCATCGCGCTCGCCCGTGAGGGCCGGCGGGTCCTGCGGCTGAAGGGGGGTGATCCCTTCGTCTTCGGGCGCGGCGGCGAGGAAGCGCTGGCGCTGGTGGAAGCCGGCATCCCGTTCCGCGTCATACCGGGGGTAACGGCGGGGCTCGGCGGGCTCGCCGGCGCGCTCATTCCCGCGACGACACGCGGCACGAATCAGGCCGTGGTGCTCGCCACCGGCCATGCGGCGGCCGGCTCAGAGGAAGATCTCGACTGGGCGGCGCTCGCCCGCCTGCGCCAGCCGCTCATCCTCTACATGGCTGTGGCGAACCTGCCGCGCATCGCCGAGGCGCTCATCGCCGGCGGGGCTGATCCCGCGACACCGGTCGCCATCGTCGCCTCCGCAACGCTGCCGTCGGAACAGGTCGTCGAAACGACACTGGCGAGGTCAGCGGATGCGCTGGCCGAGGCGGGCATTGCGGCGCCGTCGATCGTCGCCATCGGCTCCATCGTCGGTCTCAGGGCGCGGCTCACCGCCGGGACGGGGGAGGGATCGCCATGACAGCACCGATGACGATGACAGCACAGATGACGGCACCCGGCCTCCTCATCGCCGCGCCGCGCTCCGGCGCCGGCAAGACCACTGTGACGCTAGGCCTGATGCGGGCCTTTGCCCGCCGTGGCCTCACGGTCGCGCCGGTGAAATGCGGGCCGGACTACATCGATCCCGCCTTCCATGCGGTCGCGGCGGGGCGCGGCGGCGTCAATCTCGACAGCTGGGCGATGGGCGCCGATCTTCTCGGCGCGCTCACCGCCGGCCAGACGACCGACGCCGACCTCGTGCTGGCGGAGGGGCTGATGGGCCTGTTCGACGGCGTGCCGGCCGAGCCGGGACGCACCGGCTCCAGCGCCGACATCGCGGCCTTGATGGGCTGGCCCGTGCTGCTCGTGCTCGATGTCTCCGGCCAGTCGCAGTCTGCGGCGGCCATGGCGCTCGGCGCGGCGCGCTATGATCCGCGCGTCACCATCGGCGGAGTGATCCTGAACAAGGTCGGCAGCGAGCGCCACAGGCGGCTCGCGGGCGAAGCGATCGAGGCCATCGGCCTGCCCGTGCTCGGCGCGCTGCCGCGCGGCGAGGTAACATTGCCGGAGCGGCATCTCGGGCTCGTGCAGGCGCGCGAGACGGCGGAGCTGGAGAGCCGGCTCGACGGCCTCGCCGATCTCGTGGAAGCGCATGTCGACCTCACTGCCGTGCAGGGACTGGCGCGGAGCCGCCCGGGTGCTGCCGCCGCCGGGCGCACGTGCCCCGCCGTGCCGCCGCCCGGTCAGCGCATCGCGATTGCCGACGACGCGGCCTTCTCTTTCGTCTATCCCCATGTCGCGATGGGCTGGCGCGCGGCCGGCGCCGAGTTGGTGCCGTTCTCGCCGCTCGCCGACGAGGCACCCGCCGCCGACTGCGACGTCTGCTGGCTGCCCGGCGGCTATCCCGAACTCCACGCTGGCCGTCTCGCCGCCAACGGGCAATTCCGGGAAGGCCTTGCCGCCTTCGCCGCCACCCGGCCGGTGCATGGCGAGTGCGGCGGCTATATGGTGCTCGGCGAGGCGCTGGTCGACGCGGCCGGTGTCAGCCACCCGATGACGGGGCTGCTGCCGCTCGTGACGAGCTTCGCCAAGCGCAAGCTCAATCTCGGCTATCGCATCGCCACCTTCACGGCGTCCGCGCCTTTCGCGTCCCCCGGCGCGGTGGCGCGAGGCCATGAGTTCCACTACGCCAGCATCCTGTCAGCCCCGGCGGCGTCGCCCCTGGCCGAGGTCGGCGACGCCTATGGCAACAGGCTCGCGCCGGCCGGGCACAAGGTCGGCCATGTCTCCGGCTCGTTCTTTCACGTCATCGAGGTCCTGTCCTGATGGCTGACGAGGCCGGGCGCAGCGCCGACAGGCGAAGTGCTGATAGGCCTGGTGCCGATAGGCTTCTGGCCGTGCAGGTGCTGCGCGCGCTGGCGGCGCTGATGGTCGTGGTGCATCACGCTCAATACGACGCGGCCGCGCTCGCGGACCGGCTCAGCCTTTCCTTCAGCCCAAGCCATCTCCTGCCGTGGCTGTCGGGCGTCGATATCTTTTTCGTCATCTCCGGCTTCGTGATGGTGCACGCTTCGCGCCCGCTCTTCGGGACAGCCGGCGCTTGGAGCACTTTCCTGAGCCGGCGCATCGTGCGTATCGTTCCGCTCTATTGGGGCGTGACAACGCTCTATCTGGCGGTAGCGATCCTGCTGCCGCAGGTGCTGAACAGTGGCTGGCCGGGCCCCTGGCAGATCGTGGCGTCCTATCTCTTCATCCCTGCCATGCGCGCCGACGGCGCGGTGCAGCCGATCTATTCTCTCGGCTGGACACTCAACTTCGAGATGTTCTTCTATCTGGTCTTCGCGGCGGCCATCGCCTTGCCGCGGCGCCATGCGGTCCTCGCGGTCTCGCTCGGGCTCGCCCTCCTGGTCGCTTCCCGCCCTTTCATCGGCTGGTCGCTGCCGGTCGCCTACTGGTCCGATCCCATCATCCTGGAATTCGTGCTTGGGATGGGTGTGGCGATGATCCGCGAAACGGGCCTGCGCCTCGGCGGCGCCGCGCGAATCGCGCTCGTCGTGGCAGGCTTCGGTTTGCTCCACCTCGACCTGGCGGCCGCCGACGGCACGGCCCTGCCGCAGTTCATCGGCTATGGCGGCCCCGCCGCGCTGCTGGTGGCAGCCGCCGTGCTTGGGCGACCGAATACGCGGCCCCCTGCTGTCGAGCGGGCCTTAGTCGCGATGGGCGATGCCTCCTACGCGCTATACCTGCTGCACCCCTTCGTGATCCGGGCACTACGCGAGATCTTCATGCGCAGTCCGCTCGGCCTTTGGCTCGGCCCTTGGGGGTTTGTGGCGGCCTGCGTCGTGGCCGCGATCCTCGTGGCCGTTCTCGTCTACCAGCGGCTGGAGTTCCCCCTTCACCGTTTTCTGCGGGCGCGCCTCACGTCACACCGATGAGCGGCGCCTTGAGCGCCCCCACCAGATCCTGCGGCGCAATGGGAAAATTGGCGAACGGCGTGCCGGCGGCGGCCCAGACCACGTCAAAAGTCATCAGGTCCCGATCGATATAGGTCGCCATTTCGGTTGCATGGCCGAATGGCGGTATGCCGCCGATCGCAAAGCCAGTCAGTTCGCGGACACGGGCGGCGTTCGGGCGTTTAAGTCCCTCGCCGAGGATGGCCGTGACGCCCGTCTCGTTGACCCGGTTCTGCCCCGAGACGAGAAAGAGATAGGGCTTGCCAGTCTCGGCGCCCTCGAAGATGAGGGACTTGACGATCTGCCCCACCGCAACGCCATGCACGACAGCCGCTTCCTCGGCGGTGCGCGTTGTTTCGGTTGTCACATGGATGTCGAGCGCGAGACCGAGCTTATGGGCCGCATCGCGTACGATTGCGGCGCGTTCATGCACGGTCGCGGAAGGTTGCTTCTGGCTCGGCACGTCCATGGATAGGCCCTTCTTGTTTCAGCCCAACTGCCGGCACACATTCGGCACTGTTGGTGCGGCGCAGCTTACAAACCGCTCGAGCGGAGGGGAAGCCTGCGCTTAATGGCTGCGAGGTGCCCGCGAGCGGGCAGGGATGTGAGGATTGTGTTGAAGCAGGACGAGGAGTTGCCAGGGGACGAAGCGGGTGACGGTGCGAGCCCCGCGGATCTGACGGCTGCCGTCCGCCGTGCCCGGCTCGACGATGAGCAGCGTGGCGGGATTGTCGCCGGACTGAGGCAAGGAGAGTTTGCACGGCTCGATCTGCTCAACGCGCGGCTTCGCCCGGTATTTGCGCAAGTCCCTCCGGATATTGATATTTTCGACCACGGTATCGTGCCCGGCGAGCGCCCCCGCTGCTATATCGACATGCTTGCTTTTGTCGAGATGGAGCGCGATCGCCAGACCTATTGCTTCTCCGTCGATACACGCCGGGGGCGAGTTACCGTAGTCCGGAGCGAGCAGGTGGAGATCATCGTCGCTCAGGTGACCGACTATGTCGCACGGCGCCTGGTGGAGCGCGAGCGCATGATGGCGGAGAGCCGCGTCATCGTGACGCCGTCTGCGGGCGTGCCGAAAGAGCCGGTGGAAGCGGCCAACCTGGCGGGACCCGCGACCCCTGCGCCTGCTCCGCCCGGTCGCCGCTTCGACGCCGGCGACATTGTCTTCGCCATCATCATGGGGCTGATCGGCGGTGCGGCGTTGTTCCAGGGAGCGCTCTGGCTGATGGAATGGGCACCGGTCGCCCGTTTTCTTGATCGTTTCTGAGCCGGATCGCGGTTCAGTCGACGACCATCTCGCCAATCTGCGCGATGGTGGCCTTCTCGACGTCCAGGGCCCGTGCCCGCACGCGTGGCGCATCCAGCCCGCGGGTGCGGATCGTGAAGCGGGATTGCCGGCCGTCCTCCACGATATCGATGAGGTGGTAGCCCGCGCGATGGGTGAACAGGCCCCGCACTGCCGAACACGATGGCGCGCCGAGGATCGGCACCGGCTTCACGGGCCCGCGAATACGCACGAGTGACGTGCGATGGTTATGACCGTGCAGGATCATCTCCGCGCCGGTCTTGGCGATGATGGCTTGGAAGGCATCCGAATCGGTGAGCTGTCGCCCGGCCTTCGCGCCTTCATAATAAGGCGGATGATGCAGCATCACGATGCGGCACAGGCCCTCACGCCCAAGCTCGGACAGGATTTCGCCCATGGCGGTGAGCTGCTTCTCCCCCAATGTGCCGCTGGCCACGAATGGCAAGGTCGGCACCGCCGAGGATAGGCCGATGAGGGCTACTCCGCCCCTGCGTCGCACATAGGGGAAGGACGGCATCGCGCCCTCCTTGGCTCCATCGGACAACATCCACGGCGCAATCGTGCGAATCAGCGCCTTCAGGGCGCCGCGAACGTAGGCATCATGATTGCCTGGCACGAAGCTCACATAGTCGGGTGCGCCGAGCCGCTCCAAGAAGGCCCGTGCCACGGGAAACTCGGCGGCCAGCCCGATGTTGGTGATGTCGCCGGTGAGCGCGATGTGATCGGCCTTCTGGGCCTCGAGATCCGCGATGATCCTATCGAGCAGCGGCATGTCGTGGATGGCCGCGCGGCCACGCCGCCAGTTGACATAGCCAGTGAAGCGCTTGCCCATCAGTTCCCTCAGCTTGGGGGAGGGCAGAGGACCGATGTGCGGATCAGAGATATGAGCCAGGAGCATGCGCGGTGAAGATCATCAATTGCGGAGGGCCACAGTGAACTTCGCCCGCTTTGCTCCCGGGGCGTGTCCGAGGGGCGGCGTGCGAGTGCTCAAGCCTGGTGTCCTTACAACGCGAGCGCGGCGCTGAGAAGCCCCGGCCTTGCACGAAGCGAAAGGAGCTCCGGCCGATGCGTTGGCTGGGCTCATTAAAACTCGCCGGGATGAGGAGCGTGTGACCACGTGGCGGGATCTTCGCGGTATTAAGCATTATCCCGCCGGAGTGCGTTCGTGATAGGGGATCCCGTCCAGTTTCGGGAAAGTATGCGTCTTGCGTTTGATCTATTATGTCATGCACCTGTATTGGCGCTTTAAGCGTGGCCTGACCCTCGGCGTGCGCGCTGTCGTGCTGGATCAGGACAATCGCGTCTTCCTCGTGCGCCACAGCTATATCAAGGGCTGGCACCTGCCAGGCGGAGGCGTCGAGCCGGGCGAGACGCTCGTCGAGGCGCTGAAGCGCGAACTCGAGGAAGAAGGCAATATCCTCATGGTTGGCCGGCCGGCGCTGCATGGGATTTTTCTGAACGGACGCGCGCCCAATCGTGATCACGTGGCGATCTATCTGGTGCGCAAGTTCAAGCAGAGCGCGCCGCGGCAGGGTGATGCCGAAATTCTCGAGACCGGCTTTTTTCCGTTGGACGCTCTGCCGGAAGGCACGACTGAAGGCACGCGGGCCCGGATCCTCGAAATCAAGGCCGGGCTCCCAGCCGCTGCCCTATGGTGATGGGTTGAAGCTGTTGATCGCCGGCAGGCGTTCCCTGTCGTGGGGGCCGGTGAAATCGAGGGCGGGGCCGACAGGGACGATGCGGGTCGGATTGATGGTGGTGTGGCTCCCATAGTAATGGCGCTTGATATGGGCGAGATCAACCGTTTCGGCGACGCTTGGCACCTGATACAGCTCCCTGAGATAATTGGACAAATTCGGATAGTCCGCGATGCGACGCAGGTTGCATTTGAAATGACCGACATAAACCGCGTCGAAGCGCACGAGCGTGGTGAACAGCCGCCAGTCCGCCTCGGTCAGCCGTGAGCCCGCGAGATAGCGCTGCCGCGACAGGCGCTCCTCTACGGTGTCGAGGGCATTGAACAAGGCGGCAAAGGCTTCCTCGTAGGCCTCCTGCGTGGTGGCGAAACCGGCGCGGTAGACACCGTTGTTGATGGCGCGATAGACGAAGGCGTTGGTCTCGTCGATTACCGTGGCGAGGTCGTCCGGGCAGAAGTCGTAGGTGACGTCGGTGAAAGCGGCGAAGGCGGTGTTGAACATGCGGATGATTTCCGCTGATTCGTTGTTCACGATCGTCTGCCGTTCGATGTCCCAGAGCACCGGAACCGTGACGCGACCGGAATAGTCGGGCTTGGCCTTGGCATAGATCTCGTAGAGATATGCGGCACCGTTCACCGTGTCAGGTGCCGCGCCGGGCCATGTGTCGAAGGTCCAGCCATGTTCGGCCATGATCGGGTTGACGATAGACAGGCCGATCAATCCCTCGAGTTGCTTGAGCTTGCGGAAGATGAGCGTGCGATGCGCCCAGGGGCAGGCGAGCGAGACATAGAGGTGGTAGCGGCCAGGCTCGGCCTTGAAACCGCTGCTGCCCGAAGGGCCAGCAGCGCCGTCGGCGGTCACCCAGTTTCGGAAGGCCGAATCCTGCCGCTCGAAGCGGCCCCCGGTCTTGGCGGTGTCATACCAGCGGTCCTGCCATTGGCCCTCAACCAGCATACCCATGCCTATCACTCCTTTTAGTCGACCATTCTCGCCTTATATGGCGACGGTTCGGCATACGGCGTAGACGCGCGCTTCCCATCATGCTAGAGGCCGCGCGACTTCATGCGTCTTCCAGATCTTTCGGGATGTAACGGCCGTGAGCCAGGTGGGTTTGCAGCGACGACGACAAGGCTGAGTGCCTGACGGCCCTGCCGCGCCCTATGCGCGACTGGCCGCGTGATTTGTCCAAGCTGTTATCCCCCGTCCTTGACGGTTGCCGAGAGACCTCGCCATGACCGAACTCAAACTCAACTTGCGCCGCGAATTGCCGGAAGATGGCCAAGCCGTCGAGAAGCTGCACGAGCGCGCCTTCGGGCCGGGGCGCTTCGCAAGGACGGCCTTTCGACTGCGCGAAGGCGTGCCGCCGGTCGCCAATCTTTCGTTTACCGCATCGGTCGGCACGCTGATCGTTGGCTCGGTGCGGCTGACCGAGGTCCGCGTCACGACGGGTGACAAGGTGCTGATGCTCGGGCCCTTGACGGTCGATCCGGCGTTCCACGACCGGGGTATCGGCGCGGCCCTCATGCGCCTCTCGCTCGATGCCGCGCGAGACGATGGCTACCGTCTGGTGATCCTGGTGGGGGACGAGCCATATTACAGCCGCTTCGGCTTCAAGGTCGTGCCCCCCGGGCGGCTCAAGCTGCCGGGGCCGGTCGATGACAGGCGCTTTCTGTACTGCCCTCTGGTGCCGGATGCTATCGACGGCACCGAGGGTATGGTGCTTCCGGCGGCCTGAGCACAGCGTTGGGGCAGGGGCGGGCTCCGCCAGGTCCTCCGGCCGGGTCGCTTATGTCCTTCGCCGGCGTCGGCCTTCGGCAAGCCAAGCGGCGAGAACGACTCCGGCGAGCAGGGCAAGCCCCGCGAAACCGAGGCCAAGAGGCACGACTGTCACCCCCCGGACGATCGCGCTGTCACTTGGCCTCAGGCCGATCCAATCTCCGCCTGAGAAACGCGAGCCGCTCGACACGGTGAGAACGCGCGGAATATCCATCCCGCCGCCATTGGCCGCTATGCGGCGGACGCTCCCATCCATCTCGCGGGTTATCGGCTCGAGCCGGGCGGTATCGCTGAAGACATCGGCCAGCTCGCGCGGGTTTTCAGGCCCAACGCTGACAAAAGCCGTCAGCTCACCGCTCGTCAGCCAGTAGAGTCCGAGCTCCGTCACGGTCGCGCTCGATGTGAAAAGACCGGGGGCGCCGGGACGCATGACGAGCTCGCGCTCCTCGCCGCCTGGTGCGAACAGGCGCACCGGCGGTGGCTGATCGGCCATGGTCTGCCGCTCGACGCTGATTGTCGTGCCGCGAGCGCTCGCGCGCAGCGCCTCTTCCTCGAGCTCGGGCTCCTTCATCATCCAGTGCGCGAGACGGCGCAGGAGATCGACGTGCGGCCCGCCGTTCTCGAAGCCACGCGCCCATAGCCACACGTGGTCTGACAAGAGAAGCGCGACGCGGCCTTTCTGCTCGCGGTTGAGAACGAGAAGAGGTCGATCCTCAGCGCCCGCCATTACCACGGAACCACCGCGCACGTTGGAGCCGAGCAGACGCAGCCACTCGCCCCAGCTGGGGGGCTCGCTATCGCCGCCGGGCAATTCGCGCGTTACGGGATGGCGGCTGCCGGCGGCTGTCACGTCGGCGCGAAAGGGGCGCTCCACGATGCGGCCATCGGGCGTCGCGGGCAGCACGGAACCGAGCGAAGTACGAGCGAGGCTTGCGGAACTCGCGAATTCCGGACCCGCGGCGACGAGGAGCGCGCCGCCCTCCTGCACGAACTGCACGATGTTGTCGTAGTACATCGACGGCAAAACGCTCTGGTTCGCGTAGCGGTCGAAGATGATGAGGTCAAAATCCTTGATGCGCTGCTGAAACAGCGCGCGTGTCGGGAAGGCGATCAGCGACAGTTCATTGATCGGCGTGCCGTCCTGCTTCTCCGGGGGGCGCAGGATGGTAAAATGCACGAGGTCCACATTGGCGTCGGACTTGAGGAGGTTACGCCAGGTGCGTTCGCCGGGATGCGGCTCGCCCGAGACGAGCAGGACCCGCAACTTGTCGCGCACGCCCTCGATGGTCACGACCTGTCGGTTGTTCGCCGTGGTGAGCTCGCCCGGCATGGCGTCCACCTCAACCTCGACGATATTCGGGCCGCCGTGCTCGATGCGGACGGGGATGGACAAAGGCGCATCGGCGAGGATTTCCCGCGTCAGAAGCACCTGCCCGTCGCGGCGCACGGTGAGCTGCATGCGCCCGTTGCCGCCGCGTTCGGATGCCTGCACGCGCAGGATCTGGTCGCGGCCGACAATGCCGAAGCGCGGCGCCTCGATAAGGGCGACACGCCGGTCGCGCTCGTCGGGACGTCCCGTGATCAGCGCATGGAGCGGGGCCCTGAAACCCAACTGGTCGGCATTGGCCGGGATATCGTGCACCACACCGTCGGTGACCATGATGGCGCCGGCCACCCGCTCCGCCGGCACGTCTGCAAGCGCGCGCCCGAGCGCGGTGAACAGGCGCGTGCCCTCGTCGCCCGCGCCATCCGGCACGTCTACGATGCGGGTCTCGATATCCGGCAACTGGGCGAGCCGTTGTTCGAGCGCGCTCGCGGCGGCATCGGTCTGGGCGCGGCGGTCACCTAGCTGCTGTGAGCCGCTGCGGTCCACTACCACGACCGCTATGTCCTTCGCCTTCTCCCTGTTTTCCTGGACGATGGCGGGGTTGGCGAGGCCTGCCAGAAGGAGCGCCAGCGCGAGCGCGCGGACGATCGCCACAGCGCCGCGCGCGAGGACGGCGACCACGACGGCAATCGCGACAAGTGCGGCCAGGCCATAGATGACCGCGAGCGGTACCAGCGGCGAAAAGCTCAGGCTCAGCATGCGCGGCTCCTACTGCCCGAGCCGTTCGAGCAAGGCGGGGACATGGACCTGGTCGGCCTTGTAGTTGCCGGTCAGCGCATACATCACGATGTTGATGCCGCTACGATACGACATCTCCCGCTGGCGCGGATCCGGGCCGAGCACCGGATAAAGCGGTGAACCGTCGGCGCCGACAGCCCAGGCGGCGGCAAGGTCATTGCCGGTAATCACGATGGGCGACACGCCATCGCCAGCGCGCGCGGGCCGGCGTTCACCGTCAACTACAGGCGGCAGCGCTTCCACCCAGGTCGTCCCGCGGTCATAGCGGCCGGGGAACGTGTCCAGGAGATAAAAGGCCTTGGTCAGGACGTGGTCGGGCGGTACGGGTTCAAGCTCGGGAATGTCGAGGCTCGCGAGCATGCGGCGAAGCTGCTGCGTTTCCGGCGAGGTCTGACCGTTGGCACGCAAGGCGTCGCGTGTATCGAAGATAACGGTCCCGCCGTTCTTCATGAAGGTATCCAGCCGGCGCAGGGCGGCATCCGGAGGCAGCGGGCGACCTGCGACGACGGGCCAGTAGATGAGTGGATAGAACGAGAGCTCGTCCCGGCTGGGGTCGATGCCGATCGGCTCTGCCGGTTCGAATGTGGTGCGCGCCATCAGGGCGTCGGTGAGGCCGAGAAGTCCCGCGCGGCTTGTCGCATCCACCTGTTGATCGCCCGTGATGACATAGGCGAGGCGGGTATGAAGCGCGGAGGCGATATCCTCCTGCCGCAGCGGCGGCTGGGATGACGCAGCCGGCTTCGGCGGCATCTCCGCCGCGATCGCGGGCGACATCAGGGCGATCACCGCCAGCGATGCCGCCACGGTGAACGCGGCGACGGCGGCGGTTGTGGCCGCGCCGCGGCGGCGACCGAAACGGCCTAGATGGCCGCCCATCCAGGCAGCGATCAGGGTGTCGAGCGCAAGCAGGACCAGCGCCGCCGTGATGAGGCTCCCGCGCAGGTCGATCGCCTCGGGCTGTGCAATCGGCCGGACTTCGGCGGCAAGAGGGGTGATGTCGAGCGGGTTCAGGCGGTCGGCGGACGTGAGGACATTCACAGCTTGCAGCCCCTCGTTGGGCCCATAAAGGCCTGCGGGGTGATCGGGCGTCGCGCGCCCGGCGTAGCCACGCGGCACGGGCTTGGCAGTGGCCGGGGGCGCGGAGAAGACGCCGAAACCGTCCAGGATGTGCCGGGGCGCGACAGTCTCGGTGCTGGAGGTCGCGCCGCTCTCGGTTGCGGGCGTGCCGGCGAGCTGGACAATCTTGCGCAGCATTTCGACGAAGAGGCCCGACATCGGCAGGTTCGACCACGAGGGGTCGGCGGTGACGTGGAACAGCACGATCTCGCCCTCGCCGCGCCGCTCGGCAGTGACGATCGGCGTGCCATCGGACAGCGAGGCCCAGGTACGCGCCGCAAGATTGCCGTCGGGCTCGGCCAGGATTTGCCGTTGCACGCTTACATCGCCCGGCACGGTGAGATCAGCGAACGGGGTCTGCTGACCGAAAGGCGCGAGGGCTTTCGGCGTATCCCAGGAGAGGGATCCGCCGAGACTGCGACCGCCACGCCTGAGCTTCACCGGCACAAGCGCGTCGTTGCCTGCCGCCAGGCGCGATCCCGCGAAGCGCACGAGGACGCCGCCATCCTCGACGTAGCGCGTGAGGCGTTGAACCGTTTCCTGATCGAGCACGCCAACGTCCGTCAGCACGATCAGCGAGACCTGCTGCTCGATGAGCGCGCCAATAGCCTCTGCCACGCCGCCGCGCGGCTCCCTCAGCTCCGCAAAGGGCTGCAGCGCGCGCGCGACGTAGTAGGTTGGCGCGAGGAGAGGCTGGGCCACATCCGCGCTCGCCCCCGAAACCAAGCCGATGCTACGGCGCTTGCCGTCGTCGCCGACGAGTGAGACAGCTCCAGCGGAGTTTTCATCGACGATCTCTACGCGGGTTATGGCATTGCGGATTTCGACCGGCAGCGTGAAGCGCGCATTCGCTTCCGTCGCGCCGGCAGCAAAGGTGAAGGGCGTCTCGCCGAGCGGCAGACCCTTGAGATCGACTGCGCGCAAAGTGCCGCGATCACGACCTTCAGCCCTCGGCCGTATGACGGTCACGTCGAAACCGGCGCCGACATTGGCGGTTGAGGCCAGGGCGAAAGGCTGGGAGGCCTCGCGGCGGTACACGGTGATGGGATGGGAGCCCTTGATAGCGGCGAGACCTGAGACAAACTGGTCTTCCTCGACGCCGATGCCGCTCGTCACCCAGACGATTTCCGCCTCGGGCTGGGCGTTCAGGAAGGTGCTTATGCTCGTCAGATGCTCGTTGCGCCTGCTGGAAAAGGGAAGCGGCGCAACGGCACGCAAGCGCTCGGCCGCTTGGCCGGCCTCGCCCATGGTCACGTCTGATGTCAAAGGGCCGCCCAGCGCGACAACCGCAACCGGCCGCTCGGCCCGGGAGGCCGTGGCGATGACACCCGCGGCCAGATCGACCCGCTCCTGCCAGTCGCTGGCTGCAGCGAAATCGTTGTCGATCAAGAGCAGGACCGGCCCATTGCTCGCAGTGGCCTCTCCCGACGGCGGATTCCAGACCGGGCCGGCGGCGGCCAGGATCAGAAGCGCGGCGATCAGGAGGCGCAGCAGGAGCAGCCACCAGGGTGTGCGTGCCGGGGTTTCCTGCTTCGGCAGGATGTCGGTGATGACGGCGAGCGGCGGAAAGGCGATACGCCGCGGTTGCGGCGGTGTGACGCGCAACAGGAGCCAGATCGCCGGCAGGGTGGCGAGAGCGGCGAGGACAAGGGGAGCGGTGAAGGCCAGTGGTAAGCCGAACATGGATTACCTCCCCAACGCCTGCGGCTGCAGCGCCGCCGCGCCGCGGCTGGTCGCGATAAGATTGAGGAGGCGCAGCACCACGCTGCTTGCCGGCTGATCGGTATGATGGAGCGAGAGCGTCCAGCCGCGACCGGCAAAGGCTGCCGCCACTTCCTCACGGTGCCGAGCGATGCGCCTGCGGTAATCTTCACCCCAGGAGGTCGCGTCACCAATCCTGAGGTGGGTGCCGTCCTCCGGGTTCTCGAGCTCTGCCTGACCGTGGAAGGGAAACGTCTCCTCGACCGGGTCGATGATCATCACGCAATGGCCGCGCGCGCCGCGCGCCGCGATTGTCTCCACGATCGTGCGTAGCCGGGAAGGCTCGACCAGAAAATCGCTGATCAGAATGGCCTCGTTGAGCGGAGGGAGCGCTTGCGGCGGCGGCAGGTCAGCCTTCAAGCCGGCCGTATCCGCGACAAGAGCCTCGGCGACGAGCTCCACGATGCGCCGGGAGGCCCGCGGCGGCATGGCCCCCATCAAGCCGATGCGTTCGCCGCCTTCGACCAGCGCGTCGGCCAGCGCCAGCCCGATGACCAGGGCGCGCTCGATCTTCGAGGCGCTGGCGAGCGTCGAGGTGAACCCCATGGATGCCGAGCGGTCCATCCACAGCCACACACTCTGAGCGGCCTCCCATTCGCGTTCGCGGACATAGAGCCGGTCGTCACGCGCAGACCGCCGCCAGTCGATCCGCGCCATCGCCTCGCCCGACGTGAAGGGGCGGAACTGCCAGAAGCTCTCTCCAGTGCCGGCCCGGCGCCGACCATGAATGCCGTGCGCAACGGAAGCTGAAACGCGGCGCGCCTCCAGCACGATGCGTGGCAAGCGCTCAGCCAGCGACATCGCGGCATCAGCCTCGCGGCGACCTGGCGAGCGATTATCGAGCGGAAGTACCTGCACACGCGCCATTATCAAAGCCTTAGCCGAGCCGCGCCACGAGCCGTTTGATCAGCCCGGTCACGGTCTCACCGTCGGCCCTTGCGGCGAAGGTCAAGGCCATGCGGTGCTTGAGTACCGGCTCCGCAAGCGCCGCCACATCGTCAAGCGAGGGCGCCAGCCGCCCGTCGACGAGAGCGCGGGCGCGAACCGCGAGGATGAGCGCCTGGCTCGCGCGCGGACCCGGTCCCCATGCCAGAAGGTCGGTCACCTCGGGCGGGCCGTCGCCCGGGCGCGCCGAGCGCACGAGGTCGAGGATAGCATCCACGACCTTGTCGCCAGCCGGCAGGCGCCGCACCAGGCGCTGGATGTTGAGAAGGCCATCCGCGGTCAGGGCCGCTGTCGGCTCGACGGTCTCCGAGGTGGTCGTCTCCAGGAGGATGCGCCGCTCCGCCGCGCGGTCGGGATAACCGACGTCGATCTGCAAAAGGAAGCGATCGAGCTGCGCCTCAGGCAGCGGATAGGTGCCTTCCTGCTCGATCGGGTTTTGCGTCGCCAGCACGTGGAATGGACGTGGCAAGTCGTGCCGCTCCCCGGCGACAGTCACGTGGTGCTCTTGCATCGCCTGCAAGAGGGCGGACTGGGTGCGGGGGCTCGCGCGGTTGATCTCGTCGGCCATCAGGAGTTGCGCGAAGATCGGTCCGCGGACAAAACGGAAACTGCGCTTGTGATCGATCGATTCGTCCAGGATCTCACTACCGAGGATGTCGGACGGCATCAGATCCGGTGTGAACTGCACGCGCTGCGCGTCCAATCCCAAGACCGTGCCGAGCGCTTCGACCAGCTTTGTCTTGGCAAGTCCGGGCACACCCACGAGAAGGCCGTGACCACCCGCGAGGATCGTGACGAGCGCGAGTTCGACCACATGTTCCTGGCCAAAGATTACCGATCCTATGGACGCCTTGGCCTTGCCGATCGTGTCAAGCGCCGTCTCGGCCGCCGCGACGACGGCCTGGTCTATGGTGGTGGGCGCCACGGCTGCGGCCTCAGAGCGCGTCCCTGCCGTCATTCGTCTGTCTCCTTCAAAGCCCATCCGGATATCTGGGCTGAGATCATCGTTTTCATCAAGGGCGATGCAAGCACGATGCCGCGAGTGGTTAAACTTTCAACGTTTGCCAGCCGCGCGCCGTTCCTCTGTCCACGCGGGCCGGCACAACCTACATAAAGACTGGCGTGCATTGCCTTAAATGCCGGCGATTTCGGTCGATCGCGCAACTTGCTCCCGGAAAATCTGCCGGGCAAGCGGCCGTGGGTCCGTGCGACGTCGCACGCGTGTTTCGCTGATGACAAGAAATCTGCCGGCCGTAACAGTAGATTGGCAAAAATGACGAGAGACTGCGGCCGAGTTGGGGCTGAATGGATGGATGGAACACAAGAAAGTGTGAGATCGTGCGAGCCCGCCCGAGACCCAGCGTGTGAGCCCCTCGCAGGCTTGAGCGCTGTCGCGCCGGGTCGAGGGCCAGCCCCGGTCGACCGGTGGAACCCGCCGTTTTGCGGAACCATCGACATGCGCATTGCGGCCGATGGCTCCTGGTTCTACCAGGGCAGTCCGATTCGTCGGCCGGCGCTCATAAAGCTGTTTGCTTCCGTCCTGCGCAAGGACCCGAATGGCTATGTCTTGGTCACGCCTGTCGAACGCGTGGGCATCACTGTCGATGATGTGCCCTTTCTCGCGGTGGAGATGGCACGCGACGGCGCCGGCATCCTTCATTTCCGCACCAATGTCGACGATCTCGTCGCCGTGGACGCTGACCATCCGCTGCGTTTCGACACTGGCAGCGATGGCGGCCTCAGGCCCTATGTGCGCGTGCGTGGCGATCTTTGGGCGCGGCTCACACGGGCCCTCGTTCACGATCTGGTGGAATTAGCAGAAGAGCGGGACGGCCTGTTCGGGTTGGCGTCCGGAGAAGTGTTCTTCCCGATTACCCCCATGGATGCACTCGACGACGCAGCCGCCGCCGTCGATGCGCCTGTCGCCGGCAACGTATCCGCTGGACCGCGCGATGAGTGAGAGCTTTGATCGCGTGACCTTCCGGGCGCTCGCCCGCGAACGTCTCTGGCCGACACCGCCTTCTGCCCTGAATGCAGGTCGGGCTGGCGAAAACCTCCTCGGGCAGCCGGTCCCGCGCGAACGGCTCTCCGAGGCGCGCCCGGCGGCGGTTCTCGTGCCGGTTGTGGGGAGGGGCGGCGAGGTGACCATCCTTTTGACCAAGCGGTCAGCTCATCTTCGTAATCACGCCTCGCAGATCGCCTTCCCCGGCGGGCGCGTCGATGAGACGGATCCGACGCCGCTCGCAACGGCGCTCAGGGAGACCGAGGAGGAGGTGGGCCTGGCGCGCCACTTCGTGGAACCCCTCGGCTATCTCGATACCCTGCGCACACCGAGTGGCTTCAGCATTGTGCCGGTTGTCGCCTGGGTTGAGCCCGGCTTCCATCTCGTCCGGAACCCGGACGAGGTCGACGATATCTTCGAGGTTCCGTTCAGCTTTTTGATGAACGCTGGCAATCATCAGAGGATGATGCGCGACGGTCCTGGCGGACCACGAGAAATTTATGCGATGCCCTACGGGGAGCACCATATCTGGGGGGTGACGGCGAAAATCATCCGCAATCTCTACGAGAAGCTCTATGAGGGGGTATGACCAGGGCGTTTTTTGAAGGATTGGTGCTGTTCCTGGCGCCGTTCGCGCTCTTCGCGCTCTATCTCAGTGCGCGACGGCGAAATCCGTTTACCCGGCAGGCCTGGGATGGTCACGTTCACTGGCTCGTCCTTGCAGGCCTTGTCGTGGTGATCGGCTCATTCGTTTACATTGGCCTCGTCGCCGAACGTAGCACGGGCGCCTGGGTGCCAACCCATCTCAAGGATGGGGTGCTGGTGCCCGGGCATTTCGAATGAAGCACGTCGCGTGATGGATTCGGACAGCCTGGAGCACGCTTCATGCGAGACAACGCCGGCCCTTCTTCGCAGCCCGCTCTAGCCGGCCTTCTCGCGCGACCTTCCCTGCAGCGTCTGTTCGACGCACTCGCGGTTCCGGGGGAGGAAACACGCGTTGTTGGCGGAGCGGTGCGCAATGCCTTGCTCGACCGGCCGATCAACGACATCGATTGCGCCACAACCATGACGCCGCGCGAGGTCGTGCGTCGTGCGGCCGGGGCCGGGCTGCGCACGGTCCCGACCGGGCTCGACCATGGTACCGTCACGGTTCTGGTCGATCAGGATTGCTATGAAGTCACAACGCTGCGCGAGGACGTGGCAACTGACGGGCGCCGCGCGACGGTTGCCTTCAGCAAGAGCTTCGCGGCCGATGCCGCGCGCCGGGATTTCACCATCAACGCCCTTTACCTCAGTCGCGATGGCCGGGTTCATGATCTCGTAGGCGGGCTCGCGGACATCGCCGCGCGACGCGTGCGCTTCATCGGCGACCCCGATACGCGCATCCGCGAGGATTACCTTCGTATCCTTCGCTTCTTCCGCTTTCACGCCGCCTATGCCGACGGGCCGCTGGACGCCGATGGCCTAGCGGCGACCATTCGCCAGCGTGCCGGGCTTGACGGCCTCTCGCGTGAGCGCGTCCGTGCAGAGCTTCTCAAACTGCTGGTCGCAGCGCGCGCAGTAGAGACGGTGGACGCGATGATGGACGCCGGTCTGTTGCTCCTGGTCATTGGCGGTGTGGGCGAACGCGGGCGCCTGGCGCGGGCCGTGGCAGGAGAGACAGCGCACGTCGAGCAGCCTGACGGAATACTGCGCCTGGCGGCGCTTGCCGTCACCACTAGTGAGGACGCGTTGCGGCTCAGACACGGGCTGCGGCTCTCCAACGGCGAGTTCGAACGGCTATCGATCTATGCGCGTCTTCTGGAGATGCTGCGAAGCACACATGAGCCCCTCAATGCGCGCGCCATCCGGCGTCTTGTGGTGACCGAGGGTCTCGGCCCCGTCAGCGATGTGCTGGCCGTCGTGACGGGGGAGCCTCGCCCGAAACTCGAGGCTGACGCGCTGCCGCAGCTCGACGTCTATAGGGAAGGGCGTCCGATTCCGACCTTTCGCCTATCCGGCAAGGATGTGCTCGCCCTCGGTGTCGAGAAAGGGCCGGCGGTCGGGCGCGTGCTGGAGCGGGCGAGGGCACTTTGGCTCGATGCCGACTGCCCGGATGACGAGGCGTCCGCCCAGGCTCTTCTTGCCGGGGCTGTCAAAGACCTGTCAGGCGAATCATCGCAAGAATGACAGAGTGACTCGCACATAGCCTCGACCAGGGGTAGCATGACCAGACGGATGCCTCTCATCGGGCGTTCGTCAGGCTGTAACCGGACATCGTCATGGCTCGTACCGTTCAGCGTCCCTCCGATCTCGCCCAGCGCCTCGCGGCACGACGCGATGTTGTCCAGCGACGCGAGCGCGATGCGACCAACTCGCCCTGGCGACGGGAGACCTTCACATTGCCCCGCGAGGCGGCGCGAGAGAAGGCACGCGAATGGTTCGAGCGCTTCCCGAAAGCCGCCTACATGACCGAGGTCGAGAACTGGCGAGAACTCGAGGACGGGCGGATCGAATTCACGATCCGCTGCCTGCCCAGCGCGGATTGAGGGCTGAACGGGGCGGGCCGGCTATCGCGGTCATTTCGAGGTGTGACGGCGCCTCCCGGTCATCCCGGAAGCGGCGGAGCCGCTGTCCGGGATCCATGAACACCGACGCGTTCCCCTGAATCACCGACAGTGTTCATGGATCCCGGGCTCGGCCTCACGGCCGCCCCGGGATGACACGCGATTGTTCTTTTTCTCATGGCCAGGGTGCCCTCATGGCCAGGCTTGCAGATGGCCAGGCTTGCAGATTGGCCAAGCGTGCAGATGGCCAAGCGTGCAGATGGCCAAGCGTGCAGATGGCCAGGCGTGCAGATGGCCAGGCGTGCAGATGGCCAGGCGTGCCTGCCGTCCCGAAAAGCAGGTGGTCCTACGGCCAGCGTACGCTCGGCGGCATCGAGGAGAGAATTGAATCCACATTGCCGCCGGTCTTCAGGCCGAACAGTGTGCCGCGATCATAAAGCAGATTGAATTCGACGTAGCGTCCGCGGCGAATGCACTGTTCCTCGCGGTCGGCGTCCGTCCAGGGCTTTTCATAATTGTCGGCCACGATTTGCCGGTAGATTGCGTGGAAAGCTTCGCCGACGCTGCGAGTGAAGGCCATGTCAGCGGCGAAGTCGCCGGACCAGTGGTGATCGTAGAAGATGCCGCCGATGCCGCGCGGCTCCTTGCGGTGGGGCAGGTAGAAATACTCGTCGCACCAATCCTTGTAGCGCTGATAGGAGGCGATGGCGGGATGGGCGTCGCAAGCGCCGCGCAACGCCGCGTGAAAGGCGACGGCGTCAGGATCATCCTGGCTGCGCCGGCGGTCGAGCACGGGGGTGAGATCGGCGCCGCCGCCGAACCAGGACTTCGACGTGGCGACAAGGCGTGTGTTCATATGCACGGTCGGCACGTTCGGGTTCCAGGGGTGAGCGATCAGCGAGATGCCCGTGGCGAAGAAACGCGGGTCCGCATCCGTGCCCGGGATCTGGCTGCGGAAATCGGGCGCGAATTCTCCATGTACCGTGGAGCAGTGCACGCCCACCTTCTCGAACACGCGCCCGCGCATGATCGCCATGGTTCCGCCACCGCCGTCGCCGCCGGTATGGTCGCGGCGCTGCCAGGGCGTGCGCTCGAAACGTCCCGGCTCCGTCGCTTCTGGGAAGAACGGGCCGGGTGCCGAGGCCTCAAGCGCCTCGAAGCTGGCGCAGATTCGGTCACGCAGCGCCTCGAACCATTGGCGCGCTTCGTCGCGCTGGGCATCTGTGGCGATGATGTCGGTGCCGGCGGAACCCATGGCAGCTCCCTCAGGTCGTTTTACGCGAATAGATGTCCGAGCTGTTGGCTTAAGCTACAGGCTTGGCCAGCAGTCCGTTTGTCGCAGCGCCTCGCCGACTATCATGGCGCCTGCGACGGCGACATTGAGCGAGCGCAAATCGGCCACCATCGGCACGAGAATGCGGGCATCCGCTGCGGCGTGGACCGCCTCGGGCACCCCGGCCGATTCGCGGCCGAGCAGGATGATGTCACCTCGCCCGAAGGCGAAGTGTGTATAGGGCGTCGCGCCTTGTGTCGTCGCCAGCACGAGCCGGCGCGCCGTGGGGCGCCGCCAGTCGTCGAAGGCCGTCCATGAGGCATGACGCTCAATCGTCACACGATCGAGATAGTCCATGCCCGCGCGTCGGAAGGCGCGATCGCTTACCGGGAAGCCGGCGGGTTCGATGATATGGGCTTCTACGGCGAGGCAGGCGCACAGCCTGAGCAGTGTCCCCGTGTTCTGGGGAATGTCGGGCTGGTAGAGGGCAAGGGCGATGGGAGCATGATCCATGGTGAGGGCCTGCGCGCTTCCGGGCCCGACGTCAAGCCGCCTCCGTTGACTTCACTCGCACTCGATGCTCTCGCCGCCTCTGCGTCTGCCGCGGATCACGGTTGCGCCTCCTTTCTGGGCGAATTGCTACGAGCGTGTATCCTGTCCGGCTTTTCGAGACATCACCGAGGGTTATGCCGTGCTGCAGCGCTGGTTGCAAAGATGCCTGAACTGGTGCGAGCAGCGCGTCGACGTGTTTGCGCCATTCGACGAGATGCGCATGCCGCCGAAGAGCTTCCTCGGCTTCGCCTGGTACTATCTGAAGCCGGTGCGCTTCTGGCTCGTGCTCATCCTCCTGAGCTCACTGGTCATCTCGATCGTCGATTCGTCATTGCTCCTGATCGTCGGCTGGCTGGTCGACCGGCTGTCCGGCTCGACCCCGGCCGAGTTCTTCGCGGACTACGGCGTGATTGTTGTCGGTGGCGGCATTGCCATCCTGGTGCTGCGGCCGCTGTTCACAGCCATCAACGACATGCTCGTCGACCAGGTCGTCGTGCCACAACTGACCAATATGATCCGCTGGCGCGCGCATCTCTACACGATCAACCACTCGCTTGCCTATTTCCAGGGCGACTTCGCCGGTCGCCTCGCCAACCGCATCGTCCAGGTCGGGCCGGCCTTGCGGGAAATCGCCACCGGTCTTGTGGATAACCTGTGGTTCGTTGCGGTCTATGCGGTCACCGCGATCACCGTGTTCGGGCAGATCGGCATCCTGCTGGCTGTGCCAGTCGTCGCCTGGGTCATCCTTTATATCGCGCTGCTTGTCTATTTCGTGCCACGCGCGCAGATGCGATCGCAAGCGGTGGCGGACAGGCGTTCCTATCTCGTGGGACGCGTCGTCGACACGTATACGAATATCCTGACGGTCAAGCTCTTCGCACGCGTGTCGGAAGAGCGCTCGGCGGTCCGCGAGGCGATCGCCGACCATACCACCGCGATGTTGACGCAGATGCGGCTGATGACCGGCGTCAGCGTGACCCTGTCGGCCCTGAACACGGTGCTGTTCATAGTGTCGACGAGCGCTGCGATTTATCTGTGGTCGCTCGGACAGATGAGCCCGGGCGCCATTGCCGCGTCGCTGGCGCTCGTCCTACGCATCATCACCATGTCCGGCTGGGTCATGCAGGTGGTCCGGACCCTCTTCGATAATGTGGGAACCGTGCAGGAGAGCATGGAAACGATCGTGCGGCCGCACGAGGTGGTTGATGTGCCCGACGCCAGGCCGCTCGAAGTCACCGGGGGTGAAATCCGCTTCGAGGATGTGCGCTTCCACTATGGCCGCACATCCGGCGTGGTCGAGGATCTGAACCTTGTGGTTAAGCCTGGGGAAAAAGTCGGGCTGGTGGGGCCGAGTGGTGCGGGCAAGTCCACGCTCGTCAGCCTCCTTCTGCGCCTCTATGACCTCGAGGGCGGACGCATTCTGATCGACGGTCAGGATATCGCCAGGGCAACGCAGGATTCCTTGCGGCAGCAGATCGCTGTCGTCAGCCAGGACACGTCTCTCCTGCACCGTTCGATCCGGGATAATATCCGCTACGGGAAGCCGGACGCGCCCGAAGATGCCATCCGCCGCGCGGCGCAACTGGCGGATGCGGAGGCGTTCATCGCGGGGCTTGAAGACCATCGCGGCCGTCGGGGATTCGATTCGCATGTGGGCGAGCGTGGCGTGAAGCTCTCGGGCGGGCAGCGCCAGCGCATCGCGATCGCGCGGGTGCTGCTCAAGAATGCGCCGATTCTGGTCCTCGACGAAGCGACCTCGGCTCTTGATTCGGAGGCAGAGGCTGCCATCCAGAGCCAGCTGGAGCATCTGATGAAGGGCAAGACTGTCATTGCGATCGCGCATCGCCTGTCTACGATCGCCGCCCTCGACCGGCTCGTGGTGATGGACCGCGGGTCGATCGTGGAGCATGGCACCCATGATGCGCTGATCGCGAAGGGTGGTCTCTATGCCAGGCTGTGGCACCGGCAATCGGGTGGCTTCCTCGCACCCGACGGGGATGCGGCCGCGCTGGAGAGCGAAGCCGCGGTGTAAACGGGTTCCTCCGGCGCCAAGCGGCGGCATGTTGGATATCGCAGTTGAGGCGACGGCCGGGGTCGGCGCTCGCAAGGGCAGTGCGACGGAATTGCGCAGCCGGGTGTGGCAAAAAGCGCCGCCTGTGCAAAGATCTCCGAGGGCGGCTTTGCTCGCCGTTCTTTCCCCGGCCAAGCGGTGAAAATCGGCCATACCAGTCATGTCCGGCGGGAATGTCGATGCCCCCCAAGCCTATGGACATGCTTCTAGAACCATGCCAAAGAGCCGCCACATGGACGGTGGTGGCGACTCCCGGTCGCATTGCGGCCATCGTCACGCCGTGTTTGTTGCTATGGCGGCAGCGGTGCTGCCTTGCGGGAGGTCTCGTTCGGGATGGCAAGCTGAGGACCTGGGTTCTCATTGCTTTCCGTCGGGCCAACGTGGGTGTTGCTGGCGTTGGAAAGTGTGATCCGGCGCTAGCAGAACCGGAATATCGAGGACTGGGGAGCCGTTGTGGCTGAGATAGCAAGTTCTGAGCCGACCAGGCGGGATTTTCTGTACATCGCGACGGGCGCCGTCGGCGCCGTTGGGTTGGCGAGCGTCGCCTGGCCCTTCATCAGCCAGATGAATCCCGATGCGTCCACGCTGGCTCTGAGCACGGTGGAAGTTGACGTCGGCCAGGTGGCCGAAGGGCAAAGCATCACCGTCAAATGGCGCGGCAAGCCGGTTTTCGTCCGTCACCGCACATCCAAGGAAATCGAGGAAGCCAAGGCCGTTCCGCTCGCCCAGCTGGTCGACCAGAATGCGCGCAACGCCAATCTGGATGCGGATGCCTCGGCCACGGACGCCAACCGTGCAGCGGCGGGCAAAGAAGCCTGGCTCATCATGATCGGCATCTGCACCCATCTTGGCTGCGTGCCGCTTGGCCAACAGGGTAATTATGACGGCTGGTTCTGCCCCTGCCATGGGTCGCATTATGATTCCGCCGGTCGTATCCGTCAGGGGCCAGCGCCGGAGAACATGCATATTCCGGTCTATTCCTTCATTTCCGATACGACCTTGCGCATCGGTTGATGGCCGCAGCAGCGTGAAGCCGGGGAGCTACCTGAGAGAGCCATGAGCAGCGGACATTCGACCTACGTTCCGAAAAGCGCCTTTATGAAGTGGTTCGAGAGCCGCCTTCCGCTTGGCGGGCTCATCCATTCGTCCTTCATCGCTTTTCCGGTCCCGCGCAACCTGAACTACCTGTGGACCTTCGGCGGCATCCTGTCGTTCATGCTGGTCGCGCAGATCGTCACGGGCGTCGTGCTGGTGATGCACTATACGCCGCATGTGACGCTGGCCTTCGCCTCTGTCGAGCATATCATGCGCGACGTGAACTACGGCTGGCTGATCCGCTATCTGCATTCCAATGGCGCGTCGATGTTCTTCATCGCCGTGTACATCCACATGTTTCGCGGCATGTATTACGGCTCTTACAAAGCGCCGCGCGAAGTGCTGTGGATCCTCGGCGTGATCATCTTCCTTTTGATGATGGCCACCGCCTTCATGGGCTACGTGCTGCCTTGGGGCCAGATGAGCTTCTGGGGCGCCACCGTCATCACCAATCTGTTCTCCGCGCTGCCTTTTGTCGGCGAGCCGATCGTGACTTGGCTGTGGGGCGGCTTCTCGGTCGATAACCCGACGCTGAACCGCTTCTTCTCGCTGCACTACCTGCTGCCGTTCATGATCGCCGGCGTTGTCGTGCTGCATATCTGGGCGCTCCACCACGTCGGCCAGAACAATCCGACTGGCGTCGAGATCAAGGACATCAAGAAGGACACGTTGCCCTTCACGCCCTACGCGACCGTCAAGGACGCCTTCGGCATCGTCTGCTTCATGCTGTTCTTCGCCTGGTTCGTGTTCTACCAGCCGAATTACCTCGGGCATGCTGACAACTACATCCCAGCCAATCCGCTGGTGACACCCGCGCATATCGTTCCGGAGTGGTACTTCCTGCCCTTCTACGCGATCCTGCGTGCCATCCCGGACAAGCTCGGCGGCGTGCTCGCGATGTTCGGCGCCATTGCCGTGCTCGCCTTCCTGCCCTGGCTCGACACGTCGAAGGTGCGCTCGGCAGTGTACCGTCCGATCTATCGCCAGCTCTTCTGGGTGCTGGCCCTCGTGTCGGTCGGCCTCGGTTATCTCGGCGCGATGCCTCCTGAGGGCGGCTACGTCATCGCCTCCCGTCTGTTGACTGCTTATTACTTCATCCACTTCCTGGTTCTTCTGCCACTGCTTGGCCTCATCGAGAAGCCGAAGGCGTTGCCGAATTCCATCGCAGATGCCGTGCTTGCCAAGCAGGCAGGTGCCGGTGGTGCGGTGGTCGCGCAGGCGGCGGCCTCAGCGCCGAGCACCAAGGGATGATGGCTCGTCGCGAGATGGGCTCCCGTCCGTCGGGCAATGGCCGCATGGGGCCATTGCCTGGTGATGGGGACAGAATGATGGTTCAGATGGGCCGGCCAATGGCCATCGCCGAGGGATTTTGAGGGATATGTCGAAGCCTGGTCTTCTCATCGCCGGTGTGGTGGCCGCCATGGTCGCGCTTGCCGGTGCGGCATCGCTGCCCGCTGAGGCTGCGGAGGGAGCGCCCAAGCCCCCACGCGAATCATGGAGCTTCTCCGGACCCTTCGGAACGTTCGACCGAGCTCAGCTCCAGCGCGGTTTCAAGGTTTACCGTGAGGTCTGCTCCGCTTGCCATGGGCTTGGCCTCGTCGCTTTCCGAAACCTCGCCGAGCCGGGCGGCCCGGAGTTCAGCGAAGCTCAGGTCAAGGCACTGGCCGCCGAATACCAGATCCACGACGGCCCGAACGATGCCGGCGACATGTTCGATCGCCCGGGTCGGCCGGCGGACCGCTTCCCGCTGCCATTCCCCAATGAGCAGGCGGCGCGTGCCTCGAACGGCGGCGCCTTTCCTCCGGACTTTTCGCTGCTCGCCAAGGCCCGCACCTACGAGCGCGGCTTTCCCTGGTTTCTTTTTGACGTCGTGACGCAATACCAGGAGCAGGGTCCGGATTACATCCACGCTATTCTCAATGGCTATGTTCAACCGCCTGCAGGCTTCGAGCTTCAGCCGGGGCAGCATTACAACGAGTTCTTCCCCGGCCATCGCATTGCTATGGCAAAGCCCATCAACGATGGGCAGGTCGAATATCCGAAGCTGCCGAACGGCCAGCCGCAGGTCCCTGAAACGGTCGAGCAATACAGCCATGACGTGGCTGCGTTCATGATGTGGGCAGCCGAGCCTCACATGGAGGCCCGCAAGCAGACCGGCTTCAAGGTCATGGTGTTCCTGCTCGTGTTTGGCGGCTTGCTCTACTTCACCAAGAAGAAGATCTGGGCCAAGGCGCATGACGAGGAAGCCAAAGCCTGAGGTGATGGGTTGAGGCTACGCCGCTACGGCTTCCGCCACTGCCGATGCGTTTCCAATATCGGCTTGTTTTTCCGGCCGTCTCGAGGAGCTCTCGGGGCGGCCATTATTTTTGCAGCGTGCTCCCCGCCGCGCCGCACGGCTGATATCCGTTCATAGAACGCGCTGACAGCCATACGGCGACATGAGACATGTACATGTCGACCTTGCCGTTTGATCGCTCAAGTCACTTGCGCTCCTGTCGTGTCTGGTCGAATCTGGAAGAGATGCGCGTGCGTTGCGTGAGGGAGCGGTGAATAACCGAACGGCTGATGACAGACCTGAAGGCGGCGATACGCAGCATTCCTGACTATCCCAAACCCGGTGTGGTCTTTCGCGATATCACGACCCTTCTCGGCGACGCGCGCGCGTTTCGCCGGGCGGTGGACGAGATGGTGCAGCCGTGGCCGGGGTCCAAGATCGACAAGATCGCCGGCATCGAAGCTCGAGGCTTCATTCTCGGCGGCGCGGTCGCACATCAGCTCTCGGCCGGCTTTGTGCCGATCCGCAAAAAGGGAAAGCTGCCGCACGAGACGGTGCGCGTCGCCTATTCGCTGGAATACGGCATCGATGAAATGGAGATGCATCGCGATGCCATCACGCCTGGCGATCGTGTCATCCTCGTCGATGACCTTATCGCCACGGGCGGGACGGCGACCGGGGCGGTCAAGCTCCTCAATAACATGGGCGCTGAGGTTGTCGCAGCCGTCTTCGTCATTGATCTTCCCGAACTCGGAGGCGCCGAGCGTCTGCGCAATCTCGGCATCACTGTGCGGACCTTGATGAGCTTTGATGGACACTAAGGCTGCAGGATCTCACGATCGCCGATGCTAAGCCGCTGGTGCCCTCTGGGCGCGGGTTTTGGCGTAACGCGGGAAGAACCATCGGTCCGCTTCCGGGGTCTGTATCGTTCCCCGCAGGACGGCTGCTGGCTGTAACCCCGGGTATCCTTCAAAGACGTGCCGGCCGGCCGCGGTTTGGTTCTGGTAAGCCGTGAGCCAGCCGACGCCGATCCGAAGTTCGCTGAGTTCCATCGCGATGTTCGCGAGATACTGATGAGGGTCCCGAAAGTCGCTCATGAGGGCCACAAGTCCGACTTCGCGTAGCGCCCAACCGTGTAGTTCGCGGGCGATCTGAGCATGGGCGGATTGTGTCGTCATCATGGAGTGGCCGCTCATGACCACGATGAGCTTGCAGCTGCGATCGAGTTCCCGGAACGCCGGCTGGCGGTGGCTGAGCGGTGTATAGACGAGGTCCGCGCCACGCGCTTGCGAGGGTGGCCAGAGCTGACCGTGCGGCGCAAAGCAATGTGCTTTATCCAGACTGTAGCGCCTGCGTAGTCCATCCGCGACGTTGCGGACGTCATCGTCGAGAACATTGAGGTTGATCAGAAAATACTTGTCCCACCGCATGGCTTACTCGCTGGATTCCACAGGTGGGCATACATGTAATATGTGGACCCGCAGCGTGGCGACGCAACGCCCGCGTGCAGCAGATCGGACCGAGCACGCTGTGAGGGCTGCGCTTAACTCGTGTGTTGTTGACTCCGTTCCCAGAACACCGCGCCGTCGAATGCGAATACACACTCGCCATGCTGGTTGTGGGCCGTGTTGTGATGCGACACGATTCCCCATTGGGGGCGGGAAGCTGACAACCGTTTGCTACTGATGCGTGAGCGATAAGTGAGCGTGTCGCCTGCGAACACGGGCTTGATCCATTTAAGATCCTTCACGCCGGGGGACGGACCGAGGCGCGCTGCATGACCGTCACGTTCCAGGGCAACCTGAAGGAGGGCGTTGCGGCGTTCCACCATCTTCTTCATCCACACGGATCCAGTATGCCAGCCGGATGCGCAGAGACTTCCGAAGAAGCTGCTGCGGGCCGCCACCGGATCGGTATGGAACGTCTGGGGATCATAGGCTTGGGCGAAGGCGATGATATCGGCTTCTCTGAACGTATGAGAGCCAAGGACCTGGGTATCGCCCACCGTGAGGTCGTCGAAATAGAGCTGCTGATCCATGCTCGCTTCGCCCGCCAGCGTGGCCGCGGCGGCGGCAGGCACAACACGCGGTATGGCGGTCGGCCGATCCTCCAGGGGTGGCTCGTGGGTGCCGAACATGACCCAGTTGACTTGGCGCATGAGCAGCGTGCCGGACTGGTTCGCCGTCTCGATCGCAAACTGTACCAAACCCATCTCCGGGCGGCTGCGGGACTTGCGCTTGTCGAGGGTCTCAATCGTGACGTGGAGCTCGTCGCCAGGTCGCAGCGGAGCGCGCCACTCCACCGAGTCGATGCCTGGAGCGCCAAACGCCCGCGATTGCGTGAGGAAGCAGTCCGCGATCGCCCGCATGGTCAGGCAGCACGTATGCCAGCCAGAGCCGATATGTTCGCTGTAGAAACCGCCGCTTTCGCCCAAGTGCATGGGCTGCGCGTCATATTCTCTGGCATAGGCAAGGATGTCATCGGCGGTGACCGGGGGCAGACTATGGTGCCTGCTCTCGCCCACCACGAAGTCCTCAAAATGCAGCTGCGACATGTGCATCCTTCGATATGATTTGCGGCTCCATGCGTTAAGACCCTAACCCATGGGTCAGGCAGGGAAAAGTTGACGCAGGTATGCGGTTGCGGCACGGCTGCAGGCTGTCTCAGGTCAGTCGCCGGCGTAGATTGCAAAGCTGCGGCGACGTGGTCGAAAAACGCCGCGTTCCAGGCAGCACAACATCGATGTTGCCTTTTACGAGGCGGATACGATCATTGTCCGCGGATTTATACCCATGGTAATAATGTAAATCGATATCTTCATCGCTATTGATACAGGTGTGCCAGGGGCTGCCAAAATAAGAGAAGGTCAACATGGCAGTTTCCCGGTAGCCAATCAGCCATCCGTGATCGATCCCGCGCATCGCGATGTCTTTGGACAGAATGTCTAGAAACCGACCTTTTCCGGTAAGGCATGCCTTGAAAGAAATGAGACCTACTTCCTTGAGACCGGAGTTTACAAGTTTCGAGACCAAGGTCGCCATGTCCATGCTGCAAAGGCCGAACTCACTGCCATGCGACACGATCATCAGCTTTGACGTACGATCGACGGCCGCGAGCGATGTTGGCAAGAGGGGAGAGGCGTTAAACATCGCTCCCGCGAGTTCTGGATATTTGCCAAAGTCACCACAGCCGTGGAAAAAATGCCTACTTGGCGGTATATTATACCTTACTTGAAGCTTTCTGGCGTAAATGCTCGTAATCAGATCGATATTTATGTTAATAATAAAGTATTTTTTCCACTTCATGGGGCAGTTCTCAGTTTGTTATGAATATATATGGTGATATTTCGCTTTCTCCGTGTCTTATTGCAGCGCGTTCTGCCTGTGTAACAGGGTCTGCGCCGCATCATTGCTCGATCGCGAGCTACTCTGGCAGCCCGTCTTGGCGAGACTGTGAACGGCGTACAAGCACGCAGACCACGTAGCCCACTCTACCGATCCCGCGCGGCAGTCCTCACCGCCTTGTGGACGGCGACGGTGGCTTTCGATACGTCGTCGCGCACACTGACATCAACGCCGGCGACCTTGATCCTGTCGAGATCGAGCGGCGGGTCGGCGATCATCTCCGCGCGCATGCGCCGTTGCAGGTCGATCGCCTCGCTGAGTGCCAATCTCCAATCGTGGCGGTGCGTCAGGCGCATCGCCATCGCCTCGTTCTAATTGGCGAAGCGGAAATGCAGGACATCGCCATCGGCGACCACGTAATCCTTGCCTTCCAGACGAAACTTGCCGGCCTCGCGGGCGCCAGCCTCGCCCTTGCAGGCGATGTAATCGTCGTAGGCGATGGTCTCGGCGCGAATATAGCCCTTCTCGAAATCGCTATGGATGACGCCGGCGGCCTGTGGGCCCTTGGTGCCCTGCTCGATGGTCCAGGCGCGCGCTTCTTTTGGACCCACGGTGAAATAGGTGACGAGATTGAGCAGCGCATAGCCGGCGCGGATGACGCGGTTGAGGCCTGGCTCCTCGAGGCCCACCGCCTCGAGGTAGTCCTTCTGGTCCGCTTCTGGCAGAACGGCGATCTCGCTCTCGATCTTGGCGGAGACGACCACCGCGACGGCGCCTTCCTCGGCAGCGCGGGCTTTTACCTCGGCGGAGAAGCTGTTGCCTGTGTCGGCGCTTGCCTCCTCGACATTGCAGACATAGAGCACCGGCTTCGAGGAGAGAAGGCCGAGCATTGCGAAGGCCTTACGCTCGTTATCGGCGACCTGCACCAGCCGGGCGGGCTTTCCCTCGCGCAGCAGGGCAAGGCAGCGATTCATCAGCTCGACTTGCTCCTTGGCCTCCTTGTCGCCCGACTTGGCTTTCTTTTCGAGGGGCACCACGCGCTTCTCGAGGCTTTCGAGGTCGGCAAGCATCAGCTCGGTCTCGATGGTCTCGATGTCGTTGATCGGCGCGATTTTACCTTCCACGTGGGTGATGTCGCTGTCTTCGAAACAGCGCACCACGTGGGCGATCGCATCGCATTCGCGGATATTCGCAAGAAACTGGTTGCCGAGCCCTTCGCCGCGCGAGGCGCCGCGCACCAGTCCGGCAATATCGACGAAGGTCAGGCGCGTCGGGATGATCTCCTTCGAGCCGGCGATGGCGGCAAGCTTGTCTAGCCGTGCGTCAGGCACCGCGACGTCGCCGACGTTCGGCTCGATGGTGCAGAAGGGATAGTTCGCCGCCTGCGCGGCGGCAGTCTGCGTCAGCGCGTTGAAGAGGGTGGACTTACCCACGTTGGGGAGACCCACGATGCCGCATTTGAAACCCATAGTACCTACTCCTTCGCGGCGCCGCGCTCGCCCACGCGTTTTACATCCCCCCAGCCGCGGCCATCCATGGCGAGGTGTACCTTGTTCTGAAAGCTCGGGTCCTCGCCCTTGGCGAGATGGCCCGCGTTGTCAGCCATGATCCGTGTGAGGTCTTCGACCCACGCCATCTCGTCGCGACCGAAGTCGCTGAGCACATACGGAAGCACGAGTTCCTTGCCGGGATGGCCGATGCCGATCCGCGCGCGGCGGTAGTCATTACCGACATGGGCGGTGATGGAGCGCAGCCCATTGTGCCCGGCGCTACCCCCGCCGGTTTTCATGCGCAGCTTCGCGGGCGCGAGATCCAGCTCGTCGTGGAACACCACGATCTTGTCGAGGGGAATCTTGAGAAAGCGTGAGGCCTCGCCGACTGCTCTCCCGGATTCGTTCATGAAGGTTTGCGGCTCCATCAGAAGCACGCGTTGGCCGGCGATTTCGGCCTCAGCGACGCGGCTGGCGAACCGCTGTCGCCACGGCCCGGCCTTATGCACATACGCGATCATCTCGATGGCGAGGAAGCCAACATTGTGCCGGTTGAGCCGATAGCGGTCCCCGGGATTGCCGAGCCCGACGAAGAGGAGCATGGCGACAGGTCTCGGTTGGGCGATACCCGGCCTTAAGGCGCAAGCCCGCATCGAAACAGACAAAAGGCCCCGTCATCGGCGAGGCCAGCGAGATCACAGCTGCATTGGGCACAAAGGCGTCAATGGCGCGCCGCGTGATAGAAAGGCCGGAGCCGGCGTCGGCCCCGACCGTAAGGCTTACTCTGCCGTCGGCTCGGCCGCGGCATCCTCAGCCACTTCGAGCTTCGCCGGAGCGGCGATGGTCGCCACGGTGAAGTCCTTCTCGTGGGTCGCGGCCTTGGCACCGGCGGGAAGCTTGACGTCTTCCAGGTGGATAGACGCGCCGATCTCCAGGCCAGTGACATCGATCTCGACCGCGTCAGGAATGGCATCAGCCGGGACGATCAATTCGATTGTGTGGTGAACGACGTTGAGCACGCCACCGGTCTTGAGACCGGGCGAAGCTTCCTGGTTCACGAAATGCACCGGCACTTCCACGCTGATGGTGGCGTCCTTGGACACACGCAGGAAATCGACGTGCAGGGGCGTGTCCTTGACCGGGTCGAGCTGGTAGTCGCGCGGAATGACGCGCGTCTTGTCGCCGCCGACTTCAATCTCGAAGAGGGTGGTCAGGAAGTGGCCGGCGAAGATCAGCCGCTTCGTCTCGTTGTAGTCGAGCGCGATGGAAACGGGCGGCTGTCCGGAGCCGTAGATCACGGCGGGAACTTGGCCTTGACGACGAACTGCACGGGCGGCCCCCTTGCCGACCCGTTCGCGCGCCACGGCCTTGATCTGCTTCACAGAGGTCATGGTTTAGTCCTTGGTACGACCGGATGAAATGCAAAGAACCGCGCAGGATGCGCGGTTGCCTTGAACGTCGTCCGGTGGGCGCCGATGGCACCCCGTGGTTTTTCCAACGTCGAAGTCTATACGCCCGTGCCTCCAAGGGTGTCTGGCGGGCGCGCGGGGCTTATACCGCCGATCGCGCCGGAAGACAAATCCGCAGGGACGGCGACCGGGGATGACATGGAATGATCAGCGCTGATCCCTCCCCTCAGGGGAGGGTGGCCTCGCGCTAGCGAGGTCGGGTGGGGCGAGGCGCGAGCGCGATGCTCCGCTGTCGATGCAAGTGCGCCGTTCGCCAGCCGGGTCAGCACAAGGGCATCCGTCTTCCTCACCCGGCGCCTACGACGCTACTCTCCCCTGAGGGGAGGGATCAGCGCGGCGCCCGGGGAAAACTTGGCCAGACGCACTGCAGCTGACGCGCCGGGGGCCTCGGCGGCGGTGCGCGCCACTCAGTCGAACAGGCTGGAGACGCTCGATTCCGAGGCGGTGCGGCCGATGGCTTCGCCGAGCAGCGGGGCGATGGTGATGGTGCGGATGTTGCGCGCCACCTTCACCGCCTCGGTCGGCAGGATGGAATCGGTGATCACCATTTCCTTCAGCTGTGACGAGGCTATCCGTGCCACAGCGCCACCTGAGAGAACCCCGTGGGTGCAGTAGGCATAGACGTCGCGGGCGCCGTGGGCGAGCAGCGCTTCAGCCGCGTTGCAGAGCGTGCCACCGGAATCGACGATGTCGTCGACCAGGATGCAGGTGCGTCCCTCGACGTTGCCGATGATGTTCATAACCTCGGATTCGCCCGGCCGCTCGCGGCGCTTGTCGACGATGGCGAGCGGCGCATCGATCCGCTTGGCAAGCGCGCGGGCGCGCACGACGCCGCCGACGTCCGGCGAGATGACCATGAGATTGCCGAGCTCGAGCCGCTCCTTGATGTCGCGCACCATGACCGGCGCGGCAAAGAGGTTGTCGGTTGGAATGTCGAAGAAGCCCTGGATCTGGCCCGCATGCAGGTCGACCGTCAGGATGCGGTCAGCACCGGCATGGGTGATCATGTTAGCGACGAGCTTGGCCGAGATCGGCGTGCGACCGGCGGCGCGACGATCCTGGCGCGCATAACCGAAATAGGGCAGCACCGCCGTGATGCGACGCGCGGACGAACGGCGCAGGGCGTCGATAATGATCAGCAGTTCCATGAGGTGGTCGTTCGCTGGGAACGACGTCGGCTGCACGACGAATACATCCTCGCCGCGTACATTCTCGAGGATCTCGACGAAGATCTCCATGTCCGCGAAACGCTTCACCTGGCAAGCGCCGAGCGGGAGCTCAAGGTAGGAGGAGATGGCCTCCGCCAATGGGCGATTGGCATTGCCCGCGACAAGTTTGATCGAGGCTTTCATGCGGCCGACTTCCGTATGTGAGATGGCGCGATGCGAAATGGCTGTCATGCCGAATGTCACGCTGCCGACATAATCCATTCTCGCGGGCTCATAACAGCCGAAGCGCTGGCGAACAATACCGGCCGCCGCTCAAAATCGGCCATTGTCGCTCTTGACGCCGGCGCCGGGACAATTCTGCCACGCATGGCGCGTCTCCGCGCGCGGGAATGCCTTACTCAGAGAAGCCGAGTGCCGTCGTTGCCGCCGCCGTCTGGCCCATCGAGGCGGCTTGGCCCACGGATCCCTCACCACCCGATGTTTGCATACCGTCACCAGCCGACGCGACTACGGTGGCTGAGTTGCCGGAAGCGGGAGCTGGTTCCACCGCAGCGGCCCTGGTGACGAAGGTCTGGCCGCCGGAGCGCGCGTCAGTCGCGAGGAAGCCCGCCACTTCGCTCATGCTTGTCGAGGCCACCTTGTTAATGACTGTCTGATCGACGGAGGTCCAGGCATCGCTTGTCCCGGCATCCGTCTTACCGGCGTGCCCCGCCGATCCGGTCACAGAGAAGCTCGTCCCCTCGATCCGCTTGGCGCGGCGCTTGTCGCCGTCAAAGACATCCCAGACGAACGCAAGTTCCGTCGAGCCGTCCTGGCGATCATACGCGGTGAGATAGCCCCTGAGCCTGTAACGCGCGTCCGTGCCCGAAACGAGTTCCACCTTGCGTGCCGCCGCGGCCGATGCCAGTGCGCTGGACAGCTCGGACTTCACGGGATCAGGCGCTCCCTCGATGCTTTCAAGCGCGACAGGCATTCCAGGCGGCGCGTTCATGGCGGTGGGATTGGTCTGACAGGCGCCGAGCGCAAGCGTTAGCGTTGCGATGCCGCCGGGAATCAGCAGCGAGGTCAATGCCTTTTGGGTCATACGTTTCCGCCGCTCCGTTCCGCTGATTTTCGCTTAACAGACTCTTAACGTTTACGCCGCCCTCACGGCAACGTCCAGTTCACTCGATGGTGTTGGTTACCATCCCGCGCATGATGATGCCGGAAAGAGATAGAAACGCTTGCGCGCAAACAACTTACGCGCAACTTAGAGCAACAGTCCGCGCCCGCCGGCTTTCTCTCCCAAGCGGAGGCTTAGCAAAGCGTGGGACGAAGCAGCTTCCGTCACGAGGGATTGGCGATGAGTCGTGCGTTCAACATCAGGCCGTGGCGGCTCGCCATGTCTGTGCTGGCGGTTTTCGTGGTGGGCATGATCCTTGGTGTATCCGTAGCGGACGCGGCAACACCGGCCGAAGCGCCGCAAGCTGAGGCGGCGACGGGCAACGTGCTTCGCAACGAGCTGGACAGCGGCTTTACCCGGGCTTGGGCGAAGGTCGACGACATCAGTGGCCGTCTAGCAACGGTCCTGGCGGCACTGCCCGCGGCGCCCCGCGGGTTGGCGGAGGGCACGGTCGCGCTTCTGGGCACGGCCACGTATCCGGTGCTAACCCTTTCCAAGGCGCTTGCCGTCGTTCTCGTCGTCATTGTTCTGCCCCCTCTCATCAGTGGTCTCATCAGGCGCTGGATGCGGCACGTCACCTTCGCCGGGCCAAGTGCTGGCGCGATATTGCGCCACGGTCTGCTCGACATTGTAGCCCTGGGGATCACCGTTGCCGTCGTGGGTGTTTTCGGGCGCCGCTTGCTGCAAGGGCCGACATTGTTCGATACCTTTGCCGTCGGCTTGGGGCTCGCCGCCGTGCAGTGGCGCATCTGGATGCTGCCGTTCCTCATCTTGTTGCGGCCGGCTGATCCGGAGCAACGGCTTGCCGTAGCGGATAATCATCGAGCCCGAATGGCATATCGCAGTGCGGGGCTGTGTTTCGCAGCCGGCTTTGTCGCAGCGAAATACCTGCCTCTCATGGTAGATGTGGGCATGCCCATCGTCGCAGCGCAAGCCGCAGGTACCGTCGTAGGCGCGCTGATCATGATCGGGGCCATGACGGCGCTGCAGCGGTTTTTCGCTCAGGCTCGGGGCTGGCGCAAGACGCTCGGGATTGTGGCGAAGGCCATGGTGGTCGTGGGCTGGGCGCTCTGGACCATCGGCCTCAGCATGCTGAAGTTCCAGGCCTACAACATCGTGTTCTGGGCCATGGAGGTGGCGATTGCCACCTATGTCGTCGAGCGCCTCCTTTCACGCGCGATCGCGCAGCGGGCGGCGAATGGCGCCCCCGGCCACGACAAGAATCATTTCTCGCTCTTGCACATCATGCGGCGCGTCGTCGTACCTGTGGCGGCTGCTGTCGTGCTCGTCATGCTGGCGCGTTCGTGGCTGGTGGATGTGCTCGGTGTCTTCAGCTGGGAAGAGTGGCTGAGATTCGACCATGCTTTGATCATGGTCGTCACGGTGCTTATTCTCGGCCACATCGCCTATGAGCTTCTCGGCTACTGGTCCGCGACGAAGCTGGCTCCACCCCCTGTGGCGGTGCCGGCGGACGCGGGCCATGAGGATCTTCTTCCCGGCACAGGGCAGCCCACTTCGCGTCTGTCCAGCATCATGCCGGTCGTGCGCGGGTTTTTCGGCGTCCTTGTGGTCGCGACAGCGTTGCTACTCGGCCTGTCGCATCTCGGCGTCAATATCTCGCCGCTGCTCGCGGGGGCAGGTATCTTCGGTCTCGCCTTTTCATTCGGCTCCCAGACCCTGGTGAAGGACATCGTCTCAGGCGTCTTCTTCGTGGCGGATGATGCGTTCCGGGTGGGGGAATATATTCAGGCGGGGAGCCACAAGGGCACTGTGGAGAAGCTTTCCCTGCGATCTGTCCGGGTGCGCCATCAGAACGGCCAGTTTCACACGATTCCCTACGGCCAGCTCGGCGCGGTCACGAACTTCAGCCGCGATTATGCGACCATCAAGTTCAACCTTCGCCTCGCGCGGGACACCGACATGGAAAAGGCGCGCAAGCTTGCCAAGAAGGTCGGGGTAGAGCTGGCGGAGATGCCCGAGTATGCCGATCAGTTCATCGCACCGTTCAAGATGCAGGGTGTCACGGATATCGAGCCGAACGCGCTCCTCTGCCGCTTCAAATTCACCGTCAAACCCGGCAAGCAGACCATGATCCAGCGAGAGGCCATCAAGCGCCTTCACAAAGCTTACCACGACAACGGCATCGAGTTCGCTTCCAATGCCGTGGTCGTGCAGGGGCAGAGTGGCGCGCCGCATGAACAGGCGCTCGAAGCCGCCGGCGCTGCAGCGACAACGCTTACCCCCGCGCCGTCCCCCGCCGGGTGAGCGCAGATGCAGGATGAGGTCCGTCCTCGGCGCATCGCCATTCTCGGCAGCGCCGGCAGTGGCAAGTCGACGCTCGCCAGGCAGATCGGCGAGCGCCTCGGCCTGCCCGTGATTCATCTCGACGTGCTGTTCTGGGAGCCCGGTTGGACTCAACCGGATGACACGGCGTTCCGGGCGCGGGTGGCGGCTGCGCTCGCGGGTGATGCCTGGATCTCCGAGGGCAACTATTCCCGCCAGACCTTTGACCTGCGTGTACCGCGGGCTGACCAGGTGATCTGGATGGAAACGCCCCGGCTCCTCTGCCTGTGGCGCGTGCTGGTGCGTGGGCTGCGGGGAGGGCGCCGGCCGGACCTGCCGGCGGGATGCGAGGAGAAGATGAATCGGGAATATGTTGAGTTCTTGCGGTACGTCTGGAATTTCAACAGGGACGTTCGCCCGCGCATCGAAGCCCATCTGAAAGCGGTCGGGCCCTCGGTTTCCGTCACGCGCCTTCACAACAGAGCTGATATCGCGGCTTATCTCGAAACGTTGCCTGCCACGCGCCAGGCTGTGGCCAGCCTGTGACGCGAAAGCGTCACCCGGGATCAGCCGGCGTGAAATGCATCGAGATGTGGGGTTGATCGCTGCAGTCCCCTTGACCTCGGACGCTGCCGGGGTCACGTCATGCGCATGGTGACGGGACGCGACGACGAGCGGAATGAGGAAAACAAGGCACCGGTCGTGCCGGCATCGCTGACGACGGGTGAGGGCGTTGCTGGCGAGGATGCCGGTGATGTCACGTCGAACATCGACTTCGACTTCGCTGAAAAGGCGCCTGCCTCACTGCGTGCGGGCGCGATGGTCATTCGCGATTTCTGGCAGACTGCTCCCAATAGTCCCGGCGTCTATCGCATGATCGATGCGGATGGTGACGTGCTGTATGTCGGCAAGGCCAGACATATCAAGAAGCGCATCGCCTCCTACATCAAGGGCATCGGCCATGGCGGCAACCGCACCGCGCGCATGATTGCCGAGACGGCGGCGATGGAATTCGTCGTCACCCAGACGGAAACCGAGGCGCTGCTGCTCGAGGCCAATCTCATCAAGCAGCTGCGCCCGCGCTACAACGTGCTGCTCAGGGACGACAAGTCGTTTCCCTATATCCTTTTGACAGGCGACCATCCCGCGCCGCAACTCGTGAAGCATCGTGGCGCGCGCAACCGCAAGGGGGACTATTACGGTCCGTTTGCAAGCGCCGGCGCCGTGACGCGCACCGTGAATGCCCTGCAGCGCGCCTTCCTGCTGCGCACCTGCACCGACAGCTACTACGAGAACCGAAGCCGCCCCTGCCTCCTGTTCCAGATCAAGCGGTGCTCGGCGCCGTGCACCGGCGAGATCGACCTGGACGACTACGCGGGGCTCGTCGCGGAGGCACGCGCCTTCCTGTCCGGGCGCTCGACCGCCGTGAAGAAGGCTCTCGCGGCGGAGATGCAGCATGCTTCCGAGGAGCTGGAGTTCGAGCGGGCTGCCCGCTACCGCGATCGTCTCGCGGCGCTGTCGGCGGTGCAAGCAACCCAGGACGTCAATCCGCAGTCCGTGGAGGAAGCGGATGTCTTCGCCATCGATCTTCAGGCTGGACAGTTCTGCGTGCAGGTCTTCTTTTTCCGGAACTATCAGAACTGGGGCAATCGGGCCTATTTTCCCAAGGCAGATGCAGGTTTGACCCCGGACGAGGTACTCTCATCCTTCATTGCCCAGTTCTACGATGACAAGCCTTGTCCGCGGCTCGTGTTGCTGTCCCACGACCTGCCCGAGCAGGGACTGCTGGCGGAGGCACTTTCCACCCAGCGGAGCGGTCGGGTCGAAGTCGCGACGCCGCGCCGGGGCGAGAAGCGCGACCTCGTGGAGCACGCGCTCAAGAATGCAAAGGAGGCGCTGGCCCGCCGATTGGCGGACAGTGCCTCACAGGAGAAGCTTCTGGGTGGGCTTGCCAAGGCCTTCGGCCTCGCCGCGCCGCCACGTCGCATCGAGGTCTACGACAACTCGCATATCATGGGGACCAATGCGGTCGGCGCGATGATCGTCGCCGGACGCCAAGGGTTCATGAAGACGCATTATCGCACCTTCAATATCCGTTCCGAGGATCTCACGCCCGGGGATGACTTTGGGATGATGCGGGAAGTCCTGAGCCGCCGATTTGCTCGCCTCCTCAAGGAGGCGCCGCGAGGCGGCGCAGACCTGTCGCCGGCAAGTGCCGTTGCGCCGGAAGATATGGCTCTGCCTCTCGTCGGGGCCGGCGGGGGGATCGGGGAGATGCCTCTGGCAGCCCCGTCGCGACAGTCATCCTCCCTTCCGGAGGGAGCGGAGGCCACGCTCGAGGCCGAGCTGGACGCTGAGCCAGACGACGATCTTCTGGATGATGACAGCTTCCCGGCCTGGCCTGACCTCGTCCTGATCGACGGTGGGCGCGGGCAGCTCGAAGCGGCGCGGGCGGCGCTCGCCGAGATCGGCATCACAGACGTGCCGCTGGTTGGCGTCGCCAAGGGCGCGGATCGCGACGCGGGGCGGGAGACCTTCGTGATGGCCGAGCGGGCACCGTTCAAGCTCGCGCCGCGTGATCCCGCGCTCTATTTCATCCAGCGTCTGCGGGACGAGGCGCACCGCTTCGCGATCGGTACCCACCGTGCGAAGCGCAAGCGCGCCTTTACGAAGAATCCGCTTGACGAGATCACGGGCATCGGTCCCTCGCGCAAGCGGGCCCTGCTCCTGCATTTTGGCACCGCCAAGGCGGTGTCACGCGCCTCGCTGGAAGATCTGCAACGGGCGCCGGGCATCAATGCAGCGACCGCACGAACTATTTATGAGTTCTTTCACGAGAATCAGGGCTGAATAGCATGGTCGATGGAATTTCTCCGAAGCCGTTGACCGCAGCAGATACTCATGGTTCTTCCGGGAGCAGTGATTTGCCCGGTCTTTCGATGCGACGCGCACGTACGTTCAGCCTGCCCAACATCCTGACCTATGGTCGGGTACTTGCTGTTCCGGCTCTGGTGATCTGCCTTTTCTGGCCACATGACACCGTTCTGCGGTGGGGCGCGTTCTTCATCTTCGTCGCAGCCGCGATCACCGATTATTTCGATGGCTACCTGGCCCGGGCCTGGTCGCAGCAATCGGCAATCGGACGAATGCTTGACCCCATTGCCGACAAGCTGCTGGTGGCGGCGAGCCTGCTGATGCTGGTGGCGGACGGGACCATCCGCAGCTGGTCGCTCTGGGCAGCCATCATCATTCTCTGCCGCGAGATCCTCGTGTCGGGCCTCAGGGAGTTTCTGGCGGAACTGCAGGTGAGCGTGCCGGTAACCAAAGTCGCCAAATGGAAGACTACCCTGCAGCTTCTCGCTGTCGGTTTTCTCGTGGCGGGCCCTGCCGGCGATCGTGTGATGGGCGGGACGACGCAGATCGGTCTGGTGCTCCTCTGGGTTGCCGCCCTGCTGACGCTTTATACGGGCTTCGACTATTTCCGTGCCGGCTTGCGGCATCTTATCGACCAGGAGTAGAGGGCTTGGCGAGGAGTGGCTGAAGAATCAAGGGTGGGGCTTGTTTCGGTCCGCTCACAGCGGCACTACATAACTTATCGTCGTTGGCCCATGCGGCCCTGTCAGGATATGACCGATGGCCGAGGTGAAGCTGATTTATTTCGCGTGGCTGCGCGAGCGTATCGGGCGAGGTGAGGAGATGATCGTTCTCGCCCCTGGCATAAAGACGATCGGTGATCTGGTGTCGTGGTTGCGTACACGCGGCGAAGGATACGCGTCGGCCTTCGCCCAGCCGGATATCGTGCGCGCCGCCGTCGACCGCCGCCACTGTCGCCCTGACACACCGCTGGCCGGCGCACGCGAGATCGCCTTCTTTCCTCCGATGACAGGCGGCTGACGATGACTACAGCGGGCGCCTCCATCATTGTCCAGGTCCAGCGGGAGCCGTTCGATCCCAGCGCCATCGCTGCCCAGCTGACGACGGGTCGTACAGATATCGGCGCGGTGGTCACTTTCACTGGCCTGTGCCGTGACGAGAACGGCGCACTGGCGGTATTGGAGCTTGAACACTATCCCGGCATGGCCGAGGAGGAGATCGGCCGGCTCGTGGAGGAGGCCGCCAAGCGCTGGCCCCTCGTCGGCCTCGCCGTGGTCCATCGCTTCGGTCCGATACGCCCCGGCGAAATGATCGTGGCCGTCGTGACCGCATCCATTCACCGCCAAGCCGCTTTCGAGGCAGCGTCCTTCCTGATGGATTATCTCAAGACGTCGGCGCCCTTCTGGAAGAAGGAGCATCGCATCGATGGCGCGGAGACCTGGGTTGGGGCGCGCGCCAGCGATGACCAAGCAACCGACCGCTGGCGGTCAGTGGAATAGAGATTAAGTGCTTTCCCTTACTCTAGTCTGGCTCGTCCCGGCCGTCCCGATGCCTTGGGGCATCTTTCCCTCGCGATCACCGGGACAAGCGTGGTGATGACAATATTGCCTGCGGGCCATTCCGGAACGCATGGCTGAATTGTCTGGCATTGACGACGCATAGGCACTGGTTGCCGCATAAATAATCAAAATGCGTTGTGGCACCCATCAGAATAACTCATGAGTGCACAATATGGCGGCATCTGCTGATGTCGCGTACAACGGCGGCATGAGTACGACTGTGCCGAACAGGACCGCCATGTGGCGTGCATGGCGCGCCGAGGCGCGCGCCATGGCAGCCCTGGGCTGGCCGCTGATCCTCACCAATGTCGCCCAAACGGCCATGACCACGACGGACGTGATCATGATGGGCCGTATTGGGCCGCAGGCGCTCGCGGCGGGCGCTCTCGCCGCCAATCTCTATTTCGCGGTGCTGATCTTTTGCATCGGTCTCGTCACGGCCACGGCGCCGATGGTCGCGAGCGAGCTTGGCCGTCATCGGCATTCCGTGCGCGACGTGAGGCGGACAGTCAGGCAGGGGTTCTGGTCGGCCGCCATCATCTCACTGCCGGCTTGGGCAGTCCTCTGGTACGGCGAGGCGATCCTGCTCGCCTTCGGCCAGGAGAGGGGGCTCGCCGCCGCGGCGGGTAGCTATCTCAGGACGTTGCAGTGGAGCATCCTGCCGTTCCTGCTTTATCTCGTCCTGCGGTCCTTCGTTTCGGCGCTGGAGCGTCCCTTGTGGCCGCTCGCAATCGGGCTTGTCGCGATCCTCTTCAATGCAATGGCGAACTGGTGCCTGATGTTCGGCAAGCTTGGCTTCCCCGCGCTGGGCCTGCCAGGGTCGGGCATTGCCACGTCCCTTTCGAGCACCTTGCTCTTTGCGGGGCTAGCCGTGGTGATCGTGACCGATCGTCGGTTCCGTCGGTATCATCTCTTCGGCCACTGGTGGCGGGCGGACTGGCCGCGGCTGGTCGCCTTCTGGAGGCTTGGCCTGCCCATTGCAGCGACGATCACGCTGGAAGTAACCATCTTCAATGCGGCTGCCTTCCTGATGGGGCTGCTCAGCTCTTCGGAACTGGCCGCCCATGCCATCGCGATGCAGATCGCCTCGCTCGCCTTCATGGTGCCGCTTGGAGTGGGGCAGGCCGCGACCGTGCGTGTCGGGCGTGGTTATGGCGCCCGTGATCCGGAGGCCATCCGTCGCGCGGGCTGGATGGCCTTCGTGATCTGCATGAGTTTCATGGCGGTGACGGCGTCGGTGATGATCCTGCTACCGCAGCTGCTGATCAGTGCATTTCTCGATACAGCGGATCCGGCGAACGCCCAGGTGATCGGCTTCGCCGTGTTGTTCCTTGCCTTCGCGGCGTTGTTCCAGGCGGCAGACGGCGGGCAGGCGGTGCTGATCGGCATGTTGCGCGGTCTGCATGATACGCGCGTGCCGATGCTCATTGCCGCGACAGGCTACTGGATCATTGGCCTTCCCCTTGGGGCGGTGCTCGCCTTCCCGCTCGGCTGGCGGGGCGCGGGCATCTGGACCGGGCTCGCAACCGGGCTCGGGGTTGTCGCCCTGCTATTGATGTGGCGTTGGCTGCGCCGTGACCGCATCGGCCTCGTTCCGACGAGAATCAAGGCGCAGGCGCCGCTGGACCTTGCCGCCGCGCATCCGTGAGGTGTGGCGCGGGGTTTTTGGTCAGGCTGTCGGGGTTTTCTTGGACGCCGCGCTGGTCCCTCCCGTTCAGGCGAGGGTGGGGCGGCTGGGAGCTGCCCGTCGGAAGACGCAACAGCTGGATAGCGATGGAGCATCCCTTCGGCCGAGTGCCCCACCCGACCTCGCTGGCGCGAGGCCACCCTCCCTGAAGGGGAGGGATCGGCACTGGCGGTTTCCTGGCGGCTTGCCTGGCATGACCGTCGCTTGATCTCAAACGGAAGGGGCCGGTCTTCGCAGACCGGCCCCCTTCGCTATAGACAGAGAATCAACCGTTCTTATCAGGCTGCGGCTTTGGCCTTCGGCTGCACCTCGCGGGTGTAGTCATCGGCAAGCGCCTGTGTGATGGCGGCTGGCGTGAACTTGTACGCGCCGATCTCGCCGACCGGTGTCACCTCGGCGGCAGTTCCGCAGATGAAGCACTCGCTGAAGCTGGCCAGTTCTTCCGGCAGGATGGTGCGTTCGTTGACCGCAATGCCGCGGCGCTTGGCGAGTTCGATCACCGTGCGGCGGGTAATGCCGTCCAGGAAGCAGTCCGGCGTCGGGGTGTGCAGTGCGCCGTCCTTCACGAAGAAGATGTTGGCGCCTGTGCATTCCGCCACGTGGCCGCGCCAGTCCAGCATGAGCGCGTCGGCGTAGCCCTTGCGCTCGGCCCGATGCTTGGAGATGGTGCAGATCATGTAGAGGCCCGAAGCTTTCGCCTTCGAGGGGATCGTCGCCGGATCAGGGCGCCGGAACTCAGCCATGTCGAGGCGGATGCCCTTGAGGCGGGCTTCCGGATCGAAATAGCTCGGCCATTCCCAGCTCGCGATCGCGAGATGGATCTTGTTGTGCTGGGCAGAGACGCCCATCATTTCGGACCCGCGCCAGGCGACCGGACGGACATAGGCGTCAGCCTTGCCATTGGTCTTGACGACAAGCGCCTTGGCGGCGTCGATCTCTTCCGCGGTGAAGGGGATCTCGAAATCGAGCAGTTTGGCAGACTGGAGCAGACGTTCGGAATGCTCCCGGCTCTTGAAGATCTCGCCGCCATAGGCCCGCTCACCCTCGAATACGCAGGACGCATAGTGCAAGCCATGCGACAGCACGTGCAAGGTGGCGTCCTTCCAGGGAATCAAGGCACCATCGTACCAGATGGATCCTTCTCGCTGATCGAAGGGGGTGGCAGACATTTGAAAAATCTCCTTGGCAAGTCCCCGCGAGCTTACGATGTGCTTATGATTGGGACTTAAACATAGCGTGCATCGACCCGTTAGGGTTCTTTCGTTTCGCGGATGACGCTTGACGAGTAACAATCTGCCTGAGATATGTCAATAAGGCTGACATAAAAATAGGAGTGCCGGGTGACGCAACTGCGTACGCGAACCGCGGCTCGACGGCCTGCCGAGGCAGACGTCAATCATGCTGAAGAGGAAGCCCGGGACCTGCCGTCCGTCGAGGCGCAACAACCCTCGGGCCCTCGCCTTGGAGGGGAGACAGCCGGTGCGGCCGCTGCCCAAGACCGCGTGTCCCCCGATTACGAGATCATCGAACTCTTTTTCTTCGCCTATCGCGACTTTGTGAGCGATCCGGATCGCATGCTCAACTCCTATGGGTTCGGGCGGGCTCACCATCGCATTCTGCACTTCGTAGGGCGTCAGGCCGGCCTCAATGTCGCCGAGCTTCTGGATATCCTGCGTATCACCAAGCAGAGCCTCAACCGGGTCCTCAAGGAATTGATACGCGACGGTTTCGTGGAGCAGCGCGCCGGCGTGACGGACCGTCGTCAACGCCTGCTGTATCTGACGGAGAAAGGGGAGGCGCTGTCGCTGGCCATGTCGGCTGTGCAGCAGGAACGCATTGCCCGGGCCCTTTCAAAATGCGACGCTGCGGCGCGTGAAGCGGTGCTCGATTTCCTGTTCGCCATGATCGATCCGGATGACAGCGCCCACGTCGCGCGTTTGGTTTGGAAGGGAGCAGGGCGGCCGTCGTGACCCGCATGGATCTCGCACAGGTGGAACTGGTGGATGACGCGCCGCATCTGCTTGTTGTCGATGATGACCGGCGTCTGCGGCAGCTGCTGGCGCGCTTTCTGAACCAGAACGGATACCGCGTGACCGCCGCGGCGTCAGCTGCCGAGGCCGAGGGCATGCTCGGCCACATGATCTTCGATCTCCTGATCCTCGATATCATGATGCCCGGCGAAAACGGTTTCGATTTTGCGCGGCGGCTCAGAAACGGCTCCGACGTGCCTATCATCATGCTGACGGCTCGCACCGAGTCCGCCGACCGGGTGGAAGGCCTTGAGATCGGCGCCGACGACTATCTGTCGAAGCCCTTCGAGCCACGCGAGCTGCTGCTGCGTATCGGGAACGTCCTGCGACGGCTGTCCAACGAGGCCGCGGACGCCGGACCGCAGCGAGAGGCTGTGCGCTTTGGCGATTTTCTGTTCCGTCTCGATCGCGGTGAGCTCAGGTGCAACGGCGAGATCGTCCGGATCACCGACAGGGAGCGCGAGATCCTGACCATTCTCGCCAATCGGGCGGGAGAGCATGTGCCCCGGGAAGAGCTCGCGGGCCATGGCGGTGCGGCAAGCGAGCGCACCGTCGATGTCCAGATGAACAGGCTGCGGCGCAAGGTGGAGCGTGACCCGGCAAATCCCGCCTATCTCCAGACCGTGCGCGGCATCGGCTATAGGCTGCTTGTCGACGGATGACCAACTGGTTGAGCCACGGCGGGCTGACCAAGGCGATCAGTAGCCCAAGCGCTCTGTTCGACCGTTTCGCGCGCCGCGTCGGCAGTCTGCTGCCAAAAGGGCTCTATGCGCGCACGCTGATCATTATCATCGCACCTTTCATCATTCTCCAGTCGGTCGTCGCCTATGTGTTCATGGAGCGGCACTGGCAGTTGGTGACGCGGCGCCTGTCCTCGGCGGTGACCAGCGATATCGCGGCAATCATAGACGTCTACGAGAGCTATCCGCAGGATGCCGACGCGACGACGCTGAGCAATATCGCCAGCGACCGGCTCGGGCTCGACATCGACTTTCTGCCCGGCACGGACTTGCCGCCGCCGGGGCCCAAGCCGTTCTTCTCGATCCTTGATGGCGTCCTTTCGGATGAGATCCGCAAGCAGATCGGGCGACCCTTCTGGATCGATACGGTTGGACGCTCCAATCTCATCGAGATCCGCATCAAGCTCGACAACAAGGTCATGCGGGTCATCGCAAGGCGCAGCCTGGCCTATGCGTCAAATTCCCATATCTTTCTGATATGGATGCTCGGCACCTCCATGGTGCTGCTGCTGATAGCCATCCTGTTCCTGCGCAATCAGATCAAGCCGATCCTGCGCCTCGCCAACGCCGCGGAGAGTTTCGGCAAAGGCCGCGATGTCACGTTCATGCCGCGAGGCGCGCGCGAAATCCGCCGCGCTGGGCAGGCGTTCATCGAAATGCGCCGGCGCATCGAGCGCACGATGGAGCAGCGCACCACCATGCTGAATGGCGTCAGCCATGACCTGCGCACCATTCTCACCCGGTTCAAATTGTCGCTGACGTTCGTCGAGGACAGCGCGGAGCTCGACGCGTTGCGGGCAGATGTGGACGAAATGGCCCGCATGCTGGAGGCCTATCTTGCCTTCGCCCGAGGCGATACCGGCGAGCAGGCAGTCCCGACCGATATCGTCGAAACCCTGCAGTCGGTTCGCAGCGACCTCGAGCGCCAGGGTGAGGAGGTGACGGTCGAGGTGAGCGGACCGCTCGTCGTGACCGTGCGGCCGGATGCTTTCCGGCGGCTTCTCGTCAACCTGATCACCAATGCGCTCCGTCACAGCGTGGTGGTGGAAGTGCGGGCGGTGGTGGAGGGGCGCTGGCTTGTCCTCACAGTCGATGATGACGGACCGGGTGTGCCAGTGGACCAACGTGAGGAGGTCTTCAAGCCGTTCGTCCGGCTGGATGAGGCCCGCAACCTGGATGAGGGCGGGACGGGGCTCGGGCTTGCGATCGTACGCGACATCGCACGATCGCATGGTGGTGACGTCACGCTTGCCGACAGCCCGCTTGGCGGTCTCAGGGCTTTGGTTCGGCTGCCCGTATAGGGCCGCTAGGCTGCGTCCCCTGGTGGATTGGAAGCGTGTTCCATTTCGCGGCGAGCCACCTCGTCATTGCGGGCGCGTTGCTCATACGACGCCCGGAATGTGTCATGCTCCAGCTTAACCTCGGCGATGCGTGAGCGGCGCGCGTGCCACCAGCACCTTGTCGATGCGGGGGCCGTCGAGATCCATGATCTCAAAGCGCCACCCCTGCCATTCAAAAGCTTCGCCGACCTGAGGCAGGCTTTTCAATACCGAGAGCACGAAGCCCGCCACGGTGTGATAGTCCCGGTCCGGGTCGAGCTGCAGATTGAGGAGATCAGCCAATTCGTCTGCCGGCAGCGAGCCGCCGATCAGGAACGAGCCATCACCACGCTCGACAATCCCGGGCTCCTCGCCCTCATCCTCACCCTGGTGAAAGGTGCCGGCAATGCCCGAGAGCAAATCCGCCGGGGTGACGATGCCCTCGAAGTTTCCGTATTCATCATGCACCAGCGCCATGGGCACTTGTGAGGTGCGCAGCCGCTCCAGCGCGGCGAGGGCGCCGAAGGTGTCGATGACGACGGGCGCCTCGCGCACGAGATCGCGCACGTTCAGCGGCTCGCCCGACAACAGCATGTTAAGCATGTCCTTGGCCTGGATGACGCCGACGGGGATACCCTCCTCGTCCATGGCGGGCAGGCGCGAGCGGCGACTGTCGAGCACGGTGCGACGAATCGTTTCCTCATCGTCCGCAAGGTCAATCCAGTCCACATCAGGCCGCGGTGTCATGATCGCCGCGATTGAACGATCGGCGAGGCGCATGACGCCCGCAATCATTCGCCGTTCCTCGGGGTCGAGCACGCCAGCGGTTTCGGCCTCGGCGACCAGTGTCTTGATCTCTTCGTCGGTGACGTTGGAAGCCCGCTCGCCTCGTGCGCCGAGGAGGCGCAGGATGGTATCCTGCGAGATATAGAGGACATAGACCAGCGGCGCGCATAGCCGGGAGAGCAGCACCATCGTCGGCGCGATGGACGAAGCCATCGCCTCCGGGTTGCGTAGCGCCAGCTGCTTGGGCACCAGTTCGCCGATAATGAGCGAGAGATAGGTGATTGCGCCGACAACGAGCCCGAAGGCCAGCGGGTCGGCTAGACGGGACGATACGCCCTGATCTTCGAGGACCGCCGTCAGCCGGGTCGCGAGGGTCGCGCCGGAAAAGGCACCTGCGAGCACGCCGATGAGGCTTATCCCGATCTGCACGGTGGAGAGAAAGCGGCCGGGGTCAGAAGCCAGCTTGAGCGCCGCATTGGCCCCCTTGCGGCCTGACGCCGCAAGAGCCTTCAGTCGCGGGATGCGCGACGAAACGACGGCGAGCTCAGACATCGCCAGAACGCCGTTCAGCACAATGAGAACGGCGACAACCAAAAGTTCGAATGTCACCATGGCTCGACGGTCATAGCACGGGGTTGAGCCTGGCGAACAGCAGGCCGCTGCCTAATATTGTATCAGTAGAGCCGCCCGCCATCCGGCACCGCCCGATCGGGGGCGATCAGCATGACTTCACCCTCCGCATCAGGAACGCCGAGCGTCAGCACTTCGGACCTCATGGGGCCGATCTGACGCGGCGGAAAATTGACGACTGCCAGTACCTGGCGGCCCACTAGGGCTTCCGGCGCATAGTTCTTTGTGATCTGTGCCGAAGATTTGCGGCGGCCGATATCTCCGCCGAAGTCGATGACGAGCTTGAAGGCCGGCTTGCGCGCTTCGGGAAAGGGAGCGGCCTCGACGATGGTCCCTACCCGAATGTCAAGTTTCTGGAAGTCGTCGTAGCTGACGGTCGCGGGGTTCGATGATGTCGATAGCTTTGAGGATGATGTCATTGGTACAACTTGAAACAGCGAATCGCGCATCCGCCGTTTCATCGTCGCGCATTGCACCACGCCCGTCGAGGAGTGCTTTCCAATTTCAACGCTTGTGATCCTCTTTACGGCCGACCTACCGGCCGGGAAGGGGATGAATGGACCATGACGCTTGATCTCTGGGGCCGTCCGCTGCAACGCGGGGTCTGCGGTCACACGTCCGAAGCCACCTGTTTGCGCCCGCGCAGCGACCAGCTCTAGAGCGCGGGGACGTAGTCCTCTCCGTCGCGCGAGCCGAGATCCTCGTCCTCCCGGCGGTGACGATGGCTGTGACGTCGGCGGTTGCACAGGGCCCGGCCGAATGCCCGCAGGGGCGCGGTCAACCGGTGCACGTCCTGGGCGTAGAGGAGCACGCGCTCGCCCTTCCGCAGTTCGCGGTCGAGGCGGGCTAGGGTGCGGGCGAGATCGGGTTCGTCGTCCTCGATCCAGGTCTCGAAGGTCCGTGCGAAAACAGCGACTGCGCCCTGGATCTTGAGGGCGCCGAGCGTGCCTTCGGTCGGAATCCCCACGGCCGCCAGCATAAAACGCTGGGAATTGGCCGCCAGCTTGTTCAGAGCGGCAATCGCCAGTGGCTCATGCCGTAGGCTGCGTGCGATGTTCCTTAGCGCCCCCTTGTAGGGAGCGAGCGCATCGAAGCGGCGCATCATGATGTCGAGGAGACGTTCCCGCGCAGGTTCACCCGCGAGGTCGTCGGTGGTGCCGTCCAGTACGATCCGGTCGATCCGTTTCGTAAAGCCGGCCAAGATGGCGCCCTTCGACGGGTAGGTGTCACGCAGGTCTGCCAAGCTCACTCCCGCTTCCCGGGCGATATCGACCAGACTGATGGCGCGCCACTGATGATTCGCTGCGAGCCGCATCAATGCATCGATGACGGCGTCCCGACGATCGGCGGGAGAGCCGCTGGAAGCTGATGCCGTAGCGGATGCGGCGGCATCAGTCTGGGATGCCGCTTCGCCGGGGGGCGGGGAGGAAACAGGCTTCTTGGCCATCGGGGGATCTCCTCATGAATGAGCCGCTTCGATCAACATAATGACCTAAGCGGTCCAAAGTGAGGACTCCGCGACAAAAAAAGGACGATCCGCTGTTCAGCCGGATAATTCTGCCGCTCTGCGCTTCGCCGCGCCGGCAGTGCGCGTGATGAGCGGCTGCAGGCCGTCGGTGGCCATCAGCACTTCAAGCGCGGCAGCCGTGGTTCCGCCCTTGGAGGTGACGTTCTCACGCAGGGTGCCGGCCGGAAGGTCAGACTGATGGAGGAGCTCGCCTGAACCGCTGACGGTCGCACGAGCGAGCCTCACCGCGACATCAGGCGGCAGGCCGAGCTGGCGGCCCGCCTCGGCGAGGCATTCGGCGAGATGGAACACATAGGCCGGGCCCGATCCCGATATCGCGGTGACGGCATCGATCAGGGCTTCGTCGTCCAACCACTCGACCGAGCCGACTCCCGACAGAAGCGCCTGGGCGAGGTCGCGCTGGGCACTGGTCAGGTCGGCACTGCCGACGGCAGCGGTGACACCCCGCCCGATCGAGGCCGGCAAGTTGGGCATCGCGCGCACCACCGCGCGGGCTGCCGGCAACCGCTCCTGAATATTGGCGATCGTCTTGCCGGCGAGAATCGACAGGACGACCGTGCCTTCGCCGAGCAGTCTGTTCAGCGCGGGAGCGGCCTCGTCGAGCATCTGCGGCTTCACCGCGAGGACGAGGACGGCTTGTATTGCGAGGCCTTGCAGCGCGGGGTTCAGCGTGAGGCCCTTCGCCGCGAGAGCCTGCATGTCGGGCGAGGGATGCGGATCGATCACCGTAATCCGCTCCAGCGGCAGGCCGATCTTCAACCAGCCGTCGAGCATGGCGCCGCCCATCTTGCCGGCGCCGACGAGGAGAAGGGAGGCGGGAAGTGCGACTGTCATGACGGAACCCGATCGTCTCAAGCGAACCAGAAGGAAAGTGCCCGCCAAGGGCAGACGGTCACGCCGCAGTTGTGGTTCGCTTGGACACTCGCGTCAAGGCAAGGAAGGCGGCGTCGGGAATGCGCGCCTCAGGCTTCGCCTTCCGTTTCGAACAGCACGTTGTCGAGTGCTTCCTTGGCGCTCTTTCCCGCCCACATGACGAACTGGAAAGCCTGATAGTACCGCTCGCATGCGTCGGTGGCGGTGCGCAGCAGCATCTCGCACTGGCCGTGGTTGGGTTCCGCGCCGCCGGCCAGCAGCAATGAATGGCGGAACATCACGACGTTCTCGCGGCTCCAGAGATCGAAATGTCCGACCCAAAGCTGCTCGTTGATGAGCGCCACGAGCTTCAGCACCTCTGTCTGCAGCCGATCGGGCACCTTGAGATCGAAAGCGCAGCCGATATGCACGGCCTCCATATCCTCGATCCAGGTGAAGGCGATGTGATAGTCGGTCCAGCCGCCCGCGACCGAAACCGACATCTCGTCGTCCTCGGCGCGGTCGAATGTCCAATCGTGATCCGACGCAAGCCTTTCGACAACGTCGAGCGGATGTTCAGAGCGACTAATTTCAAACTCGACGTGCGTCATGCCGAACCCTCGGCTTGTGCTGAGCTATCAGGATGCCTGCCTGCACCGGATGTGCAGGCCACATCGGGAAAACATGAACACGGGCGACGCAACCATGACTGGATAGACCGAATAGAGACTCGGTTTATCCACCGGGGCGTACTCATCGATATGATCCCTTTCGATAAGAAGGGGCCACGAATGAGCGAATCACTTGTCTGATTGACTATATCCCGCACGAGTCCCACCGCAAGAAAGACAAACGAACGCTCCGGGATTCGTTGCCTTCGCACAACAGTTCCTTTGGCGCCGTCCACAAGTCTTGGCAAAACATTGCTCAAGACATGATTGGGTTTGCGGCAGCGTCCCACCTGTGCAGATGCGGCTGCAGGATCGGGCGGCTCAGATCTTCGCCGGGCCGGCTGCGTCGGATAGCCGCGTCTCCAGCGCGGTGATGCGCGCTTCCAGCTTCTCGTTTTCTTCGCGCGCGATCAGCGCCATCTGGCGAACAGCCTCGAACTCCTCGCGGCTCACCACATCCATGTTGCGCAATAGCCTCTCAATCTGGGCTCGCATGATGGCTTCCGCTTCGCGGCGCGCGCCGTCTGCAACACCGGCGGCGTCTGTGAACAAACGGGCGACATCATCGAAGAAGCGGCCGGTCGTCTGTGTCATGATAAAAACCTCATTCGGTGCCATGGAACTTATGGACGTATTGTGCGGCTCTATTGTGTCCCCGTGGAACGGTCGCCCGCGCTGCACGCCCTATCTGCTTTCGCGTCTCGATAACACGGCTTGACCGAGCGGTCTCGTCATTGAAAGTGTCGCCACGTTCTGTGAACGATGTGCCGGCACGAGATCCGGTTCACCCGCCGCTCGCACAAGGATCCTTCGGCTCCATGACCTTTGCCATCAATTTTCCCGTCATTGATCCGGTGATCTTCGCGATCGGCCCCTTCGCCGTCCGATGGTATGCGCTCGCCTATGTGGTCGGTCTTATCGGTGGCTGGCTTCTCATGCGCCGGTTGATTGAAGTCCCCTCGCTGTGGGGCGATATCCGCCGCCCCAGTCGCAACGATCTCGATGATCTCCTGGTCTATGTAGCGCTAGGCGTTGTTCTCGGCGGGCGGCTCGGCTACGTACTCTTCTACAATTTTTCGTACTACATCCATGCGCCGGCCGAGATCTTCGCGGTATGGCGCGGCGGCATGTCCTTCCATGGCGGCTTGTTCGGCGCCATCGCGGCGATCATCCTGTTCAGTCGCGCGCGCAAGCTGCCCATGATGCCGTTATTCGATCTCGCCGGCACCGTGGCCCCAATCGGCCTGTTCTTCGGACGCATCGCGAATTTCATCAATGACGAATTGTGGGGACGGCCGGCGCCTGATCTGCCATGGGCGGTCATTTTCCCGACCGGCGGCCCGGTTCCTCGCCATCCAAGCCAGCTTTACGAGGCCTTCGCCGAAGGCATTCTGCTGTTCCTTCTCGTCATTTGCGTAGTTCGTATCGCCGGCTATCGTCGGCCGGGGCTGGTCGCGGGCGTATTCGGCGCGGGCTATGCCGTCGCGCGCGCGGCCTGTGAGTTCTTCCGCGAGCCCGATCCGCAGCTCGGCTTCCTGTTCGGCAGCGATGTCACCGCGCTGCAAGGAGGCGTAACGATGGGCATGGTGCTCTCGCTGCCCCTTTTGATAGCCGGCTTGTGGCTGATCGTGTGGGCGCTGCGCCGGCCTCCAGTGTCGGCAGATCCCGCCCAATCCCCGGCATCCGCGGCGGCGAAGGTTAATCCCGCCAAGGACCAACCTGTTTGAGCATGTCCATGTCAGAAGACGAAACCCCGTTGGGCCGCGAACTGAAGCAGCTGATCGCGCTACAGGGGCCTATCAGCGTCGAGGCTTTCATGGCCGTCTGTCTCGGCCATCCACGTCATGGCTACTACATGACGCGCGACCCACTCGGCGCCGGCGGCGATTTTGTCACTGCGCCGGAGATCTCGCAGATGTTCGGCGAGTTGCTTGGACTTTGGGCGGCCGAAACATGGCGATTGATGGGCGCGCCGGCGGCTATCAATCTGGTGGAGCTCGGCCCCGGCCGCGGCACTTTGATGGCGGATGCGGTGAGGGTGGCGCGCGTCGTGCCCGGTTTCCGGGAAGCGCTCTCCATCCATCTCGTGGAGACAAGCCCAGTGTTACGCGCGCGACAGGAGACGACCCTCGCCGAAGCCGGAGAGGTGGTCTGGCATGCATCCGTCGATACACTGCCGGAGGAGCCGGCCATCATCCTGGCGAACGAGTTTTTCGACGCGTTGCCCGTCCGCCAGTTTCTGCGGACGGAACAAGGGTGGCACGAGCGTCTGGTCGGGTTGAGCGGTGAGGGCGAATTGACTTTCGGCATCGCAGCTGAGCCATCGCGCGAGATCACCACCGAAGGGCCGGCAGGCGCCCTGCTCGAGGTGCCGCGCGCGGGGCTCGCAGTGGCGGGCGAGATCGCGCAGCGCCTCGTCGCCTACGGCGGAGCGCTCCTCGCCATCGACTACGGGCATATGCGCTCCGGCTTTGGGGATACCCTGCAGGCCGTCCGCGCCCATCGCTTCGTCGAAGTGCTCACGGCGCCGGGGGAGGCGGATCTGACGACCCATGTCGACTTCGCGCTGATCGGCAAAGTGGGGCGCCTCGCGGGGGCGGCTCAGCACGGCCCGACGACCCAAGGTGACTTCCTCACCGCTCTCGGCATCAACGAGCGGGCGGCGGTTCTGAAGCGCAAGCTCGCCGGAAAGGAAGCCGAAGCGATCGACCAGGCGCTTGCAAGGCTCGTCGAGGGTGGCCCCGGTGGACGTGCTCGCATCGAGGCAGCCAATGAAAATGGGGCAGCCACGCCGGAGGGGATGGGGCAATTGTTCAAGGTGATCGCCCTGGCCGATCCTGCCCTGCCACTTCTCCCCGGTTTCGCGACGCGAATCGAACCCAGCGTTTGAGGCTTCCCTTATTGCTCGCGGGCGCCGATCATGAGGCAGGCAGCACGAATCCTGCCGCCAACCCATGAGCGTCCATGACCCTTGACCCGAATATTCCTGGCCAGAAGATTCCTGACCCGAAGAATCCTGCCCCTAGGACCGCCGAGCAGATGATTCCTCAGAAGCCGCCACGGCCCCGATCCGCAGCGATCGCCATCGAAGTTGAAGCTTTGCGGCTGCCGGGCATCACCCACGCTTTTTTCACCCGGGAGGGCGGGGTGTCCGAAGGGCTTTATGCGAGCCTCAACGGTGGCGTCGGATCATCGGACGATGTCGTGCGGGTGGGGGAAAATCGCCGGCGCATGGCGGCTTATCTCGGGGTTGCCACCTCGCATTTGCTCGGGCTCTATCAGATCCATTCTCCTGACGTCATCACCGTCGAGGCGCCGTGGCCTGATGGCCAGAGGCCGCGTGCCGACGCCATGGTGACAGCCACGCGCGGTATCGCGCTCGGCGTATCGAGCGCCGACTGCGGTCCGCTGCTCTTCGCGGATCCAGAGGCGGGCGTGATCGGCGCCGCGCATTCCGGCTGGAAGGGAGCTTTTACGGGTGTCGCGGAGGCTACGCTCGCCGCTATGGAGAAACTTGGCGCTCGTCGGGACGCAACAACGGCCGTTCTCGGACCGACGATCAGCCAGGCTGCCTATGAAGTGGGGCCGGAGTTCCGCGAGCGCTTCCTCAAGCAGGATGCTGGAAACGGGGCCTACTTCACTCCGTCGGCCCGGGATGGCCATGCCATGTTTGATTTGCCCGCCTATATCGTCGCGCGTCTCACCCGAGCGGGCGTCGGTCGCGTCTTCGACACAGGCCTTTGCACCTATGGCGACGAGCAGCGATTTTATAGTTACCGCCGCGCGACCCATCGCGGCGAAGGCGACTATGGCCGTCTCATCGCAGCGATCGCGCTCACTACTCGCTGACTTCCGTGTCCGGCGTGCGCCAGACGAGGTGCTGGCCACCATCGACGGCGAGAATCTGTCCGGTGATGCTGCGGGCCTGCGCTAGGAACAGCACCGCATCGGCGATTTCTTCGACGGATGGCCCATGGCCGAGCAGGGCGGCGGATCCCTGGCGCGCAAAATCGTCGGCGCTTTGGCGCTTGCTGGGCAGCGTCGGACCCGGCGCGACCGCATTGACACGGATGCGCGGCGCCAAGGCCTGCGCCATGGTGCGCGTCGCCGTTGCAAGCCCGGCCTTTGACAGCGTGTAGGAAAAGAAATCTGGCGTCAGTTTGCGGACACGCTGGTCGAGAATATTGATGACTGCACCGTGCCGCTCCTTGGGGAGATGTTCCGCTATCTGCTGGGCGAGAAATACCGGTGTGCGCAGGTTGACCGCCAACTGCTCGTCCCATCCCCGCGCAGTCATCGTGGCCAGCGTATCCGGCTCGAAGAGTGACGCGGAATTGACCAGAAGTGTCACTGGGCCGAGCGCCGCGACTGTTCTCGCGGTGAGTTCGACGGCAGCATCGGAGGCGGCGAGATCCGCCTGAATCGCCGCCGCTCGCCCGCCTGAGGCCCTGATCTCGCTGACGACGGCTTCGGCCTCATCCCGCGACTGGCCGTAGTGCACCGCCACTGAATAACCGGCTTGGCCGAGGCGCAGCGCGATCACGCGGCCGATGCGGCGCGCGCCTCCTGTCACCAGTGCGATCTCGTCCTTCACAGGCGTCCCTCATCCCTGGCACGCGACACAAGGCGTCGCTCCACATGCTTGGCGACGCGCAGATAGCGATAGAACGCGAAGTTCATCGCTGTCATGAAACCGTATAGGCCACGGATGGCGTGCCGACGGCCAATATAAGCCTTGAGGAAGGCTGCAGGGAATTCCACGAATAGCCGTAAGGTCGAAACCTTCGCGCCCCGCGCGTCGAGATCTTCCGCAAGGGCATCGGTGTAGCTGTTGAGCTTAGCGAGCTGGTCGCCGAGCGAGCGCACCGAGAAATGATGGATCGTGCCCCTGAGCCGCTTGACCCGCGCGCCTGCAATGAGCTGGACCCGATCATGCACGGTCGAGGGTGAATAGCGCCCCTTGTCGCTGCGATAGAGGCGGACCGGGGAAAGCGCATAGGCGAGCGGGTGGGGGCGACCTTCACCGGGGAAGATCTCCGCAATGCGGATTTTGAAAGCATCGGCTCTGGGCTCGCCGTCAGCAAATAGCGCTGCGATCTCGGCTGCGAGATCCGGGGGCACCACCTCATCCGCATCGACATTGAGCAGCCAGGGATGACGGCATTGCTCCTCGGCGAATCGCTTCTGCGGTCCATAGCCGGGCCAGTCGTTATGAATGACGCGCGCACCTAGGCTCTCGGCGACCGACACCGTGTCGTCCGTCGACCCCGAATCCACAACCACAAGGTCGTCGGTGAGATCGCGAACGGCCCGAATGGTTGCTGCGATTCGGTCGCCTTCGTTGCGGGCGATGATGAAGATGGAAAGGGGCAGCGCGGGATCGGTCATGAGAAGGCTTGCTCTGGCATATCTGCTTTTAGGCGCGCTCCCCCCGGTGGGGCAAGGAGCTCCTTAGCGTCCTGCTTTGAGCTGAACCTCGGCGAATGGCAGCGGCTACCGGACGGCAATAAACGTCAATATAGGGTTCGTCGGAAATATACTAACCAGGTATATCTCAGATATACCCAAACTTTATTCCTAAAATAAATTGTAAAAATGCAACTCATCTGGTCATTTCAAGTGTATATCGACGACTAATTGCTGAATGAATTGATATACTACGGAGTATAGTGCAAGTGAATTCAGGTGAATGATGGCTGTATGAGAAGCCATTCTGCCGATGTTCGTAATGATCTATCTCTGTGGAGTATTCAATGCACAAATCGTCTTGCTCCGTGGCGCTTTCCCTTCTGCTCGCATGCGGCCTCGCCGGCCAGGTCATGGCAGCCGATCTCCCCTCGCGCATGTCCACGCCCGTGGCTCCTGCTCCGGTTGTCGTCGTGCTGCCTGCCTTCACTTGGACCGGCTTTTACGCCGGTATTAATGGCGGCTATTCCAGGCTCGCGCTCAAGAAGCACGATGCCGGCGAAAAAGACACGAGCGCAAATGACTGGGCCTTTGGAGCTCAAGCCGGCTACAACTACCAACTTGGGTCCTGGGTGATCGGCGCGGAAGCCGATTTCGACAAGCAGACCGGAAAAGTGACGGGTAGGAACGCCTTCGGCCCATCGCTGACACTTGAGGACAAATATGGCGCAACGATCCGGGGGCGTTTTGGTTACGCGATCGATCGCGTCCTCATTTACGGCACCGGGGGTTTAGCGCTCCGTCAGTTGGGTGTCGCCCTAGCCCCCAGCAAGCCGGTGTCTCATTGGCATTCAGGCTTTGCCGTGGGCGGCGGTGTCGAATACGCGATGATGGATAATGTCTCCGTCAAGGCGGAATATCTCTACACAAAGGTCAGCAAGAAGACCTATGTGCTGCCGGATGGACAGACAGCCTCCACCGACGCGAAGGGCGGACAGGTACGGCTGGGTCTGAACTACAAGTTCTGACGAAGGATACCCTTCTCCTCAATCCTCGCTGTTAACCTTCCATTAACCATGTGAGGTGGAACTTGCGGCGGGCGTTTTGCGGCGTTCCGGCCCCGTTTGGGGGTCGGAACTGTGTTGGACCTGGCCGGGCGGTTCATCGTTAAGGCCATGTCGCCTGTTTTCTTGGCATTGATGGCCCTGCGTTAACCATTCCTAATATTTGTTAACCAATCGCCGCCTCGATGACGGGCGTTCGCCACATTTTCGCCATCTATCATTAGGGGCGCTGTTGCTAGCCTGCAACAGACGTAAGCCGAAGTTTGCGCTACAAGGAGGCAAGTCCAGAGCGAAACGCATCAAACGCTCAATGGAAGGCAACAGGAGTTCGTTATGAAGAAGGTTCTTCTTGCTGGCGTGGCCGCCGCAGGTCTCATGGCTTCGGGCGCGGTCGCTTTCGCGGCTGACCTGCCGAGCCGTCGTGTCGCCCCGGTTGCGCCGGTGGTGGTTCCGATCTTCACGTGGACCGGCTTCTACGTCGGCGTGAACGCCGGTTACGGCTGGAACACCAACAGCAACAAGGGCTATGTTGATCCCTACACGGGCTTCATCTATGGCACCGACTCCAGCGACGGCGGCTTCGTCGGCGGTGGCCAGATCGGCTACAACTACCAGTTCGGCCAGTTCGTTGCCGGTGTCGAAGCCGACATCCAGTACGCTGACCTGAACTCCTCGAACAACAACAACTACGCTGTCAACCCGTACTACGGCTATGCTTCGGCCGGCGGCAATGGCGTTGAGTGGTTCGGCACGGTCCGCGCCCGTCTCGGTGTGGCCTTCGACCGCGCTCTCATCTACGCCACCGGTGGTTTCGCCTACGGCGGCGGCCAGAACGGCAATGGCACCTACTACAACGGCGCCTTCATCAGCCACGGCGACTCGACCGTCACCGGCTGGACCGTCGGCGGTGGTGTGGAATATGCCTTCACCGACAACCTGACCGCCAAGATCGAGGGTCTCTATGTAAACCTCGGCAACAACGGCAACAACAGCGGCTACCTCTGGAACAACTACTACACCGGCAACAACAGCGACGACACCGAGTTCGGCGTCGTTCGCGCCGGCCTGAACTACAAGTTCTCTGGCTTCTAATTCTCGTAGCCAGTCTAGGAACGAGCCGGTGGGGCAACCTACCGGCTTTTTCTTTGTGAGCTGTTAGATTCAAGCGGGGGACAGTTCCGCGTATTCCTGCGCGAATCTACTCATGAAAAAACCTGCCACCCGGCTCTCCGGGGGCAGGTTTTTTATTGCACGATCTGGGCCGACTGCCCTCTCGGCGGCCTTAGGCCGGCGCTGTCTCCGCAAAGGCGGGCACCGCTTTCTCAAACGCCGCGAGCCAGGCAACGAGCTTGGGATGGTGTGCCCGCCATGCGCCGTCGAAGCGCAGGTCCAGATACCCAAGGGCGCAGGCAATCGTGATCTGTCCGGCATCGGGAAGCGCTGTCGGTGCGGCAGGTGGCGCTGCCTCCAGCGCGGCGAGACTGCGTTCCACCTTGCCATGCTGGTGCGCAATCCACTTCGGCTCGTGCTTGTCCGCCTCGCGCCAGCGCCTCTCATAAACGAGCAGGATCGCAGCATCGAGGATGCCATCACCAAGGGCCTGTTGCGTGAGCACGTCGAAGCGGGCAGCGTCACTCGGGATGATACGACCTCCGCCTGCAACGTGATCGAGATATTCGAGAATCACCGGTGAATCGAAGAGCACGCGTCCATTCTCGAGGATGAGCGCCGGGATCTTTCCGAGGGGATTTTGACGACGGATCGAATCATTGGGATCGGCCGTGTCCGTGGTTACGACGTCGATTCCGTCCCAGAGGCCGAGGACCTTGGCGGCGATCTTGACCTTGCGGCCGAACGGGGAAGGCGGGGACGAGCGCAATGTCAGCATGATGATGTTCCTAACTCCGCGGTGGGATCCAATCGGCAAGTCGAAAGCCTTCAAGCAGAATGCTGCCCTGATTCGGTTTGCGTAAGATTCCCGGATACTGAAGGCTCGAACTGCGACTTGCGCCAGCACTGATTTCGCGACGGCGCGAGGTCTAAGGCACGAGCGAACAGAGGCGATGCCGCAGGCGAGTGCTGTGTGATCATCCCTCGCGCAGCCATTCACAGCGAAAGCCCGCGTTACCGCGTCGCGCCAAGCGTTCCGCCAGCGCGGGCAAGAGGACTTCCGCTTCCTCGGCAAGCTTCCACGGTGGATTGATGACGATGAGGCCGCAGCCGTTAAGACGGGTGGGATCGAGCCGGGTCTCGATCATCAGCTCGAGCCGCAGGGTGCCTGTTCTTGCGTCGGTTGCGAGGTCGCGTGCGAATCGGTCCGTATCTGCGGGATCCTTGATGGGATACCAACCGGCGAAGATGCCGGTCTCCCACTTCGCCTGCGCCTTGAGCATCTCACGTCCGAGGCGCGCGAGTTCGCCGGTTTCCTCGAAGGGCGGATCGATGAGGACGAGCCCCCGCCGCTCCTTTGGCGGAATCATCGCGTGCAGCGCCGTCCATCCATCGAGTTCCAGCGCTTTGACCTGCCGGTCGCGCAGGAAGAGGGTGGCCAGCCGGGCCGCATCTTCGGGATGGCGCTCGACCACGATGGCCCGGTCTTGCCGACGCAGCATCAAGCGTGTGATCATCGGTGATCCCGGATAGGCCGTCGGATTGGTGGCGCGCACGGCGCTGACCGCTTGCCGGTAAGGCGCCAGCAGAATCTCGACGTCTTCGGGAAAGCGCTCCTCCAGCCGGCCTATGCCGTCGCGCCATTCTCCGGTGCGTTGCGCTTCTTCGCTGTCGAGATCATGCAAGCCGACGCCCGCGTGCGTATCAATGACGCGGAAAGCGGTATCCTTCTTGAGGAGATGTGTGAGGATCCGCGTGAGCAGCACGTGCTTCATCACATCGGCAAAATTGCCTGCGTGATAGCCGTGACGGTAGTTCATTGCGGTTGCGGCAGGGTGATGGAGCCACCGCGACAGCCCCGGCGATCGACCTGCGGGCAAGTCTGGAAACCGCGCAGATCCCTGGAAAAACAGATGCGCACCTCGCTGAGGGTGCCCTTGCGGCAGGCGACGGACATCATGTCGGTCCGCAGGCCCGGATTAGCTGCAATGAAGGCGCGCTCCAGATCAAGTGGCGTCCAGGTCGCGTCGCTCTGCATGGACGCGATTGCTGGAGGGATAACGACCGCGTCGCGGGCCCGCCGGACGGCAGCAAAATAGTCTGTCGGACTCAAACCCGAGCAGGTTCCATGCTTGCGCCACTGATAGCGGGCGAGGCCCTCGTCGGGATAGAGGCCGGCGGTCGTGGCAATCGCGGCGCGTGTCGGCTGGACGGCCGTTGCCGAGCAAGTTGTCGGAAAGCCTTGGGCGTACTGAGGCCACAGACCGTGCACGACAAAGCCGAGTTTGCTGCCGCTGCGGCATTGATCGTAGCGGCCGGGTGACTGGCTGAGCTCACAGAAGCCGGGCGACCAGGAGAGGGCAAGGACATAAAAGTCGAACTGTCCCGGAGGAGCACCGCGACGTTCGCCGGCGTCCTGCGCTGAGGCGGCCGACAGCATCGCAAGCAACAGCCCGGCACAAGCAGCACCGGAGAGCGCGAGGCGGCGGACAACGCCGGCCAACGCGGATCCTGTTCGCGCGGTGGCCTGCTGAAACGGGCAAGCGGGATTGTCTCCCGTGTAGATCCCTCCCGGCATTCAGCTCACGGCAATGCAGTCTTGCACCAGGGGGCGAAGCTCCAGCCGCGATCGATGCCGCGCACGCAGAACTCGACGTTCCAGCCGAAGCCAATCCCGCCGAGACCGGCTCGGACGGAGTAAATGACCTCGCGCTTGACGCCATCGGTGACCAAGGTCGTTGCCTTGCAGAAACGCCTTGGGATGAAGTCATCGCCCCAGGGGTTCACGGCAATCTGCCGGATGCGCTCGAACAGGGCCAGGCGAAGGTCCGAGTTCCAGTACTCGGATTCCTTGCTCGCGAAGCGCATGGCCACTTCCGAAACCACAGCGACGGAGTCGCAGGCCGGAAGGTTGCGCGTCACATTGATGGGGTCCAGATCCATCGGCATGTGCGGTTCGCCCGGCGCACGCTCACCGGCGAAGCTGAACGAGCTCGCCAGGGCGAGCATCAGTGAAGCGGCGATCATCCTGCGCATGATAACTCCGACGCGTGGTAGCTCCGACAGCCGATATGGCCCAGCTTGACCATACAATTTTTCTGAACCATGCGGAATGGCGCTTGCGGGGTCAAGCGCAGCCGCGCCACAGTGACCGAAGAAGTGCTACTGACGCGTGATTGTCCAACAAAAGGTGGCTGATATGGCTGGCATTCGTATCGTGGTCGCGGGCGCCACGGGCTGGGTCGGACGGGCGCTCGTCCCCGCCATTCTGGCAGCGAAGGATCTCGCTCTGGTCGGCGCGGTCAGCCGGGCTGCGGCGGGACAGGACGCGGGCGAGGCCATTGGGCAGGCAGCCGCCGGTGTGATCGTCGCAGCCTCGCTCAAGGATGCGCTCGCAATTCCGTCCGATGTGGTCATCGATTACACGAAGCCGCATGTGGTGAAGGGGAACGTGCTCACGGCGATCGAAGCCGGCCGCAATGTCGTCGTCGGCACGTCGGGCCTCAGCGCCGAAGACTACGGCGAGATCGAAGCTGCGGCCCGCAAGGCGCATGTCGGCGTCATCGCAGCCGGCAATTTTTCCATCACGGCTACCTTGCTTAAGCGCTTTGCGCTGGAAGCGGCCCGCTACGTCCCCGATGTCGAAATCGTCGACTATGCAGCCGCCTCGAAGCCCGACGTTCCCTCGGGAACGGGACGCGAGCTCGCGGAAGTGCTGGGAGAGGCGCGCCAAGCGGGCACGGCGAAGCCCATCGCCGATCTCTCCGGACTCAAGGAAACGCGCGGCGCCAGTATCGGCGCGCCCGTTCCCGTGCAGGTGCACTCCCTGCGTCTTCCCGGCTACGTGCTGTCCTGCGAGGCTCATTTCGGACTGCCGGACGAACGTTTGCTCATTCGCCACGACGCCGGCTCGTCCGCGGCACCGTATGTTGCAGGCACTCTCCTGGCGGCGCGGCGTGTCGCGGAACAGCCGGGTCTCCGGCGCGGGCTCGACAGTTTGATGTCCTAGGGATGGACAGCCGTGTGAGCGGCAACGTCCCGCCGCGGCCTGCTGCGCTTTATGGGCCGCGTCAGCGTCCGATCAGTCCTGGCGGCCGCAGGTCCATCTCGGGCGAGAGGCGACGCGGCGGGGGCGAATAGGGCGCCGGGCTGTAGGCTGTGGCTGGCGCGTAGGATGGCACTCTGGGATCGCTGGTACGGGGAGCCGGATCGGGCGATGAAAGTGCCATGGGCGGCGCAGCTGGCGCCAGACCGGATGTCGGGATATCGGCGCCCTCTTCGTCTGGTCCATGATCAGGAAGAGGCCTTTCAGCGGGTATCTCGAACTGGGACGGCGAGGCCGTCGGCGCGTTGCCGGGCATCATGCCGGTCGCCGCCATCGGTGCGCTGTACGACATCGGTCGGTCGGGATCGATGCGCGGCACAAATTTGATCACAGGCTTGCAGATCGTGCGCCCCTTATTATGGCGCGCCAGATCCAGATGGAAATGATCATTGTGGTGGGCATCGGCGCCCGGGCCAAGCACCGTCGAGAAATAGCGGCAGGAGCCCACGAAGATTTCGCGCAGGAATTCCTGCTCCTCCGGCGCGCCGCGCCACCCCTTGAGAATGGTGATCACGCGCCCGTCGGCGAATGTCAGTGACATGATGTCGACCGCGTTGCCGTAGGAATGTTCGGAACGAGGCGCCCCTGCCTTGTTGTTCATGCTACGGCAGTTGTAGGAGCCCGCGTTGACGCCCGTGACCGGCTGGCCAAAATAGAGCATCGCGGCCGGCTGCACGATTTCGGCGAACCAGCGATCGGTCGTCGTGATCGCCGGACAAGCGAGCAGGGCGCGGGATTTCAGCGTGATGCTACCTTCACCGAAAGCACTCACGCGAAACGGATAATCCATGCCGCACGCGCCAGGACCGGAAATCGCCTTGGCTTGCTCGAAATAGGCGGATGCGCGCACATCCTTGTGCGTCGCGAGACATGCAACTTCAGCCTCGCCACGCCAGGCTGCTCGCTTTTCGATAACGAACAACCCGCATCCCGCGAGGGCCAGGACCACCAGTATGGACCCGCCCAGCTTCCATGAGGGCGGATGGATAGAGGGGCGGCGCGCCATACGCATTACTCCGCGCGCTGTCACTGTAAGGCTTGAAGAATGCGAGCATTGTCCTAACGGAATCTCAACGCGGCCTGGCTCACCGCAGCACGGGCATTCCGCCTGTCCCCTCACAGTTCTGCCAGGAACAGCGGACTTTCCCTGCGGCCGATCTTCTCAAGAAGTCGGGTGGACATCGCGCGTCCTTTACGTCCGTGACGACGAGACCTCACGAAAGCATCGCAGAATCATGAAAAACATGCGGAGGAGGTCTTCCCAACGGGGAGCGCGTTCCCTATCTTCCATGCATCGAGCGAATGGCGGCTATGCCTGCCGTTCGCAGGTCACGACGCTGGCTTTGCAGAATGCCGGCACCAGATGATTTCGACGGGAGAGACGACGTTGTTGAGAACCTTGGGTCGCCGCGGTGGTTTCGTTGCCATCGCCACGCTTGCCCTGATGGTCACGGCGAGTGTCGCGGAGGCGCGCGCGGGCCGCGGTGGTGGCATGGGCAGCAGGGGATCGCGCACCTATAGCGCACCGCCGCCAACAGCGACCGCGCCGACCCAATCGGCCCCGCTGCAGCGCTCGACTACGCAGCCGAGTGCTGCACAGCCGAATGCTGCGCAGCCCGGCATGGCTGCGCGTCCCACGACACCGCAGCGCTCGGGGCTGTTCGGCGGCGGCTTCGGCACAGCCCTGATGGGCGGCCTGTTGGGCGCCGGGCTGTTCGGCCTTCTGTCCGGCAGCGGCCTGTTCGGTGGCCTGTCCGGGCTCGGTTCCATCCTTGGCCTTCTCCTCCAGGTCGGTCTGATCGTCGGCCTCGTCATGTTGGCCATGCGGTTCTTCCGCCGTCGGCAGGAGCCGGCCATGGCTGGTGCCGGCCCCATGGGCAATGGCATGAACCGCAGCGCGCTAGGCGGCGGCCTTGGTGGCCTCGGCGGCGGTCTCGGTGGTCTCGGCAAGGGACTTGGTGGTGGCCTCGGCGGAGCCTCGGCTCCTGCTGCTCCGGCAGCCCCCGTCGATGAGCTCGACATTCAGCCGGCAGATTTCGACGCCTTTGAGCGCACGCTCATCGATGTGCAGGCTGCCTATTCAAATGAGGACCTGAACGCCTTGCGCCGCCTGGCCACCCCGGAAGTGGTTGCCTTCATGGCCGAGGATCTCGCCAGCACGGCGGCCGAAGGCCATGTCAACCGCCTCTCGGACGTCAAGCTTCTGCAGGGCGATCTCGCCGAAGCGTGGCGCGAGGGTGACGCGGAATATGCGACCGTCGCTATGCGCTTCTCGCTGATCGACACCACGCTTGATCGTGAGACGAACAAGATCGTCGAGGGTCATGCGGAGTTGCCGTCCGAAGCGACCGAGGTCTGGACATTCCGTCGCACAAAGGGCGGCAAGTGGATGCTCGCGGCTATCCAGCAGGCTTGATCTCAAGCCCGCTCTCGTAACCCAAATTGGAAAGGCGCCGTGTTCGGCGCCTTTTTCTTGCGAAGTGGCACTTGAGGGTGTCAGTCGTTGCCTTGGCCGCAGCTATATCCAACGAAGCATTGCGGGTTGTCGCGCGTCGAGAGGTAGGCTGGCACCTGACTCTGCCGCGGCGCGCAGTTCGTTACATAGGTATCGTAGAGATAGGGGCCCGTTCCGATGATCACGCGCCCCTGGCGCTGCACCAGATTCTGGAGAGCGGCGCAACTTTCGCGGGAGGCCTGAACCTGTGCTTGCGCGAAAGCCGATGGGACCGCAGCCGTGCCAAGCAGCGCGGCAACCCCGGTCACGGCGAGCGCTCTTAAAATCCTGGATAGCGATGTGTTGAAACCGGGGGGACAAATAGGCGGGTTCATCGTCATCAGTGTCCTCTGCGGCATTGGGATCATGCCTTCAATAGAAAACACTGATCGATTGTTCTTTCACAATCAGCAAGTTGTGATGAAGGGGCGTGCGATCCTAAAAGTGTAGGCTGCGCACGCCACCAGCCTAGCGTCGACGACGGCCGCCTTTCTTGACATTGGACGTGCCGGCCCAATCCGCGACGGAACGGGGCTTAAACTCCTCTGCTCCCAGTGGGATCTCGCGGTTGTGCGGTCCCATTTCGTCCAGCGTCGGCTTGCGTGCCCGGGTGGGTGGCTCACCATCGATGCCGGGAGGCTGGTTCGCTTTGGCCCCATATTTGCGGGATCCCGCAAAGCGCCCGGCCTTGGCTTCCACGTCTTCCTGCCGCGCCAGGGGATCGTCCGCGATGGCAAGCTCCGTCGCCTGAAGCCGCTTGATCTCGTCGCGGAGGCGCGCGGCGGTTTCGAATTCGAGATTGGCTGCGGCCTCGCGCATGCGCTTCTCGAGATCCGCCATGACGGCTTTGAGGTTGTGGCCCACACTGGCCGCCTCCTTCGGCAGGAGGCCGGTGTCCACCTTGACGTGATCGCGCTCGTAGACCGAATCGAGGATGTCGCCGATGTTCTTCTTGATGGACTGCGGCGTGATGCCGTGCTCGGCGTTGTAAGCGAGCTGTTTCTCGCGGCGCCGGGTCGTCTCGGCCATGGCCCGTTCAAGGCTGCCTGTGACATTGTCGGCATAGCAGATCACGCGGCCGTCGACATTGCGCGCGGCCCGGCCGATGGTCTGGATGAGCGAGGTCTCCGACCGCAGGAAGCCTTCCTTATCCGCATCGAGAATGGCGACGAGCGCGCATTCGGGAATGTCGAGGCCCTCGCGCAGCAGGTTGATGCCGACCAGCACGTCGAAGGCGCCGAGCCTCAAGTCGCGGATGATCTCGATGCGCTCGATGGTGTCGATATCCGAATGCATGTAGCGAACCCGGACGCCGTGCTCATGCAGATACTCGGTGAGGTCCTCGGCCATGCGCTTGGTCAGCACCGTGACAAGGGAGCGGTAGCCTTGTGCGGCCACCGCCTTGACTTCGCCGAGCAGATCGTCGACCTGCGTGCGGGCGGGGCGGATGTCGACGGGCGGATCGACGAGGCCGGTCGGGCGAATGACCTGCTCGACGAAGACGCCGCCGGTCCGCTCCATCTCCCACGAGCCGGGCGTCGCTGAGACATTCACGGTCTGGGGCCGCATGGCGTCCCATTCCTCGAAGCGCAGCGGGCGGTTGTCCATGCAGGACGGAAGGCGGAAGCCATATTCGGCCAGCGTCGCCTTGCGCCGGAAGTCGCCGCGATACATGCCGCCGATTTGCGGAATGGTGACATGGCTTTCGTCGGCGAAGACGAGCGCGTTGTCCGGCAGATATTCAAACAGCGTCGGCGGCGGCTCGCCTGGGCGGCGGCCGGTCAGATAGCGGGAATAGTTCTCGATGCCGGCGCAGGAGCCGGTCGCCTCCAACATTTCGAGATCGAAGGTCGTGCGCTGCTCCAGCCGTTGGGCCTCCAGGAGGCGCCCCATGCGGGTGAGTTCCTCCAGCCGCCATTTGAGCTCTTCCTTGATGCCCTTGATGGACTGGATCAGTGTCGGACGTGGCGTCACATAATGTGAATTCGCATAAACCTTGACGAAGCCGAGGTCGGCCGTCTTCTGACCCGTTAGAGGATCGAATTCGACGATTGACTCGACTTCGTCTCCAAAGAGGGAGACACGCCAGGCGCGGTCCTCGTAGTGGGCCGGGAAGATTTCGATAACGTCGCCGCGCACGCGGAAGGTGCCGCGGCCGAAGTCGCCACCCGTGCGCTTGTACTGCAGGGCTACGAGATCGGCGATCAGCTGCCGCTGTTCGATCGTCTCGCCGACCTTTACCGAGAAGGTCATGGCCGTATAGGTCTCGACCGAACCGATACCGTAGATGCAGGACACCGAGGCGACGATGATGACGTCATCGCGCTCGAGCAGGGCGCGCGTAGCGGAATGGCGCATGCGGTCGATCTGTTCGTTGATCGACGACTCCTTCTCAATGTAGGTATCCGACCGGGGCACATAGGCCTCGGGCTGATAGTAATCGTAATAGGAGACGAAGTATTCGACCGCGTTATCGGGGAAGAATCTCTTGAACTCCCCGTACAGCTGGGCGGCCAGCGTCTTGTTGGGAGCAAGGATGAGCGCCGGGCGCTGCGTTTCCTCGATCACCTTGGCCATCGTGAAGGTCTTGCCCGACCCGGTGACGCCGAGCAGAACCTGATCGGCCTCCTGGCGGCGAATACCATCGACGAGTTCGGCAATGGCGGCCGGCTGGTCGCCCGCCGGTTGAAAATCGGATTGCATGCGGAAGGCGACACCGCCTTCCGATTTCTCGGGCCTCTCCGGCCGGTGAGGCGTCCACAACTTGCCGTTCTTGAACAGCGGATTGCCGCTCTCCAGCAGGGCCGAGAGGGCTGCGACCGTGGCCGACACGCCTGACGCTCCCTCGGGGTTGCTCAGCGGGACCGGCGCCGTGGGCTTCTTTCTGGCCGCGGGCTTGCCTCCGGGCGGCTCGGACGTCCCGTTTTTGGCTGATGCGGAGCCCGCGCCTGGTGTCCATACGACACCCGTCTCAAAGCGCGCCTGTGGGGCCTCGCCGAAGCCACCCCGATCCTCATTACTATCGGACGCGGCACCGCCAGGTCCGGCGCGACCTTTATTGATCGCGGGATTGAGGAGATCCGCAAGGAACGGATTGAGGGGCTGGACGCGGGGTTTCGCAGCCTTGGAGCGGGGTGTTTTGGGAGCCATGGCCCCAATATGGGCCTACTTCCTCGTCGAGGAAAGACCGTCGACGTCATTCCCCGGCGCTTTCCCGGACAGCGCGAACGAGCCGCATCGTCGCGCGGCGTTCGCGCTGTCACGACCCTTGGGACGTTTGCAGCTAAATGCCGCTGAAAACGATCCCGATAACGAGCAGAACGAAGCCGAGCAAGAGCGTCTCGAAGCCGTAACCGGTGAAGAATGGTATCGGAAAGATACCGTAAGTGACGAGGAGCGCGATAATCGCCAGAATGAGCGCAACAATGAAAACGACCTTTGACGGAGCCGTCAAAGTGAAGCTGCCTGAGCTTGCCATCGAATTTCTCCCGTACAAAGGAGGGGAGGCGCGTCTGCGCGTGAAAGGCGGAGGCGCATGCCCCGCCCCTCCATGCCCAGAATAATGTCAACGATAGCAGTTGCTTAGATAAGAGGCGTGGCAGTTGCTGCCGAATGAACGGCAATCCTTCCACAGCCTGGCATGGGGCGACGCGATCTTTGCCGTCACGAGGGCGCCATGACGGCCCACATCGCGCTCATCAAGACTTCGCCGTCATAGGGCTTCCTGACAACCGGGATGTCGCTGAACACCGCTGGAATCATCGCGCTGTCCGCATAGCCTGTGGCGAAAACGAAGGGTATGCCGCGACGGCTCAGTTCCTCGGCAACCGCCATCGAGGTTTCGTCTCCCAAGTTGACGTCCAGAACGGCCACGTCTGGCGTGAGATTGCGCAACCTGATCAGGGCCTCGGCTGACGAGCCGGTGATCACCACGTTCGTGACGCCGTGCGTGTCCAGGATGTTCTCCACATCCATCGCGATCAGCATCTGGTCTTCGACGACGAGGACTTCGAGATCTGACATAAAGCCTGCGCGTTTCGGCCTGTCTCCGTCTCGGGGGACAATCGCGCCGGACGTCGAGCCGCTTTCATGGGCTTTCCTCACGTGTCGTGCCGGGAGCACGAACTCGGCCTGCAAGCCTTTCGGATCGTATGAGACCGCGCTCCGACCGCCAAGATCATAGGGGATGCTGCGGTTGATCAGGGCGGTACCAAAGCCACGACGGCTCGGCGGCTTTACCTCTGGACCACCGCGTTCGCTCCAGGAGAGGGTGAAATCACCTGCCCGGTCGAGCGACCAGCAAATCAAGAGCCTTCCCTTAGCTGACGACAGACTCCCGTATTTTGCGGCATTGGTTGCCAGTTCGTGCAGCACCAGAGCCATGACGGAGAACGAACGATTGTCCAGCCATACCGCTGGTCCCTCAAGAGTAACTTCTGCGGAATGCCGCTGATAGGGCGTTAGCTCAGCCGTAATAAGGTCAAGCAGCATGCCACCGTCGTTGCTGCGCACGATCTGGTCATGGGCGAAGGCCAACGCCTGGATACGCCCCTTCAGGGTCAGCACATAGTCGGCGAGATTCACGCCATCTGCCGATGGGTGGCTCACGATGGACTTGATAACCGCGAGGATGTTCTTGACGCGGTGATTGAGCTCCTCGTTGAGCATGCGCTGGCGGACATCAGCCTTGTTGCGCTCTTCCGCCATCATCTCGTTGTGGCGCAGCACCACCTCGACAGTGGCGATGCGAGCTGCCTCCGCGATTTCCCTGTCTGCCTCCGTCCAGGGTTGCGACTGGTGCCTGACGGTTTCCTTCCATATCGCGAAACTGCGGCGGGGTGTCAGGCGATCACCGAGGGGCCCGGATGCGTACAATTTCTCAGGGTTACCTGCCCATTCGAGTGTCTGCACGAACTCCTTCCGGAAGAAGAAAAGGTAGTCGCGCGGCGTTTGCGAGAGCGGGATAGCGAGAAGGCCGGAGGCGATCTCCTCATAGTCCGCCGCGGAGGGAAGGCGTTGCGGCAGAGTGTGGGTGGCCCAGACTTTTCCCTCCGCGACATCGCCGACAAATTTGGTGATCTCCGGCAGCGCATCGAGGGGTGGGGTCGTGCCGTAGCTGTTCCAGGTTCCGTTCATCCAAAGGCCGACGCCATTGCACGGCATCAGCCGCATGAAATCCGGCAGGTTGTCGCGCAGGAGGCTCTCGATGTCCGCGTAGTGGGAGGCGGCCTGCAAGAAGCGATCGAGCGCATCTCGCGCGGTAGTTGCCGTCTCGAGCTTGCGTTTTTGCTTCAGCACATGCAGGTGCAGGGAAAAAAATTCCCCGAACATCTCGGCGGAAACCCGCTGCGCCATTGGCAGAACACGGGGCGTGTAGTGGTGACAGGCAATAAGACCCCAAAGCTTTCCGTCTATGATGACCGAAATGGACATCGAGGCGGCAACGCCCATGTTGCGCAGATACTCGCAGTGGACAGGCGAGACGCTGCGCAGGTGCGCGTAAGACAGGTCGAGCGGTTCGCCGGATGCGTCGAGTTCCGGCACGATGGGCACGCGCAAGCCACTCGCGTCGGAAATGATGCGAATTGTATTGCGCAGATAGAGCTCGCGTGCCTGCTTGGGGATGTCGCCGGCTGGAAAATACTGTCCCAGAAAACTTTCGAGATCCGACCGCTTTGCTTCGCTGACGACCTTGCCGGCACCGTCCTGCTCGAAGCGATAGATCATCACCCGATCGTAGCCCAACAACGCGCGGACCAGTTTGGATGTCTTGTCGATCAGCTTGTCGACTTCAGTTACGTCGCTGATGCGACTGATGAGCTGACGCGCAAGCTCAAGCGGTGAAGCAACCGTCTGCCTCGGCTCAAATTCAATGACGACCGTGGCCTTGTGGCGGTGAATGGCAACATCGAAGCGGCGTTCATCCGCTAGGGCAATGTCAAAAAGAAGGGACGGTCGAGCCGCTCCGCTCGATGTGGTCAAGGCATTGCGCAGGGCGTGCGTGGCTTGGGAGCCGAGAACGCTATCCAGAGGAGCGTTATTCAAGTCGGAATCAGACAGCCCCAGCATCTCGGGAGCGTTTGCCGAGTGCCGTAACACGACGGCCGCGTTGACGTCACAGGCAAGTAGGCAACCATGCGGCTGGATGCTGCCCGGTATATGGATTGGCTCCCGGTCACAGTTGGTCAGGTCGACCGAAGAGCTCCGATGGGCCATTGTCCGTTTAAACGGCATCGGCAAGTCGTCCCCGGCGCATGTCATCGGTGCCGGTGGGCGCCGTTTCACTGAAGGCTCGTTCCGCAGCGCCGAAGACAGCCCGTGCAGCCCCTATTGTCGCTTCCATATCGATAGGATTGACCTGATCCAGGAGCGCCGTGAAGGCGCGCCAATCGTTGAGCCCGCGAGCTTGTACGGAGAGATGCCGGGCGCCTCTGTTTTCACTTAATCCGATTGCATCAGCGCGCTTGTACAGGATTTGGGCTCCGAGATTGGACCCAATAATAACGTACAACGTCCCCAGAAGCTCCGCCTCGCTCGAGATTTTCGCTGACGCGGCTGCCGGCTCATCGGCGTGCAGACCCAGATCGCGCAGATCCTGTCGAAGAAAGCTTCCGATCATCCGGGGGCGCCAGGAGCCCCAGGCTTCCGGCCAGGCCGTCAGGTCCAGGCGGCGCTCGATCGGCAGCCTGAACTTTGCCATTCCCTGAATATACCTGATATAGTCTTCCAGTCGCTCGAACGAGCCAACTTGCGTGTCCACGCGTGCGTGAGCGAGACGGGTCTGCTCCCGTAAAGTGAACCGCCGCGTTGCTTGAGACATCTCGCTTCTTTCTGCTCGTCACCGCATCTGATGTCACAATGGGCTTTTGTCAACATCGCCGTCACCTGTGAAGGTGACGATCCGGACATTCGAACGCATGGGGGTAAAAAAGACGCAGCGGCTAAGGATTCGGAAGCTTAGCCTTGGCTTTTTTTAAGGTGCGTGACGCAAAATGTTGTATGTTGCGAAGCCAGGTTGGTCGTGTTCGGCTCCAGCGTTTTGATCCTGACTTCGCTCTCGCAGTAGTATCTGTCTGTGGAACATCCCAATGCATTGCAATATCTGTGGCGGCACAGCGTTCCTCGACATGCCGAAGCGGCCTCTCGCGCGCTGCGCCGCTTGCGGCTCACTGGAGCGCACCCGCAAGGCTGCCTTGCATATAAAGGCGCTAGGCCTCGCTGAAGGCGCGCATATCCTGCATTTCGCGCCGGAGCGCGGGCTCGCAAAGCTATTGCAGGAGATAGGCCGCGAAAACTATCGCGCCGTCGATATCGCGCCGGATGCCTATGCCGACGTCGGCGTGCCGGTCGGTGCCTTTGATCTCTGCCGCGATGGCTTTCACCTCAAATCCGACAGCTTCGATCTCATCGTGCACAACCATGTGCTCGAACATATCGCCTGCAACTACACCGTCGTGCTGACCCAGCTCACCCGGTCGCTCAAACCCGACGGGGTGATGCTCTTCTCGGTCCCCATCGTCGGAGACGACTACTGGGAGGAGATCACCCGGCCGGAAACGATCAATCCGCAGCGATTCGGCGATTATGGCCATCGTCGACATTTCGGGCGCGCCTTCATCGCCGAAACGCTCGGGATGCTCTTCCACATGGACAGCGCCTATGACGCCACCCGCAATTTTCCAGCCGATGTGTTGCGCGACGCCAATATCCCGGAACGGCTGTGGCATGGGTTCGGCGGAAGCAGTATTTTCGCAGTACGGCGCGGGGACTTACGGATCTGACGCCGCCCCAGGGCAAGCGGGAGCCTGGCTATTCTTGGGGCCGGTCACAATCGCGAGATGACGAAAAGTTCATCTTCCTGACATCCTGAGGTAATGGGGTGTAACGGCACCATGCTGGTCTCTGGATCGGCGGTTGGCCGCGGTGTTGAGCGGGTTTAATGCTTGGGGCGTGTGCACCGGATGGCGCCATTCGCCAACCAGTGCGGCAGGAATGCCGGTCTTGGACTGGGACGACTGCGCGGGCTCCACTTTGGCAGGCTTCCGTCCTCGAAATGCTCTCTGTGGCGGAGAAGCAGGGTATGGCAAGCGAACGGGACAGGCGGCTGGCGGTATTTGGAGCCAATCGCTTCGGGCTTGGCGTCGGAGCGGATGGTCTTGACGCGATTGCCGATGACATCCGCGAGAGATTGCGCGCAGAAGTCCGTGCGGGGTTGAGCGCTGGCCCCGTGTTGCCGCCGGGCGGCGGTGGGCTTCAGACAAGCGGCGCCTTGTTCCGTGCCTGGCGCGAGCAGGAGGATTTCCTCCGCATCGCGCGCATGCCGGTGCGTCCTGATCCGGCCCGGCCGCCGACACCTGAGCCCGGCACTCCCGGGCTGAGGGTGGGCGGTATGGAGCCCAACAAGCCGGTGGGGCCGTTGCGGGTGCCCGGCAGCACCATCCCGCAAACGACTTTCCTGACTGAAGCGTCTGTGCGCATGGGCTACGGACTGGAGCCCGCGATCGGGTTTGTCGAGCGGCTGGCGCTATTCTGGTCCAACCACTTCGCCGTGGCGACGTCGAAGGGCGGACAAGTCAAGACACTGGCTGGCGCCTTCGAGCGCGAGGCCATTCGTCCCTATGTGCTCGGCCGCTTTTCCGACATGCTGCTGGCGGTGGAAACCCATCCCGCCATGCTCATGTATCTCGACAATCAGCAGTCCGTCGGCCCCCAGTCGCAGGCTGGGAAGAAGCAGGGCAAGGGGCTCAACGAGAACCTGGCACGGGAGATCCTTGAGCTCCACACGCTCGGCGTTGGCTCCGGCTACAGCCAAGCCGACGTGACAAGCCTGGCGCGCGCTATCACCGGCTGGTCAGTCGCTTACAACGATTCACCCAATCGCGTGCAGGGCCGCTTCATCTTCAGCGCCTATCAGCACGAGCCGGGGGACCACACTGTACTCGGTACGAGCTACCGTGCCGGCGGGGCGGTCCAAGGGCAGATGGCGCTGCTCGATCTTGCCCGTCACCCAGCCACCGCGCGCCACATCGCCCGCAAGCTCGCGCGTCATTTCACGGCTGATGCGCCGGATCCCAAGCTGGTGCGCCGGCTGGAGCGGTCGTTCATCGACACCGATGGCGACCTCGCGGCTGTGTCCCTCACTCTCATCGAAGCGCCGGAGGCTTGGAGCGAGGACATGCGCAAGCCGCGCCTTCCGTATGAATTCCTGATCGCGGGCCTTCGTGCCACAGGCCGTTCGGGCGTCCACGCGCCGAGGGAGATCAGTCCGCTCCTGTCGGCCCTCAATGCCATGGGGCAGGGGTTGTGGGACCCGTCGGGGCCGAATGGCTTTCCCGACACGACAGACGCGTGGATCTCCCCCGAGGGGATGACATCACGGCTCGAGACGGCGGCCATGCTGGGGCGGCAGGCGCCGGGAACGCGCAACCCCAATGATGTGCTCGCCGGCGTGCTCGGGCCGCTCGCGTCCCAGGCGACGCGCGTCGCGGTCTCCCGGGCCGACAGCCGCGCCCAAGGCCTTGCCCTGTTGTTCATGGCGCCTGAGTTCCAATGGCGCTGACTTCGTCGATGGCGTGTCGACGCCGTTTTCTCCGGAAGGATCTGCGATGAGCGAGATCTGCGAAACCATCACTCCGTCGCGCCGCGCCATTCTGGGCACGGCAGGGGCTTTGTTCGGCTGGTCCTTCATGCCGCGCTTCGCGTATGCCGCTGGTGGGCGCGACGTGCGTTTCATCTGCATCGTGCTGCGGGGCGCGATGGATGGCCTCGCCGCGGTGGCGCCGATCGGCGATCCGGATTACGCGGGCCTCCATGGCGACCTCGCCCTTGAACGGGGCGGGCCGAACCCCGCGATCCCGCTCGACGGCTTCTTCGCGCTCCATCCGGCGATGCCGCATTTCGCGCGGCTTTACGGAAAAGGCCAGGCTGCGGTCGTCCATGCCGTGGCGACTGCCTATCGCGACCGCTCACATTTCGACGGGCAGGACGTGCTGGAAAGCGGGCAGGCGGGTGTCGGACGTACCGACAGTGGCTGGCTCAACCGGCTCGTCGCGGCTCTGCCTGAGGGCGAGGCGGTGGCACGTCGTGGCTGCCTTGGCGTCGGCGCGGTGGCGCCACTCGTCGTCCGGGGCGCGGCCCCCGTGCTCGGCTGGGCGCCGCCGAGCCTGCCGCCCGCGGGTGACGATCTTGCCCGGCGGCTGATGGACCTTTACGGACAGACCGATCCGGTGCTCGCGCAGGCGCTTATGCGCGGTGTCGACACTGAGAGGCTGGCGCTCGCCAGCCTTGGTCCGACCGGCAAGATGGGAGGGCGGCGCGGCGGCCCCGACACCCCGCAGGGCATGCGGCAGATCGCCGAGGGGGCGGCGCGGCTCCTGGCGGCGGACGATGGCCCTCGTATCGCAGCGATGGCTTTCGAAGGGTGGGATACCCATGCCCGCGAGGGCGGAGCGACAGGCCGGCTTGCGCAACTCCTCGGTGGGCTCGATGGTGCTATCGCGGCGCTTGAGACCGGGCTTGGCCAGCGCTGGTCCGACACCGTGGTGATGGTCGTGACGGAATTCGGTCGCACGGCGCGGATCAACGGCACGGAGGGGACGGACCACGGCACGGGGACGGTTTCCTTCCTTGCCGGAGGCGCGATCAAGGGCGGCCGGGTGATCGCCGATTGGCCGGGACTGAAGGATTCCGAGCTTTACGAAGGTCGTGACCTCCTCGCAACCACGGACCTGCGCGCGGTCACGAAGGGCCTGCTCATTGATCTCTTCGGTGTCTCGGCTACGGTCCTCGCCCGGGACGTCTTCCCCGAAAGCGGGCTGGTGAAGCCCATGTCAGGCTTGATATCGTGACGATGTGCTGAAAGTCGCTCGTGACGCCAGCACGACGTTGCCCGGCATCATGCGTCGTGGCAATACCTGCGATGCGGTCGGCGGTGCCGCCATTTTTCCTCCTGCCGTCGCGGGGTGTACTCATGCCGACGGCGTTGCTCATCGAAAGCCTTGGCGCCCTCGCTGCAGCGTTGACCACGTTGTGCTGGTTGCCCCAGGCCATCCGGATCGTCCGTACCCGCGATACGCGCGCCCTCTCGCTCTTCACGCAGGTTGCTTTCGCCAGCGGCGTTTTTTTGTGGCTGGTGTACGGGCTGCTCGTAGGGAGCTGGCCGCTCATCGCCGCTAATCTCGTGACGCTATTGCTCATGCTTATTATCATCAGCATGAAACTGCGCTTCGGATAGACCGCTCTGGGTCTCCGTCGTGATGGTCTTTGCTTAACAGTCCATTTACCATGCACGCGCTGCGCCGAACGACATGCGCCGGCGGTCTTGCATCGGTGATCGCTCTGTGTTGCACTGCAGCATCGGCAAACGGCTGGTCGCTGCGGCGATCCCTTGGCAGGTGCGTAGGCGCACCTGAGCCGGTCTGCACTGCTGCTAGATGCCAAATAGATCTGAATTTGCCCCGCTTCTGCCGGGGCGAGTGCACGAGGCCGCGCGGCTGCGAGGAGGATAGCCCGCGTCCCTGGCGTGAGTGATGTGAGAGGTTTTGACCAGCCATGCGACCACTTAGCGCTCCAAACCGATCGCGCACCGCGGTTGTGGTATTGAGTGTCTTGACCGGTTTGGGCGCGGCCGGAGTTGCGAGTGGAGCCCTCGCGCAAACCGCTGCGGGACCAACGCAAGACGAGGGGCGGACGCCCGACGCGCATGCCGAGGGGCGCACGCCGGAGCGCTTGTCGTCGCTCGATCTGGCCACGTTCAAAGGCATCACCATCGAGGATTTTGAACTCCCGTCCCAGTGCTTCGCGTCGGAGGGGGACCTCAGCGGCGCCGCTGCTCGTGCTGACGAGGGGCATGCCGAAAACGAGAATGACTTTTTCGATCCGGGGCAGCTCGCTGACATTCAACTGCCCAATCTCGCGGGCTTGACACCTTACCGTTTGCCCGCCGGACAGCGTGCTCTGCGCCCGGAATGGCGCGTGGCGCCGATTGCACGCGGAGTGACGACAAGGCGTTCTGCTGGCGTGATTGCGCTTCCCGGCGTCCCTCAGCCGTCGGAACGGGCGCTGGGCATGTCGGTGGGTGCCGGCGGCAATGTGAGTTTCTCCACGGAAGTCGCCACCGATGGCGGTTCGTGGCGGCAAGCGGATGCGCGCTGGGGATGGACGCTGAAGAGACAGGCGGCCGAGAGCGCCCGCGGCTTTGTGTGGTCCGGCTCGACGACCGGGCGCGTAGATATGCAAGGCGGACGTAATCAGGAAATGGATCTGCGTCTCGGCTATCGCCGCGGGTCGAGCGATGGTGATTGGCTGCTGACGCCCCAGGTCTCGGTATCATCCTCCTATCAGCCAACCAGCAGCGACCGGTGGGGGGCCACGACGGTCAAGCCGGGCGTGACCGCCACCGCTCGTGTTTTTGGCACCGACGAGGATTGGGTGAGCGCGAAAGTCGATACCCGCCTTGGCTATTCCATTCCGGTAGCGGCGAATGCCACCGGGCAACTCGACGCCTCAGCTATGCTGCGGCTGACATTCAGGGGGCTTCAGTAGTCTCGGGAACCAGGGTGGCTATATGCACGACGGAAGCGTAGCCAGGGCTCGGCAAAGCTCTATTGTGAGCGCCTCGGTCTCACTCATTCGAGCGCTCTATGCCCCAGTTGTTCGCTCAGCCCTCTATGGCTGCTCTCCTGCCCATCGTCCTTCTCCTGCTATCCAACGTATTCATGACCGTCGCGTGGTACGGTCACCTCAACTACAAATCAGCTCCCTTGTGGGCGGTGATTCTGGTGAGCTGGGGCATTGCCTTCTTCGAATATTGCCTAGCCGTCCCGGCGAACCGCTTCGGCTCGGCGGTCTATTCCGCCGCCCAGCTCAAGACGATCCAGGAAGTCATCACGCTGGTTGTTTTTGCGGGATTTTCGGTCACGGTTCTCAAGCAGCCGCTGACCATCAACCACGGTATCGGCTTCGCGCTGATCGCGCTCGGCGCCTCTTTCATCTTCAAGAGCCCGCCGGGATGATTCTCAAAAGGCGCCCATTGCTCTCGTCGGTCAGAATATAAAGAAGCCCGTCCGGCCCTTGGCGCACGTCGCGTATACGCGCGCCGAGGTCCGTGAGAAGGCGTTCCTCGCGAATCACACGATCGCCCTGAAGCTGGAGCCTGACCAACATCTGGCCAGCGAGCGCCCCGGTGAAGAGGCTGTTTTGCCAGCCGGGATAACGATCCCCGGTGTAGAACACCATGCCAGAAGGCGCGATCGACGGATCCCAATAGAAGACCGGCTGCTCCATGCCCTTCTGAGCGCTGCCGACACCAATCTTGGCGCCGCTATAGTGAGTGCCGAAGCCTATCACGGGCCAGCCGTAGTTGGCGCCTTTCTTCGAGATATTGATCTCATCGCCGCCACGCGCGCCGTGCTCGATTGTCCAGAGAACGTTGGTGCGAGGATTGATGGCTGCCGACTGCGGGTTGCGATGGCCGTATGTCCAGATCTCCGGCTTCGCGCCGCTGCGGCTCACGAAGGGATTGTCGCGCGGAACGCTGCCGTCGCGATTGATTCGCACGACCTTGCCGAGATGGTTGTCGAGATCCTGCGCTTTGTCCCGCAGGTCGAAGCGCTCCCCCAGGGTCACGAAGAGCGTGCCATCCGGGGCGAAGGCGAGACGGGAGCCGAAGTGGTTGTTCCCGGAATAGCCAGGCTCTTGCCGAAAGATCACCTCAACGTCACTCAGACGCGAGGCCTCCTGGTCCAGCTTGCCGCGGGCAACAGCCGTTCCGCCGAGCCCGCCTTCGCGCGGCTCGGCGTAGGTGAGATAGATCAAGCGATTGGTATTGAAATCCGGGTCGAGCGCCACGTCGAGAAGGCCCCCCTGGCCGCGCGCCCTCACGTCCGGAATTCCTGCGACCGTACCTGCTTCTCCCCTCCCGACCAACCGCAAGCGCCCGCCGCGCTCAGTGACGAGCATGCGGCCGTCCGGCAAGAACGCCAGGCTCCAAGGATGATCGAGCCCGCGCGCGACGGTTTCGAGGGTAAGGCGTCCAAGCTGCTGACGTTCCGGCGTAGCCTGAGCTACCGCCGGCACGATGGACAGGAAAGCCGTGCCAAGGAAGGTCAATCCCCACAGGATCATCCGCATCAGATCTCTCCCCGCTCGGACGGTCGAGGCTTCGGCCGCCCATGCATCCGCCATGCCATGACCTTCGCATACAGGGCATAAAGGAGAAGATCTATTCAAAGATCCCAGCTGTTCATGTGCCTGGGATCAATATTTTGCGAGTGGTTGTGGGAATGGATGCGCCGAAGTTCAGGAGATGCTCTTCATTCGGCGCTTGTTTTATTGATGTCAGGATACGCGCGTTACCGCCCCTTCAGGCCCCCGCACTGTATTCGTCGACGCGATATGATTGATTGCCGTTACGGCGATCGTCGCAACGGTCAGCACGACGACCAGCATCAACGACATCTTGAACTGCCGGGCTACTTCGACGCGGGACATGCTGCCAGCCGCGTTGTTGGACTTACGAATATCCGACATTCGGATAGGATCACTAAGACGCATGATGAGCTCCCCTGAGCCCGTGTGAGACTGACCAGACATTAGATCCATCCGCAACCAATTGTCGTGCGATGGCACACAATGGCAGATGCCGTTTAGCCTGGCTTCCGGAAGTGAACGGCGGGGTTAATGGAAAGTTCCCGGAATCGTCGCCGTGCTGCTTGCAATAGCTTGCGCGGAAGCCCTCGGCGGACTAGTGTCCGGCGCCTTTTCACGCATCTTTGAAGGAGTGCAGGTCCATGGCCTTTCTTGCCGATGCTCTGTCGCGCATCAAGCCGTCCGCTACGATCATGCTGACGCAGAAAGCCCGCGACCTGAAAGCGACCGGACGCGACGTGATTTCACTGTCCGTCGGCGAGCCGGATTTCGATACGCCTGACAATATCAAGGAAGCGGCAATCTCCGCCATCCGGCGCGGCGAGACGAAGTATACGCCCGTTCCGGGAATTCTGCCGCTCCGGGAAGCGATCACGCGCAAGTTCAAGCGCGAAAATGAGCTCGACTACAAGCCTTCCCAGGTGATCGTGGGCACCGGCGGTAAACACGTCATCTACAACGCTTTCCTCGCTACGCTGAATGCAGGCGATGAGGTCGTCATTCCGGCCCCGTACTGGGTGAGCTATCCGGAGATCGTGGTGCTCTGCGGCGGCACGCCCGTGCCGGTGCTTACGACGATCGACAATAACTTCAAGCTGCAGGCTGCAGATCTTGAGCGAGCGCTGACGCCGAAGACCAAGTGGGTGCTACTGAACTCGCCCTCCAATCCCTCGGGTGCGGCCTATTCCTATGAAGAAATGAAGGCGATCACCGACGTGCTCGTCCGTCATCCCCATGTCTGGGTCCTGACCGACGACATGTACGAGCATCTTGTCTACGGCGATTTCAAGTTCGTGACCCCCGCGCAAGTCGAGCCTTCCCTCTACGAGCGCACGCTGACCATGAACGGCGTGTCGAAAGCCTATGCGATGACCGGCTGGCGTATCGGCTATGCCGCCGGGCCGGAGCATCTCATCAGGGCCATGGACATGGTGCAGGGCCAGCAGACATCGGGTGCCTGCTCGATCGCCCAATGGGCGGCTGTTGAGGCGCTGGACGGGCCGCAGGATCACCTCGGCGTGTTCCGCAAAGCCTTCGAGGAGCGACGCGCGCTGGTTGTATCCATGCTCAACCAGGCCCGCGGGCTCAGCTGCCCGACACCGGAAGGTGCCTTCTATGTCTATCCGTCCTGTGCGCCACTGATCGGCAAGACCGCGCCTTCGGGCAAGGTCATCGAGACGGACGAGGATTTCGTGATGGAACTGCTCGCGACGGAGGGCGTCGCCGCGGTGCATGGGTCGTCCTTCGGGCTCGGGCCGAACCTGCGCATCAGCTACGCGACCTCGATCGACAAGCTCGAGGACGCCTGCTCGCGCATTCAGCGCTTCTGCGCCGAGCTGCGCTGAGAACTTTGAGCAGCCGGCGTGGAACTCCCGGCTGCCCCGCTCGTTGTCAGACGTTTGGGCGGCGTAGAAGGCACTCTTCAAAACTGCACTTCGCAAAACTGACCTCGGCAAAAACCGGCCTCGGCAAAATTGTACTTGGCAAAAATTGTACTTAGCGAGAACTGCGCTCGGCAGGAGGGGCTTATGGGATTGGGTAGCGTCGCAAGAAAGACATTCGTACGGGCCCTCGGTATGGCGTTCGTCGGTGCAGTAGTGGCGTCCGCGCCGGTGTTTACGACTGTGGCCGAAGCCCAGAGCGGCGGCAATGTCCGCGTCGGCCGGCTCACTTGCTCCGTTTCCGGCGGGGCGGGTTTCATCATCACGTCCTCAAAGGCGTTGAGCTGCGTGTTCCGGGGTACGGGCGGGCGGCGTGACCATTACGCTGGCACGATCCGCAAGTTCGGCCTCGATATCGGCGCCACCACCGGCGGCACCTTGATCTGGGACGTGTACTCCACCGGAAACCGAACGACGCGCGGGATGCTGGCCGGGACCTATGCGGGCGTTTCGGGTGAGGCTACTGTCGTTGGCGGAGTGGGCGCCAATGTGCTCGTTGGCGGGTCCCGCCGTTCAATCAGCCTGCAGCCCCTTTCGATTCAAGGCCAGCAGGGCTTCAATCTCGCCTTGGGCGTCGCTGACCTTCAGCTTCATAGCGTCCGCTGATTTCGGAAAGCAGGGCCTGCGTCGTCCTAGAGGTGGGCGGGCGCTGCCATTCCTATCCGATGTGCCGCTCCAACGCGGCGCTTGATTCTCGCGCTCGTTAGCGAGACGATCGTCGTTCTGGGCCGTCAAGAGCCCGCGAGAATGGCGATCCTATTGGGCGCTTTTCCGCACCTTGGACACATTCTCACACCCATGCGCGTCCGGCGTGATGCGGGCGCGCGGGTACCAGGCACGACTGCGGGGGCATTGCGGTCCCCGGCAGGGATTGGGCTGGAGAGGAGAATGCCATGGGAGCTCAAGGCGGGAGAGTATCCGCTGGGCCACGATGCGTTGCCATCGTAGGTCCCCAGCAAAGTGGTAAGACAACGTTGTTGGAGGCGCTGCTGGCACGGGCCGGGGCGCTCGATCGTCAGGGCCGCGTTGCCGATGGCAACACGGTGGGTGACGCCAGTCCGGAAGCCCGCGCTCATTTGATGAGCGTCGAAGCCAATATCGCTTCGCTGGAATTCCTGGGCGAGAGCTATACGTTCATCGATTGCCCAGGATCTCTCGAATTCCGCCATGACATGTGTGCGGTGCTGCCCGCCTGCGACGCGGCGATCGTCGTCTGCGAGGCGGATGTCCGCAAACTGCATGCTCTTGAGGTGGTGTTAAGGGAACTAGAGGAGGCGGGCATTCCGCGCCTCATCTTCCTCAACAAAGTTGATACATCGTCGATGGAGGTGCGGGATGCTCTCGGCTTGCTGCAGGCGGCATCGCGTACGCCGCTGCTGATGCGTCAGATTCCGATCTGGAATGACGGCATTGCGGTCGGCTTCATCGATCTCGCCCTGGAGCGCGCCTTCATCTATCGCGAGCATGCGGCGAGCGAGGTTGTTGACCTGCCGGAAACCGAGCTGTCCGCCGAGAAGGAGGCACGCTTCTCAATGCTCGAGAAGCTTGCGGACTATGACGACACGCTGATGGAGGCGCTGCTCGACGAGATCGAGCCACCGCGCGACCGCGTTTTCGATGATCTGGCGCGCGAGTTGCGGGAGCAGCATGTCGTGCCTGTGCTCATCGGCGCGAGCGAGCGCGGCAACGGCGTCACGCGTTTGCTCAAGGCGTTGCGGCACGAGGTGCCAGGCGTCGAAGCGGTCGCCAAACGTCTTGGCGTCGGGCCGGATGGGCCCGCGCTTGCCCAGGTGATGAAGACCACGCATCTGGCGCAAGGCGGCAAGCTTTCGCTCGTGCGGGTGCTGCGCGGAAGTTTGGCGGAAGGGGATACGGTAACGGGCTCGGGCGGCAACGAGGCCCGCATTGCCGGCATTCTACGCCAGAACGGCGGGGCAACCACCCGATTGCCGACCGCAGGCCTCGGGGACACCGTGGCCCTGGCACGGCTTGAAGGTATTGCGACGGGGGAAACGCTTGGCGCGGGGCGGATAGCGCCGGAGCCTCTCGTGAGCATCGCGGCGCCGCAGCCGGTCTATGCCTGTGCGCTGGTGACGACCGACCGCAAGGACGATGTGCGCTTGTCGGCGGCGCTCGCCAAGCTCATGGAAGACGATCCGTCGCTTGTCGTGGAGCAGCGGCCTGAGCTTGGAGAGCTGCGGCTGGCCGGGCAGGGCGAGATGCATCTGCGGGTCGCGCTCGAACGTCTCGCTAATCGCTATGGCGTGCAGGTTGCCGTGCGCAAGCCGCAGGTCGCCTATCGCGAGACCATTCGGAACACAGCCTCCGCGCGGGGACGACACAAGAAGCAGTCGGGCGGTCACGGCCAGTATGGCGACGTGGTCATCGACATCGCGCCGCTCAATCGCGGCGAAGGCATGATATTCGCGGATATGATCAGCGGCGGCGTCATCCCCCGCCAGTATATCTCGTCCGTGGAAGCGGGTGTGCGTGAGGCGACAGGCAAAGGACCGCTCGGCTTTCCCGTGGTCGATGTCGAGGTCACCCTCAAGGATGGCTCCTACCATACGGTCGATTCCTCAGACATGGCTTTTCGAGCCGCCGCCCGTCTCGCGATCGCCGACGCCCTGCCCAAGGCCAATCCGGTTCTCCTTGAGCCCGTGCTCGGCGTTGAGCTCGCGGTGCCGTCCGAGGTCATGGTGAAGATCACCGGCCTGATCTCGGCGCGCCGGGGTCAGATCCTGGGATACGACAAGCGGCCGGGCTGGGACGGATGGGATATGGTGAAGGCCCATATTCCGGAAGCGGAGATCGGCGACATGATCATTGAGCTGCGCTCCGCCACGCAGGGGGTCGGGACCTTCTCCTCAAGCTTCGACCATTTTGCGGAACTCACAGGCAAGGCCGCCGAGATCGTGGCGCAGCAGGCCGCCCATGCCTGATACAGGCGTTACGGCTTGAGCGGCTGATCTCATGAAGCGCCCGGATACCGAAAGGCCTTCGGGCGCCAACTCTTGGTCAATCATCACAGAGGATGATGTCCCTCGATGTTGCAACGGCGATTGCGCTCTGGCTTTGGCGGGTTAGTCTATCGCCCGGCTCGGCATGCGCCGCGCAAGAACAAGAGCGGAAAGGCAAGGGATGGCGCGCGAGGAGAGGGCAGGCGAGTTACGTCTCGCCGCGAATGAGAGGTCGCCCTGGTTCTCTGCCTATCCAGCCTCCGTCCCTCATGCGATAGAGCCGCAGGGCACGCTGGCTGATCTGTTCAGCAAGGCGATCGGTCAGTTCGACAATCGCCCGGCCTTCAAGAGCTTCGGCTCGACGTTGAGCTATCGGGCCCTGGGGCAAGCGGCGGACAAGGTGACCGCCTGGCTGCAGGCGCAGGGTTTCGTGAAGGGCGACCGGATCGCCATCATGATGCCGAACGTTCTCGCCTTCCCGGCGGTGATGATTGGCGCCATCCGGGGCGGCTACACCGTTGTCAACGTCAATCCGCTCTACACCGCGACCGAGCTGACCCATCAACTCAAGGACGCGGGCGCGCGCGCATTGTTCGTCCTGGAGAATTTTGCTCACACGGTCGAGATGGCGCGCCCGGACCTTGCGCTGGACGCCATTGTCATCGTGGCGCCCGGAGATCTCATGGGGTGGAAGGGCCACCTCATCAATGCGGTGTCGCGCCGTGTAAAGCGAGCCGTGCCGCCTTTTGCCTTGCCGGGACACCACAAGTTCAGCGCCATCATGGCGGGCTCCGGCCGGCACGCATCACCTGTCGCCTTGACCGGTGAGGACGTGGCTTTTCTCCAGTATACGGGCGGGACCACGGGGACGCCGAAGGGCGCGATGCTCACCCACCGCAACATCGTCGCCAATGTCGCCCAGATCCGCGCCTGGGTGGGGGCCTGGGTGCCGGATGACATGGAAGGCCAGGTGATGGTGACGGCATTGCCGCTTTATCACATCTTCTCGCTGACAGCCTGTTGTATCAGCCGCTTCGTCTGTGGCGCCTGCTCGCTTCTGATCGCCAACCCGCGTGACATAGCGGGCCTCGTGAAGACCCTCAAGAAAGAGCGCTTTACGATGCTCTGTGGTGTGAACACCTTGTTCAATGCCATTCTGAACCATCCCGGAGCGAAGGAGATCGACTTCTCGCGGCTTGCGTTCTGCGTGTCAGGAGGCATGGCAACCCAGGCGGCCGTTGCAGAGCGTTGGAAGGAGTTGACCGGCCAGCCGATCATCGAGGGCTATGGTCTCTCGGAGACGTCGCCTGTGGTGTCCGTGAATCGGCTCGACATCGAGGCCTTCACGGGCACGATCGGCTATCCCCTGCCGTCGACCGATGTGGTTATTCGCGCGCCCGGGGCTAGCGACAACCTGCCGATCGGCGATGTCGGCGAACTCTGCGTGCGCGGCCCGCAGGTGATGGCCGGCTACTGGCGGCACCCCGACGCGACCGCTGCGGTGATGACGGCGGATGGCTTTTTCCGGACCGGCGACCTGGCGGTCATGGAAACGGACGGCGCTTTGCGGATCGTCGATCGCATCAAGGATATGGTGATCGTCTCGGGCTTCAACGTCTATCCTACCGAGGTGGAGGATGTGCTGGTGCGGCATCCGAAGGTGCTGGAGGCGGCTGTGATCGGGCTGCCGGATCCCCAGTCCGGCGAGATGGTTGCGGCGTACATCGTGCGGAGGGATCCAAGCCTCACCGAAGAAGAGATCCGGACCTTCGCGCGGCAGTCGCTCACAGCTTACAAGATGCCGCGGCAAATCACCTTCTGCGACAGCCTGCCGAAGTCCAACGTCGGCAAGGTGCTGCGCCGGGTCCTGCGGGAGGCCGTTCTGGACGGGCATTCCCCGGCATCAAGCACCTGAACGTGATTTGCGCTTCGCCTGCGGGAAGCGCTTCCTCGGGGGCAAGAATGCGCAGCATTGTCAGCGATGGGGCCGTGTATGTTCGTGCGAGCAAAACGTGGCTGGGAAATTCCCGAACGTGAAGCCGTTGAAGAGGCGATCTTCCTCAACCGCCGTGCTTTCATGGCAGGCGGTACCGCGGTGGCGCTGGCCGCGAGCGGGCCGGCACTGGCCGCCGGCAGTCCTTATCCAGCACCCCGCAACGATCGCTACAAGCTCACCCAGCCGGTGACGCCGGAGAGCTACAACACCAACTACAACAATTTCTACGAGTTCGGCTTCTCCAAGCGTGTGGCCTCGGCTGCCGAGGCGCTGCCGATCTCGCCCTGGACGATCAAGATCGACGGCCTCGTGGAGAAGCCATTCGAGATCGCCTTCGAGGATCTCCTGCGGCGCGTGACCTTGGAGGAGCGCCTCTATCGCCATCGCTGCGTCGAGGCATGGTCGATGGCGGTGCCTTGGACGGGCTTCCCCATGCGCGCACTGGTCGATATGGCGCGACCGCTCGGCTCGGCCAAATATGTCGTGATGAAGACCTTCCTCAATCCGAAGGTGGCGCCCGCGCAGAAGCAGACCTGGTATCCTTGGCCCTATACGGAAGGTCTCACCATCGCCGAGGCGGCCAATGAACTCACCTTCATGGTCACCGGTGCCTATGGGAAGCCATTGCCAAAGGTGATGGGCGCGCCGATCAGGCTCGCGACGCCCTGGAAATATGGCTTCAAGTCCATCAAGTCGATCGTCGCCATTTCCTTCTCGGAAAAACGTCCGGTCAGCTATTGGGAGAGCCTGCAAAATTCCGAATACGGATTCTGGGCCAACGTGAACCCCGATGTCGCTCATCCACGCTGGAGCCAGGCGCGCGAAGAGATACTGGGCACGGGCGAATACCGGCCGACCGTGATCTACAACGGCTACGGCGAGTTCGTGGCTGACATGTATAAGGGGATGGAAGGGGAGCGCCTCTTTATGTAGGGGCTCCGGTACCGCAGGGGCGGTGTGGCAGACGGTTGGGCCTGGGCCTTACCCGGATCGAACACCGCCTAGCACGCTCAAGCAGACCCCACAAAGAAAAGGAGCCGGATCTCCGCTAGGGAAATCCGGCCCGAGTTAATGTCTGACCGTAGTCAGAACACTTCCAGAGGGGAACGGCCGAAAACAAGCTCTACGCCGGGAGGTGGTGCGGAGCCCAACGTCTTCAGCCACGATCAATATGATTGAGTTTCTGCCTTTTTGCAATGCAACATGTGGCATGACTGCTATGCAGTTGCCGCATATTTAGTCGGTAAGTCTCCCTTATCCCGGCATAAGCTTGCCCTTCATGCGACGAGGCGCGCCGGAAAATGTAATTATTTTAGATCGTTACGGGATTCGGAGCGCGGCTGCGTCCGAGGGTAAGAAAGCGTTGACTCCGCTCAAAAAAATTTAACGAGGTTCTCTCTCGGAGCAGCGTTTAACGCTAAAACCAGTCCATATTAGACGCAATTGGTATTTTGATACCGCGAATCGCTTGGGGAATATTCGATCTAGCGTCCATACGAGAGGTGCACATTCCGATTGTTGGGCTCGTCCCATTGTTTCGGTGAGGGTGCGAGGGATGCACCCACGTCTGCCCTCTGATGCATGGATCGATTGCGCGACGCAACCTGCTGATTTTTTAGGCATGTAGATGTGCCGGACGAGCTGCTGCGTCTCGAAACGATCTAGGAGTCATCCGGCCCCGTCAGCGAGCACGGATTTGCCAAAACCACGGGTTGGTCAGGCACCCTCTTGGCTTCTGTCGTGTTCAAGGGTTCCCGCTCAGGGCCTGCCGCCGACGGCGTAATGACGCGGTATTTCGGATGCGAAACCGCAACAGTCTGCGGTTAGGCATCCCGCCTGCAAAGCTGCTCGATCAGTAGGTCCAGCGCTGGGCCTTGCTGATCAGGAAGTCGCGGAAAACCTGCACGCGCGCCACGTTCTTCATTTCCTCCGGAAAGACGAGGTAGCTATCGAGGGATGGCATCTCGACGTCGGTCAGGATCTGCACGAGGCCGAGTCCGGGCTCGACGAGATAGTCGGGAAGAACGGCGATTCCGGAGCCCTTTTCCGTCGCCTTCTTGAGCGCGGTGATATTGTTGACCACGAGGTGATAAGCACGCGGATCCTTGACATCACGACCCGCCGTCGCGAGCCAGTGGGCGGCAAGGAGGTAATGCGGTATGGCGCCGCCGAATGTCAGGATGCGGTGACTGTCGAGATCGGCGAGCTTGTCCGGCTGGCCGAAGCGCTTGAGATACTCCGTGGACGCATAGACGTGGAAATGCACGGTGAACAGCCGCCGCTGGATCAGATCCCCCTGCACCGGCTGGCGCAGACGGATAGCAACGTCGGCCTCGCGCATGGAGAGGTCGAGCTCTTCATCGGTCAGGATGAGTTCCACGCGCACGTCGGGGTAAAGGTCCAGGAATTCGCCGAGGCGCGGCGTCAGCCAATGCGAGCCGAGGCCCAGCGTCGTCGTGACGCGCAGATTGCCGGAGGGCCGTTCGCGGGATTCGGCGAGGCGGGCGCGGGTGGAATCCAGCCGCATGGTCATATCGCGCGCGGCACGGAATAGAAGCTCGCCCTGCTCGGTCAGGATGAGGCCGCGGGCATGGCGGTGAAACAGGGGTGCCTTCAGCTCTCGCTCTAGAGCGCTGACCTGCCGGCTGACGGCAGACTGGCTGAGGCCGAGATCATCGCCGGCCCGGGTAAAGCTCCCCGCTTCGGCAACGGTATAGAAGATACGAACTTTGTCCCAATCCACGGCCGCCCCCCGGGCGTTTCTTCGTTATCACTGTGATGTCATCGAGCGTGATCATTCGGCCGCCCGAAGGTCGGCTTCGCGCGTGACAAGCCAGCGCTCGGCCTCGAGCGCGGCCATGCAGCCGAGGCCCGCGGCTGTAACCGCTTGCCGGAAAACTTCGTCCGTCACGTCTCCGGCAGCGAACACGCCTGGTACCGACGTCGCCGTAGAACCGGGCACGGTGCGAATATAGCCGGAGGGGGTCAGCTCGAGCTGGCCAACGACGAGCTCGCTTGCGGGCTTGTGGCCGATCGCGATGAACACGCCGTCTGTGTCATGCTCGGTGACTTCGCCCGTGTGGACATTGCGCAGGCGCACACCGGTCACGTTCAGCGGCGCCTCATTGCCGCGAATTTCGTGCAGCTCGCTGTTCCAGACGGCCTCGATGCGTGGATGCTCGAACAGCCGCTGCTGGAGAATCCGCTCGGCGCGCAGGCTGTCACGACGATGCACCAGCGTGACCTTCGCGGCGATCTGCGCGAGATAGAGCGCTTCCTCGACAGCCGTATTTCCGCCGCCAACCACGATGACCGACTTGTTGCGGAAGAAAAAGCCGTCGCAGGTGGCGCAAGCTGACACGCCGAAACCCTGAAATTTCTGCTCTGACGGGAGGCCGAGCCAGCGGGCCTGTGCACCCGTTGCGATGATCAGCGCGTCCGCCGAATAGGTGTCGCCACCGTCGCCCTTGACCTGGAAGGGCCGGCGGCTGAGGTCGATCGAAGAAACATGGTCGTTGATCAGCTTGGTGCCGACATGCTCTGCCTGAAGGCGCATCTGTTCCACGAGCCACGGGCCCTGAATGACATCCGCGAAGCCGGGATAGTTCTCGACATCCGTCGTGATCGTAAGCTGCCCGCCCTGCTGCAGTCCCGTGACCAATACCGGCTCAAGCATTGCCCGCGCTGCATAGATCGCAGCCGTATAGCCTGCCGGCCCGGAGCCGACGATCAAAACTTTACTATGCGTGTGGCTCATGATCCGGTCCAGAACGCAGCAGCCCAACACGCTGTCTGCGGGTGCGGCCTGAAGGGCGCGAGAAGGGTTACAAATTTGAACGATACCGCTTGAAAGCAGCAACGATCGCATCCGCTATAGTCACGGTTGAATTTAATGGTAGGTATGCTCCCAGTTCAAGCCTTCCGGCGAAAGGACGCACAGCTCCTGCGGACGTGAGGCCTTCCAGCAACGCTTTAATCTTCCGGTGGCCCCCAGAGGGTTCATAAACCAGGATCGGCACTCCCGTGACCGCCGCTTCCGCGACCATATTCGCCGAATCGGCTGTCACCACGACCGAATCGGCGAGCGCCAGCAGCGCTATATAGGGATTATCCCCTTGGCCATCCCAGATGTAGCCCCTGGCCCGCGCGACGATCTTCGTGACCGCCTCGGCGAGGGCAGGGGGCGTCCGTCGCGACAGGGTAACCATGAGGGATACGCCCGATGCGGCGAGCTCGCCGAGAAGATCGGCAAAACGGCTGATGTCCTCGGCTGTGAAGCGGTGGTGCCGGCTGTCGCCACCCACGAGCACCGCGGCACGCGGTTCGGTCAGGTCCGCGAGAAAGCGGGGTGGGGCTGCGCGCACGGCGGCAAGGCGTTCGGTCGTGATGCGATGCGGGCTTGTGAGCGTGGCGATCACGTTCTCGCCGCGCAGGCTATCATGTGCCGGCACCCAGATGAGATCGGCGGCACCGGCGCCGGTGCGCGGGTCCTTGAGGATCACGGTGAAGGTGCGGCCGCGCGACGCGCGTTTCACATGCCTGACATAGGCGATAGCGCGCCGGCCGGAGGCGATCAGAATGTCAGGAAACGGAGGCGCGATGGGGCTTCCGGGGCGCGATGGTGCCTCGCGGGGATCGATCGGTCCATAGGGCATCGCCCAGGAGAACGGCGGGCGCGGCGCGACCCGCCGAACGGAGGGGGTAAGGCCCAGCGCTTCTGCGATCGCGAGGCACTGTCCTTCGTCGCCGATCTTGCCATCCGTCACCACCCATGACGTTGTATCAGCCGGCAGAATCACGACAGGCTCCGGTTAGGCTGCGCATGGTCGGCTATCGCCCGACAGCCGCGCTTGTGTCAGTCTGCTCATCGGTCTACACAGCCTTCGCACCTGCGGGAAGGGATGGTTTCCCCTTGCGTTTCACTTTGGACGATACTGACTGGAAAATCCTGGCGGAGTTGCAGTCCGAAGGACGCATAACGAACGTCGAGCTTGCTAAGCGCGCGGGTCTGTCCGCTCCTCCCTGCCTCAGGCGGGTGCGCGCACTCGAGGAAGCCGGGCTCATCAAGGGCTATCGCGCCATTCTTGACGAAAGACAGCTTGGCTACGAGGTGACCTGCTTTGCGATGGTCCATCTTGCAAGTCAGGCCGAGAACGATCTCGCCCAGTTTGAAGCGCGTATACGTGCCTGGCCGCTGGTGCGGGAGTGCTGGACCCTGTCCGGCGATATCGACTATCTCCTGAAATGTGTCGCGCCGGACCTCAAGTCCTTCCAATCCTTTGTTCTGGAACTGACCGGGTTGCCCAATGTGCGCAATGTGCGCACGGCCGTCACCCTTGATCAGGTCAAGGATGCGCCGATCATGCCTTTTCCGGACAAGGAAATGGTGTGAAGCGTCAGTTGTGGAAGTAGCTCTTCACCCACCGGGCGAAGTTCTTGGACAGGCTCACAAGCCGCAACTGATCAATATTCGGCAGGTACCAGGCGCCAGCTTCCTCTGCCGGCAAGGCGAGGAGAATGTGTTGCTTGGCGAGGGTCTCGCCCGTGGATGAGATAACGAAAGCATCGCCTTCGAGATAGTCGTTCGAGCTGCCGCCATCCATGGGCAGATCACCGCCGTCGCCCCCAACATAGCTCGTCAGCGTCACGCCGGTGATGACGACCTGCAACGTCGCGCCGTTCTTGGCGGTCGTTCGCCGATCCGCGAACTCCTTGGTGAGTTGGGCGGTCGTAGCCTGCTGGATGATGGCCGCCCACTCGGGCAGCCCCTTGGCCTGCAACGCGGAGACATTCACGTCGATGGTGGAATATTGCAACGTCGCGGCGACATTGGCAGGAAGGCTGACGTCACCTTTCGACACGCAAGCTGCCAGAGCGAGGGCTGCCAGTATGCCGGCGGCGGCGGTGCGACGTGATACGCTACCCATGACGATCCCTCCTGCTCACTCATTCAACGCGAAGTCCAGGCTCGCGGTTCGCTTCAGCGCAGAACCGTTCACTCTGTGGCGCACGAGGCGCTAGATGAAGGCGACTTTGACGATCTCGTAGGACTTGCCACCGCCGGGCGTATTGACCTCGACCGTGTCGCCCACGGATTTGCCGATGAGCGCGCGAGCAACAGGGGACGTGATCGACATCTTGCCGCGGCGCACGTCTGCCTCGGGCTCACCCACGATCTGATAGACCCGCTCTTCCTCGGTGTCCTCATCGACGAGCGTGACCGTCGCGCCGAACTTCACGCTCTCGCCGTCGAGCTTGCTGACATCGATGATATCAGCGCGAGAAATCAGGCCTTCGAGCTCCTGGACGCGGCCTTCGTTGAGCCCCTGGGCTTCCTTGGCCGCATGATACTCGGCATTCTCAGACAGATCGCCCAACGCGCGCGCTTCTGCGATCGCCTGGATGATGCGCGGGCGCTCTTCCTGCTGGCGCTGCTTGAGCTCCGCCTCCAGTGCAGCGTAGCCCGCCGCGGTCATCGGGATCTTCTCCATTCGTCCTTCTCTCGCAATACAACGTCGCCCCCCGGCCGTCCCCACCGCTTGCGTGGGGTGGTCCGAACCCGGGGTTCCAGGTCGGGATATTAGGCTACCGGGGATGCGACGGGATTAATGAAAACTCTGTTTGCCGCGATTGGCGGTCGGTCAACTGCGGGCTGGCCAATAATCCTGCAATGCACGCACCTCCAGTTCGCCATCGAGATAGGCCTTGATCCCCTCGGCGGCAGCGGCAGCGCCTGCAAGAGTGGTATAGTAAGGTACCTTATGCAAGAGGGCGGCCCGACGCAGCGAACGTGAATCCGAGAGAGCCTGGGCGCCTTCCGTGGTGTTGAAGACCAGCTGAATGCCGCCGTTCTTGATGGCGTCGACGACGTGTGGGCGCCCCTCGAGAACCTTGTTGATGCTCGTCGCCACGATGCCCTTATCCTCAAGAAAGCGTTGCGTGCCGGAGGTCGCGACGATCTTGAAGCCGAGGCCGGTGAGGAGCTTCACGGTCGGCAGGATGCGTTCCTTGTCCACATCCTTCACCGAGACGAAGACCGTGCCCGAGGTCGGCACCTTGGTTCCACCGCCGAGCTGGCTCTTGGCGAAGGCGACGCCAAATGACCGATCAAGGCCGATGACCTCGCCGGTCGAGCGCATCTCCGGCCCGAGCAGCACGTCGACGCCGGGGAAGCGCGCGAACGGGAACACCGCTTCCTTCACCCCGATGTGCTCCAGCTTCTTAGGCTTGAGGTTGAAGACCTCGAGGGCTTCGCCCGCCATGACGCGCGCCGCGATCTTGGCGATGGGCTCACCGATGACCTTGGCGACGAAAGGTACCGTCCGCGACGCGCGTGGGTTCACCTCAAGCACGTAGATCGCGCCATCCTTGATGGCGTATTGCACGTTCATCAGGCCGCCGACTTCGAGCGCGAGCGCGAGCGCCTTTGTCTGGCGCTCGAGTTCGGAGAGGAGGTTCGAATCGAGCGAGTGCGGCGGCAGGGCGCAGGCGCTGTCCCCCGAATGAATGCCCGCTTCCTCGATGTGCTCCATAATGCCGGCGATATAGACGCCCCGGCGATCTGACAGCGCATCGACGTCGACCTCGATGGCATCCGAGAGGTAGCGATCGAACAGGAGCGGGTTCTTGCCGAGTAGCGTGTTGATCTGGCCGGTCTTGTCGTTGGGATAACGGGCCTTGATGTCATGCGGCACAAGCGCGGGCAGGCTGTCGAGCAGATAGCTCGACAGCGCGTCCTCGTCGCGGATGATGGCCATCGCACGGCCACCGAGCACGTAGGACGGGCGCACGACGAGCGGCAGGCCGACTTCCGCGGCGACAAGGCGGGCCTGTTCCACGGAATAGGCGATGCCGTTCTTCGGCTGTTTCAGGCCAAGCCGGTCGAGCAGGCGCTTGAACCGATCACGGTCTTCCGCGAGGTCGATCATGTCAGGCGAAGTTCCCAAGATCGGCACTTTTTCCGCTTCCAGCGCGCCGGCGAGTTTCAGCGGAGTCTGGCCGCCGAACTGCACGATGACGCCATGCAGCCGCCCGGCCTCGCGCTCGGTGTCGATGATTTCGAGCACGTCCTCGGCGGTCAGCGGCTCGAAATAGAGACGGTCCGAGGTGTCGTAGTCGGTCGACACAGTCTCCGGGTTGCAGTTGACCATGATGGTCTCGTAGCCGGCGTCCTTCAGAGCGAAGGCCGCATGACAGCAGCAATAGTCGAACTCGATGCCTTGGCCGATGCGGTTCGGCCCGCCGCCCAGAATGATCACCTTGTCGCGGTTGCTCGGCAGAGCCTCATCCGCCGGCGTGCCAGCGAAGGGCGCGGCGTAGGTCGAATACATGTAAGCGGTCGGCGACGCGAACTCCGCGGCGCAGGTGTCGATGCGCTTGAAGACCGGGCGAATGCCGAGACCGCGGCGTGCGGTCTTGACTTCGGCCTCCGTTTGGCCAGCGAGCACAGCAAGGCGCGCGTCTGAAAAACCCTGCGCCTTCAGTTTGCGGAAAGCGCGCGGGGTGGTCGGCAGCCCATGGGCGCGGACCCGGGCTTCGGTTTCCATCAACTCCGCCAGTTGTTCCAGGAACCACGGGTCGATGCGGCACGTGTCGTGGATCTGCTTGAGGTCCACACCCAGACGGATGGCCTGGGCCACGATCAGCAGACGGTCGGGCGTTGGGGTGCCGAGAGCTGCCTTGATCGCGTTGCGATCGTCGCCCTGGCCGAGCCCCGGTATCTCGATCTCGTCAAGGCCCGTCAGGCCGGTTTCGAGAGAACGTAGAGCCTTCTGAAGGGATTCCTGGAACGTGCGGCCGATCGCCATCGCCTCGCCAACCGATTTCATCGCGGTCGTCAGGGTCGGCTCGGCGCCAGGAAACTTCTCGAAGGCGAAGCGCGGGATCTTGGTCACCACGTAGTCGATCGAGGGTTCGAAAGAGGCGGGCGTGGCACCGCCGGTGATGTCGTTGGCGATCTCGTCAAGCGTGTAGCCGACGGCGAGCTTGGCGGCGACCTTGGCGATGGGAAACCCCGTGGCCTTCGAGGCAAGCGCCGAGGAGCGCGACACGCGCGGGTTCATCTCGATCACGATCATGCGGCCGTTGGCGGGGTTGACCGCGAACTGCACGTTGGAGCCGCCGGTCTCGACGCCGATCTCGCGCAGCACCGCCAGCGAGGCGTCGCGCATGATCTGGTATTCCTTGTCGGTCAGCGTCAGTGCCGGGGCGACCGTGATGCTATCGCCCGTATGAACGCCCATCGGGTCGATATTCTCGATGGAGCACACGATGATGCAGTTGTCCGCCTTGTCGCGGACGACTTCCATCTCATACTCCTTCCAGCCGAGGACGCTTTCCTCGATGAGCACCTCGCTGGTGGGGGAGGCGTCGATGCCGCGCTCGACGATGTCGATGAACTCGCCCTTGTTGTAGGCGATGCCGCCGCCCGTGCCGCCCATGGTGAAGGAGGGGCGGATGATCGCCGGCAGGCCGATGTCGTCAAGGGCTTCGAGCGCCTGGGGGAGGGTCTTGATGTGATGCGAGCGAGGCGTATCGAGGCCGATCTTGGTCATCGCCTCACGAAACAGCTCGCGATCCTCGGCCTTGTCGATCGCCTCCGCCGTGGCGCCGATCATCTCGACATCGAATTTCTCGAGGACGCCCATCTTCCGCAGCGAGAGAGCGCAGTTCAGCGCCGTCTGGCCGCCCATGGTCGGCAGGAGGGCGAAGCCGCCAGGAATGGCGTTGCGTTCCTTCTCGATGATCTTCGCTACGATCTCCGGGGTAATCGGCTCGACATAGGTGGCATCGGCGAGATCGGGATCGGTCATGATCGTCGCCGGATTGGAGTTGACCAGAACGATTCGATACCCCTCGGCCTTCAACGTCTTGCAGGCCTGGGTGCCTGAATAGTCGAACTCACAGGCTTGTCCGATGACAATCGGACCCGCGCCGATGATGAGGATCGTGGAGATATCGGTGCGTTTGGGCATGGTCGTCCGGTATTGTCCTGGCTCGTGAACCCGTGCTGTCGCGAGGCCTGGAAGAGGTCAGGCGACAGCATGAGCGCTTCTTATATCTGAGTGTGCGGCTCAACGCGAAGAACGGTTGCCCGTCGTCCGTAGGGCCTACACCCGGCGTGGCAGCGCGATCCGCCTCCGCACATCCCGGGACACGTTTGGCCAGGATGAGCGCGCGGACCGCAAAGTTCGAGAATAACGTCGGCTGAAGCTGTCGTTTACACGGGCTCGCGCGGCAAAGGAAGCCCTAAAGGCGTCTGGTGATGCATCGCACACATGCATTGGTAATCCTCGGCGGTTCTTACGTGCGCTTGACGGGAAAGGCGATTGGCAAAGCGGTAGCCGAGGCGATATGGCAAGGTTACGCGCCATGTGCCGTGATGACTGGGCTGAAGGTGCGCGCCGAAGAGACCTCATGAGCGATCGTCCGTCCTTCATCGCCCGTCACGCTGCCGATCTCTCCCGCCAGGTCGGGAGCTTCGTCGTTGTCGGCCTTCTTGCCGCGGTCGCGCATTTCGGCACCCTGATCGGCCTGGTCGAGCATTTCGGACTGCCACCGGTGCCCGCCACGCTCATCGGCTTCATCGCCGGGGGCATCGTGTCCTACATTCTCAACCGCAGCATGACCTTCGCGAGTAGGCGCCCCCATCGCGAGGCGAGCTGGCGTTTCGCCGTCGTGGCGAGCGGCGGTTTCGGGCTCACCTTCGCGCTGATGTATGTCTTCATCCATCAGTTCGCGTTGCCTTATCTGCCGGCGCAGGTCGTGACGACCGGCATCGTGCTTGTCTGGAATTTCCTCGGCAACAAACTCTGGACTTTCGGGGCCGGGCCGGTGTGAGGGGCGTCGCAGCCGTCGGGTGGGAGCCACCTGAAGCTGGTCCGACGGAAATCTCGGCTGGCCAGGGTCGCATTGTCTCCAGCGCGCAACCCCACCCGACCTCGGTGACGCAAGGTCGCCCTCCCCCCACGGGAGGAGATCAGCGCCCCGCGTCTCACCCTGCTACAGCCGTCGCTACTCGCGCTGCCGCGGCCGCTGCTGCCGGGTTCGGCTCGGCGATAATCAGCATGCGATCCTGGTTGTGGCCGATATTCGGGCGTTGCCGTCGGGCGGAAAAGCCTGCGGCGGCAAGCGCCGCGATGATCTCGCCCTCGCTGTAATGGGTCAGACCGAGCTGCCCGCGCAGCTTCCGGTAGTCCGACAAGGCGGTGCGGACCAGCCCCAGACAGGCGGCGCCCAGAAATCCGCCAGTCCATCCGAAGCCAAGCAGCGCCTTCACGTCAGTCAGCGGGCTCACACCGGGTTGCAGAATATCGGCCAGCACGAGGCGACCATTCGGCGCCAACTTGTCACGCAATGTGGCGAAGACTGACGCTGCCTCATCCTTCTTCAAATACTGCAGGACCGAGTTGATGATCACCAGATCGAACGAACCGGCGGGTAGCACGGCGATATCCTCGGGAGAAGCGACATGGATGTTCGTGCTGGCGGCGAAGCGCTCGCTGAGCTTATCGCGGACCCGAGGGGCGGCGTCGACGAGAGTGAGTGTCCGGCATTGTGCCGCGATCGTGGCCGCTGCAAGGGCTTCTCCGCAGCCGTAATCGAGCACGCGCGCCTCGCGGGACGGCAGAAGTTTGATGATGTCCCGCGCGATCAGGCGATAGTGCAGAAGCTTGTGGCGCTCATTGACATAGATCGGCGTATCGGAATTCCAGAAATCGGTCCAGGTCATGAGCTTGCACCCGCGATTAGCGGCAAGCACTGTGGCCCGTCACCATGCATCGAGCAAGCCGCCTTTTGTGCCCGTCAACGGGTCTGTTCCCGGCTTTGGCACCTTGGCGATTCGCGTGCGGGCGGCCTCATAGGCGGCGGGGTCGGCTTTGATCAGGTCGTAGCCGCAACCAGGCGGATAGGCGCCGACGACGAGGAAGTCCTCGGACGCTTCGATGCACATGTGCCCAACACCGGCGGGAATGACGACGACATCGCCCGCATTCACGTCGAAATCCTGGCCGTTCTCCCCACCGAACCTCACACGGCCGTGCCCCTGCGCAATGCCGAGCACTTCGTGGGTGAGGGAATGATAGTGATGATAGGGGAAAATCCCGTTCCGCCAGCTATCCGTCCAGCCGTTGCCGGTGAAAAGATCTTCGAGCCTGCCGGCCGGATCATCGAGATCAAGACGAGCGGCCTTCCGATAAAGGAGGAGCGGCAACCCGTTATTCGGAACCCGGCCATCACCGCTGAAGGTGAAGCTTTGCGGCTCGGTTGCTGGATCGTGTCCCATGGCGGCGGCTCCCCGATTGTCCTTCCCGATGGAACCGGACGAAGCATCCGGCTCGGGAACAACGAAGAACGCCGCCGTTGGTTCAGGATGGGCGTCGTCTAAGTCTGCCTGGCCTTCTTCTCGCTCTCGATGAGCGCGACGAAGCGATCGAACAGGTAGTGGCTGTCCTGTGGACCGGGCGAAGCCTCGGGATGGTGCTGCACCGAGAAGGCCGGACGGTCCGTCAAGGCGATGCCGCAGTTCGAGCCGTCGAACAGCGATACATGGGTCTCCACCGCGTTGGCCGGCAGGCTGTCGCGATCCACCGCGAAGCCGTGGTTCATCGAGACGATCTCGACCTTGCCGGTCGTCTCGTCCTTCACGGGGTGGTTCGCGCCATGATGGCCCTGGTGCATCTTGGCGGTCTTGGCGCCGATGGCGAGCCCGAGCATCTGGTGGCCGAGGCAGATGCCGAAGGTCGGCAGCTTCTCGTCGAGGATCCTGCGGATTACGGGGACCGAATACTGGCCCGTCGCGGCCGGATCGCCGGGGCCGTTGGCGAGGAACACGCCATCCGGGTTCAGCGCAAGGATGTCCTCGGCGGAGGCCGTCGCCGGCATGACCGTCACCTTGCAGTCGCGCTCGGCGAGGAGACGCAGAATGTTGCGTTTCACGCCGTAGTCGATCGCGACGACATGGTACTTGGCCTCGCCTTCGCGGCGGCCATAGCCGTTGTCCAGCGTCCAGGGCGTCTCGTCCCACTCGTAACGCTGGGTGGTGCCGACCAGCGGCACCAGATCGAGCCCGTCCATGGAAGGCACTGCGGCGGCCTTCGCCTTGAGGGCGTCGATGTCGAAATTGCCGTCGGGATCATGGGCTATGATGGCATTTGGCATGCCCTTATCGCGGATGAACGCGGTCAGCGCCCGGGTGTCGATTCCGGAAAGGCCAACGATGCCGCGCGCCTTCAGCCACTGGTCGAGATGACGGCTCGCGCGCCAATTGGCGGGTGAGGTCACGTCCGCATGGACGACGACCCCGCGCACTCCCGAAGAGGCGGCCATGTTGACCGTCTCGATGTCCTCATCGTTGACGCCGACATTGCCGATATGCGGGAAGGTAAAAGTGATGATCTGGCCGGCGTAGGAGGGATCCGTGAGAATTTCCTGATAGCCGGTCATGGCTGTGTTGAAGCAGACCTCGCCAGGTGCCTCGCCCGTGGCCCCTAGCCCGAAGCCTTCCAGTACCGTGCCATCCGCCAGCACCAGCAGCGCGGTCGAGCGCGGCTCGGTCCAGCCGGCAACGGATTGCGCGCCGGAGTGGAGGCCGCGGTCAGCATCGTCTTGCAGCGTCGCCATGTTCCGTTTAAGCCCTCGATCAGCCCGGCGTGCGGGCATGGAAAAGGCGGGCCAAAAAGCCCGAAGGCCGCCCGCGCGTCACATTTGTCGTCGTTTAATGAACGAACGACATACACGTCAACGCTCCATTCGTCACGCCCTGTGTAAGCTGCGAATGGAGAAACAAAGGATGCCCTGGCGATGTCCACTTTGCGCGAAAGCTTCACCGCGGCCATGAAAGACGCCATGAAGGCAGGCGACAAGACCCGCTTGTCGGCGGTGCGCCTGATCCAGGCCAAGCTGAAGGACAAGGACATCGAGGCACGCGGGGCGGGGAAGGGCACCGCCAGCGACGATGAGATCCTCTCCATGCTCCAGAAGGAGATCAAGCAGCGCCAGGAATCGGCCGCCATCTACAGCGAGGCCGGCCGCACGGAGCTTGCCGACCAGGAGAATGCAGAAATCGCCGTGATCTCCTCCTTCCTCCCGAAGCAACTCGACGAGGCCGAGGTCGCCGCTGCCATTGATGCGGCCGTTGCCCAGACAGGTGCAGCCAGCATCAAGGACATGGGCAAGGTCGTCGCGCATCTCAAGGGCGCCTATGCCGGCCGCATGGATTTCGCCAAGGCGAGTGCCGCGGTGAAGGCCAAGCTGTCGGGCGCCTGAGGCGCTTCTTGCCCGTCATGCTCGACAGCGGGTGTCATCCTCGGTGGCAGCGCCGGGAAGAGGGTCCATGAACGCCGGTTATGATCAGTGAGGATCGACAGCGTTCGTAGACCCCCCGACCGGCTTCGCCGATCGCCGGGGATGACGCACGACGGTTGCCACCGCTTACCTCTCCATGGTCGGCAGCGGTCGCGCTGCAGGCGCGCGTGAGGTGGGAACGCCCGCCAGCAAACCATCAACCCTCACCCGCCCCTCTCCCCGCAGGAGAGAGGGAGAACGCGAGTGTGGGCACGATGGCTCCTGTGGACGGGCGGGATAAGCCGCTCAACAGGGGATAACTTTCCCGCGCCTTGATCGCGTCTTCCCTACGTAAGAGCGTCGCGATGCCGCCGCCCTTGCTTTGGCCGCGGTCGGGGACCATCCTTCGGTGATCATGCGTTTTCCGCCCTCGATTCTCGAAGAAATTCGGGCACGGCTGCCGGTCACGGCGGTCGTCGGCCGACGCGTGCGGCTGACCAAGGCCGGCCGCGAATGGAAGGGGCTGTCTCCCTTCAACGCGGAGAAGACGCCGTCTTTTTATGTCAATGATCACAAGGGTTTCTATCACTGCTTTTCCTCGGGCAAGCACGGCGACATCTTCACCTTCCTGATGGAGACCGAGGGGCTGGCGTTTCCGGAAGCGGTGGAGCGGCTGGCGGCGGATGCCGGCGTCACGCTGCCGAAGATCTCGCACGAGGCGCAGGCCGAGGAGGAGCGCCGTCGCGGCCTGCATGAGATCATGGACATGGCGACGCAATTCTTCGAGGCCAATCTGGCCAAGAAGGAAGGCGCGCAGGCCTTACGCTATCTGGAGGGGCGGGGGCTTGGCCGCGAGGCGCGCGCGCGGTTCCGTCTCGGCTACGCCTTGCCCGACCGATTCGCACTGCGTGAGCATCTCGCTGGCCAAGGGGTTGACGCAGATGCGATGATCGAGGCCGGACTTCTGGTCAATCGCGAGGATGTGACCATCCCGCACGACCGCTTCCGCGACCGCATCATTTTCCCGATCACCGACATGCGGGGGAGGGTGATCGCCTTCGGCGGCCGCGCAATGAGCGCGGATGCGCCGGCCAAGTATCTCAACTCCTCAGAGACGCCGCTCTTCCATAAGGGCCACGTGCTCTACAACCACCAGGCGGCCCGCAAGGCTGCGCATGACAAGGGCACGGTCGTTGTCGTCGAGGGCTATGTCGACGTGATCGCCATGACCATGGCGGGCTTTCCGCATACGGTGGCGCCGCTCGGCACAGCCTTGACCGAGGAACAGCTCAATTTGCTATGGCGCATGGCACCGGAGCCGATCCTTTGTTTCGATGGCGATGGGGCGGGGCGGCGCGCGGCCTATCGCGCCATAGATGTGGCCTTGCCGCATCTCGTCGCGGGCCAATCGCTGCGTTTCGCACTGCTGCCTGAGGGACAGGATCCGGATGATCTCGCCCGTAGCGGCGGCGCCCCGGCCATCGCGAGAGTGCTGGATAACGCGCAGCCACTCGTCGACCTGCTCTGGATGCGGGAGGTAGAAGCTGCCTCCCTCGATACGCCCGAGCGTCGAGCGGCGCTGGAGAAGCGGCTGTTCGGACTGCTCAACGGCATTCGTGACGAAGACCTGCGGCGCCATTACCGGGCGGAGATCAGCCAGCGGCTTCGACAGCTGCTGCCACAATCCGGCGGACGCGGGCAGGGCTACCAACAGGGATCTTTCCAGCAAGGGCGCGGTCCCGGCTATGGCGGACAGAATTTCGCCAGGAATGGCCGTGGCGGGCGGGATGCGCGACAGCGGCCTGGCAGCGGGCCGCTACGTGCCAGCCCGAGCCTCGCCCGGCACCCGCTGTTCGCCGCCACGAGCGCCGGGGCGCCGCGTGAAGCATTGATCGTGTTGACGCTTCTTGCCCATCCCGAATTGATGCACCGGTACGGTGAGGACGTAACGTCACTTGATTTTGCCAATGCAGATGCGCTACGGCTGCGAGCCTGCCTGATCGACAGGGAAGCCTTGGCGATGGATGGGGTGCTGCCGTCCGATTCGCTTCCGCAGGAGGTCGCGCTGGCAGCCGAGCGGCTGCGTGTGGTGGTGCGTCACGGGGATGTCTGGGCCTTTGACCGCGATGCCGATTTGTCGGCTGTCGAGGAGATATTGCGGCAAGCACTGATCTTGCATCGGCGCGCATTCACGCTACATAGCGAATTGAAGGCTGCCGAACGTGCGCTTGCCGACGATGAAAGCGAGGCGAACCTCGCGTGGTTGACGGAGGTGCGCACCCAGTTGACCTCGCTCGACGGAGCAGAGGCCGACCGGGAGGCGGCAAAGAAGATCTGAACCCTCCTGGAACCGCCCGCGATGAGCGGCGGGTTTGGGCGGCGGAGTTGTTTGATGGCGTGTGGGCGCGCGGCGCCGCAGTTTTCGAGATTTTCGGTTCGGCTTGCCGAGACCGGGGGTTGGTTAACGGTTAGTCAAGCGGTCACGCGCTTGAATGAAGAATGAGACGGGTGGCTGAGCGTCGGGGCTCATGCTGCCTTTTTGTCTATGAGCGCATATGGCTGACGCGATAGGCTGTGTGCGAGTGGAGCATGGAACATGGCGACGAAGACGACCGAGCGGGAAGACAACCAGGAAGTCGCAGAGCCGCAAGCTGACGGCCCGTTGCTCGATCTCAGCGATGGCGCTGTCAAGCGCATGATCAAGGTCGCCAAGAAGCGCGGCTATGTAACTTATGACGAGTTGAACGAGGTTCTCCCGTCGGAGGAATTTTCCTCCGAGCAGATTGAGGACGTGCTCGCCCAGCTTAACGAGATGGGCATCAACGTCATCGAATCGGAGGAAGCCGACGATTCAAACAATGAAGGCGAGAGCGAAGAGGAAGAGGCCGACGGCGGCGAGATCGTCGAGCAGGCCCGGTCCTCAGTTCCTGTCAAGGTTGAGAAGGCGAGCGAGCCGGCCGAGCGCACGGACGATCCCGTTCGCATGTATCTGCGCGAGATGGGCTCGGTCGAGCTTCTGTCGCGCGAGGGCGAAATCGCGATCGCCAAGCGCATCGAGGCGGGCCGCGAAGCCATGATCGCTGGCCTCTGCGAGAGCCCGTTGACGTTCCAAGCCATCATCATCTGGCGCGACGAACTCGTCGAAGCCAAGGTGCTGCTGCGCGACATCATCGATCTCGAGGCGACCTATGCCGGCCCCGACGGCAAGGTGGGCCCGCAGACCGATGGCGAAGGCGAGGAAGAAGCCGCCGAGCCCGAGATGGCGTCCGAGCCGGCCATGCCCGAAGGGGACATGGACGAGGACGACATGGAGAACAACGTCTCCCTGTCGGCCATGGAAGCGGAGCTGAAGCCGAAGGTGCTGTTGACCTTCGATGCCGTGGCAGAGAACTACAAGAAGCTGCGCCGCCTGCAGGACCAGGACATCGAGAACCGCCTGCAGAATCTGAAGCTGTCGCCATCGCAGGAGCGGAAGTACAAGAAGCTCAAGGAAGACATCATTGTCGATGTCAAATCCCTTTCGCTGAACCAGAATCGAATCGATTCGCTCGTTGAGCAGCTCTACGACATCAACAAGCGCTTGATTGGCCTCGAGGGTCGATTGATGCGTCTGTCGGAGAGCTATGGCGTGTCGCGCGAGGACTTCCTCAAGCAGCATCAGGGCTCTGAGCTCGATCCGAAGTGGATTCTCCGCGTCTCCAAGCTCGGCACGCGCGGCTGGCGCGAGTTCGTCGCCAATGAGAAGGACCGCATCCGCGAGTTCCGTCAGGAGATCCAGACGCTCTCGTCCGAGACCGGCCTTGAGATTCTGGAGTTCCGCAAGATCGTCTCGATGGTTCAGAAGGGCGAGAAGGAAGCCCGGCAGGCCAAGAAGGAGATGATCGAGGCGAACCTCCGGCTCGTGATCTCGATCGCCAAGAAATATACGAACCGCGGTCTGCAGTTCCTGGATCTCATCCAGGAGGGCAACATCGGCCTGATGAAGGCCGTGGACAAGTTCGAGTATCGGCGCGGCTACAAGTTCTCGACCTATGCGACCTGGTGGATCCGGCAGGCGATCACCCGTTCGATCGCCGATCAGGCCCGCACCATCCGCATTCCGGTGCATATGATCGAGACGATCAACAAGATCGTCCGCACGTCGCGCCAGATGCTGCACGAGATCGGTCGTGAGCCTACCCCGGAGGAACTGGCGGAAAAGCTCGCCATGCCGCTGGAGAAGGTGCGCAAGGTTCTGAAGATCGCCAAGGAGCCGATCTCGCTCGAGACGCCGATCGGTGACGAGGAAGACAGCCACCTCGGTGACTTCATCGAGGACAAGATGGCAATCCTGCCGATTGATGCGGCGATCCAGTCGAACCTGCGTGAGACGACAACGCGCGTCCTCGCCTCGCTCACGCCCCGTGAAGAGCGCGTACTGCGCATGCGCTTCGGTATCGGCATGAATACGGACCACACCCTCGAGGAAGTGGGCCAGCAGTTCTCGGTAACTCGCGAGCGTATTCGCCAGATCGAGGCTAAGGCCCTGAGAAAGCTGAAGCATCCCTCAAGGTCGCGGAAGCTTAGAAGCTTCCTCGACAATTAGTCCGCGGGGGTGGGCTCCGGCTCGCCCACGCAGCCGCCTGAGGCACGTAGTGTTGCCTGGTCGCATCAGGACGGTTAGCCCTGGCGCCTGAACGGAGAGGAATGGACCCATGTCGTTTTTGAAATCTCTCTTCTCGCGTCGCTCCTCCAGTGAACCGGCTGCGCCCAAGACGTTGAAGACCTTGGAGCACAAGGGCTTTCTCATTCGCGCGGAACCCTTTCAATCTGAGGGGCAGTACCAGACCGCCGGCGTGATCCAGAAGGAAAGTGATGGCGTTCTGCGCGAGCAGAACTTCATCCGCGCCGACCGGTTCACCTCCGCCGACGAAGCGGCGGAGTTCGCGCTCGCCAAGGGCAGGCAGATCATCGATGAACAGGGCGAGGGGTTGTTCCGTTGATCGGGATGGCTTTGAAGCCTTTCATGAAGTAGCCTGAAGCGCACTCAGAGCGCTTGCTTCCCACGATTGTCTCACTTGTTCATGGGGCTAAATCCGGCTTTGGATCAGAGCTGATGTTGCCTTGACGGGTCTTCCCGCAGTGAACATAATGAGAACAAATCAATGAGACGGGGACGACCCTGCGCGGTCTCGCAGGGTTGTATGCGTCTTTTTTTCGCGATGGATTGCAGTCGAAGAAAGGCATGCCCACATGAATGCGCGCATGACCGAAGACACGTCCCTCTCCGACGCCGATAGCAATGGGATCAAGCCCATGTTGGCAGACGTTGGTGCGCCGGCGCCTCCCGCGCCTATTTTCATAGAGCCGGCCGCCTCGGACGCGGCTGCGACGATCACGTCGATCCAGAACTCGCTCAAGGGGTTGTCCCTCGACGGGCTGCGATCGATGATTTCGATCCGCGACTGGCTTCTCACTGAGGCACGAGAGAAAAAAGACCAGACGTCACTGCTGACAACGCTTGCCGAGCAGCTCAATGCAGCAGGCGTGCCGATCGATCGCGCATCGATGACCACCGAAACTCTGCATTCGGAGCATGCGGCGGTCACCAGCGTGTGGCTGAAGGGGGGCGACAGCGAGCAGAAGGCCTTTCCCTATTCGGGTAATGCGGACGGCACTTACGAGCGCAGCCCTTTCTACCATGTGCATCAGACTCGCGAGCCCTTGTTCCTGGATCTGCGCGAAACGCCGGATGACCGTTTCGGCATCATTCCGGAGCTGAAGGCCGAGGGCTATGTCGGCTACAGCTGCTTTCCAGTTTTCTTCGCCAATGGTGACGAGAACGGAATCTCCTTCGCGACAAAGTCAAGCGAGGGGTTTTCCAAGTCCCACCGCACCTTTCTTGAAGGCATCGTTCCCGCGCTGGCTGCGGCGATGGAGATCCGCGCCGGTTATGCGACGCTCGACCAGATCCTCAGGGTCTATATCGGCGATGAGCCGCATCAGCGCGTGCTCTCGGGGGATGTCCGGCGCGGGCAGGTCAGCCGTATTCGCTCCGCTATCCTGTTCGCTGACATGCGTAGTTATACGCGGCTCACGTCGAGCATGCACCCCGAAGACGTGGTCAGCCTGCTCAATGTGTATTTCGACTGTCTTGTGCCGCCGATCGAGGCAGAAGGTGGAGAGGTGCTCAAGTATCTCGGCGACGGGCTCCTGGCGATTTTTCGAGACAGGGGCGACGACACCGGGGCCGCTGCCCAGTCCGCGCTTACAGCTGCGCTTGACGCGCTGGCCCGCATCGATGCCGCCAATGCGTCGGGTGTGGCTGGCGTGCCCCTGAAAGCGGGCATCGCCTTGCACCATGGCGAGGCGGCTTACGGCAATGTGGGCTCCGGCCAGCGGCTGGATTTCACTGTCGTCGGCCGCGACGTCAATCTCACGAGCCGCATGGCCGGGCTCAACAAGGTGCTGGGCGAACCTCTCCTTCTCTCGCGGCCCTTTGTTGAGCATTTGTGGGCCGATCCCCGCAGCCTCGGCTTCTTCGAACTCGATGGGCTCGACGGCACGTTCGAGATCTACTCGCCCTAGATGCCTCACTGACGCACTCTGCGACCGAGCTATCCTCCCCGCGGAGGCACATGCTGGCGATCTGTGCTTCGTCGATGCAACTGAACCGTTGCATCTACTGATAGATTTTATTGAAACGTACAACTTTGAGGTGAACCTCGAATTTACACTCTGCCTGTAGCCTGTCCGGATTGCATGTTTGGGAGCGTCCAATGAGCAATCGCGGTTCTGCCCACGGGGGCGGGAACAGGGACAGGCGCGGGTCGACCGCGCGGCGTTTCGCGGCGGCCAGTCTCCCGCGGCGCGGCATGCGGAGCGTTCTGGCGAAAGCTCAGGCGTTCGGGCGCGCCGATAACGCCAATATCGTGCTCTGGTTCGCGTTCATGCTCCTGCCGATTTTGCTCGCTGCGGGGGCGGCCGTGGACTATGCGCGAGCCGCGACCTTGCGCACGAAGCTGCAGCAGGCGACTGATGCCGCGACCCTTGCCATAGCGCCTTTCGCCGGCCAGAAGACAGATGCCGAGCTCAGGGCCATGGCGGAGAACTTCCTGCGTGCGGCCATGGCTTCCGCCATCAGCAGCATGGGCGGGCGGGACGTCCGTATCGACTCCATTACGATCAGCGCGGATCGCGGTGATGTGACGGTGGTCAGCTCGGCAGGTTATGAACCGATGGTCATGAGCATCGTGAGCTCTGGCGGCGAGGCGATGACGGTCAGCACCCTGTCGCGGACCATCGCGTCCGACGTGGAATACGAGATCGCACTCGTAATCGACAATTCCGGCTCAATGTCGAGCAATGCCGGGTCGCAGAATAAGATGCAGGCGACGAAAGCGGCGGCCATCAAGCTCGTGGACGCCATGTTCTCGACGCCGCAGGCCGTCAACCGCACGAAGATCGCGCTGGTGCCCTTCAATCTCTCCGTCAACACCGGCGGGCAGGTGCCCAGCATGTACACCGACACGGCGGGTCGCTCCGAAATCCACTGGCCATCGAACATCTTCGAGGGGCGGCCCAGCAATCCGCGCACCGAGTCCGCGACCTGGCCACCACAGTCGCGCTTTGATCTTTTCGCCGAGCTTGCGGCCGTTAAATCAAGCTATGGCTGGGGTGGCTGCTTCGAGATGCGGCCCGGCGCCATCGGCACGACAGATACCCCGCCGGTGACCTCCCCCGTGAGCCAGGCGGATTTCAATACCTTGTTCGTTCCCCAGTTCTGGCCGGATGAGCCCGACGCCAACAACGGTTCCAACTATCGGTTCACGTCGGGAAAAACGACGACCACCTGGACCTATCTCAACAGCTACCTGAACGACAATACTGCCAACGCTTGCAAGGGCTCGAGCAATCAGACGGCGGCCGGCGAGTATGTGAAGGCCCAGAACAAGCTTTGCAAGTATAGGTCGGCGAAGGTTCTGAGCGGTGGCGACGGCCCGAACTATCTGTGTTCCTCCCAGGCGCTGACGCGTCTGACGAATAATGCTTCGAGCCTCAAGACCAAGATCAACCAGATGGTGGCGGATGGCGGGACCAATCTTGTCGAGGGCTTCATGTGGGGCTGGCGCACCCTCAGCCCGCGCGCGCCGTTCGCGGATGGAAAGGCTTATACGGAGCGCAGAAACCGTAAGATCATCATCATGATGACCGACGGAAACAATCAGTGGCTGCAAGCCAACAACCACAACGACTCATACTACTCGCCCTTCGGCTTCTACACGAACAACCGCATTGCTTCAGGCCTGACGACAACCCAGGCTGCCCGCAACGCGATGGACGCGAAGACTCTCGAGGCCTGCAACAATGCCAAGGCTGCAGGGCTCATCGTCTACACCATTGGCTTCGATACCGGATCCGATATCGACGCCCAGGGTAAGACGTTGCTTCGCGACTGTGCGTCCGCGGATTCCAGCGGCACCCAGAAGCTGACCTACATCGCCACCGACAGCGCCGATATCGTGGAGATCTTCAACAATATCGCGCGGCAGCTCGGAAGCCTGCGCCTCGCACAATAGGCGAGCGGAAATTGCCCCGGGCCTGATCCTCGGCCTCTAGCGGGGTCCACCGTGATGAATGGATAGGCATCGCCATAAAACGGCGACGATCCCATTCGTCGCGCGTTTCCAGATTGTCTTGCCGGTCCACCTTGACCGCCAAACTGTGCCGTGTCATCCAGAGCGTCGAAGAGGTAGCCGTCAGTGACGTGGGTTCGCTCGGTATCTCTCGTGGGCCTGTAGCTCAATGGTTAGAGCCGACCGCTCATAACGGTCTGGTTGCAGGTTCGAGTCCTGCCGGGCCCACCAATGATTTCAAGTGCTTACAAAGATGGCCCTCTCAATCTCCAATGAAATCTCCAACGATTACGCTGATTTCTTTGGTTTGAAGCCACGGACAGCCTCGGCAAGATAGTCGGGGTGGTGGTGCCCATAAGTCCTCTCGACCATCTCAGGCGACATTCCCAGGAACCCGGCTGCCGTCCAGATCGGTACGCCATTCTGCATAAGCCAAGTCGCGGCGGTGTGCCGAAGGGTGTGGGGGGTGACTTTCCCGTCCAGGCCCGCCTTTTCCACTGCCGTCCCGAACGCCGTCTTTACCGAGATAACTGGCTTGCCGTTCCATTGGACGAAGTGCTCCCCGGCGATTCCCTTTGCCTGCCATCGCCGCATATGAGCAAGAAGGTGAGGGGGGATAGGAACCGGAGGCTGACGCTTGTTCGTCGCCTTCTTCCCCTCAGCAAGCCGATAGAAGATGCCGCGATCGAGGTCGACATAGGACCGACCGATGGCTTTCGACGGGGACGCAGCGGCCAATGCAGCGGCCCGCGATCCGGTATAGAGGCCCAGGAGAATGAAGCGGGCGACGTGCCGCAACGGCCGCTTGTCGGTGGGTAGCACTTTGCCGGTATCCGGGCCCCGATGCCGCTTCTGCTCCTCTCGGGCCCGCCAGCACACCCATAGCAATCGCGCCGCTTCATCGCGCGTCAGCCATCGATCGCGCGCAGTCCCCTTCTCGGGGAGCGCGACCTTCACGACGCCACGATGCAGGCCCTGCTTTGCGTGGTGGTTAATGGCGGCCCGCAAATCTTCCAGATCCCGGCGAGCGCCTCCCGCCGTCGGAGCGGTGGGCGTGCCCTTGGGCCGGTGCTTGGCTGTGGCCCGGCGTTGCAGCTCAACTGCCCTGCGATGCTCGACGTAGGCGCGGCATGATTCGCCCGTGACGTCGGACAGCATTTTGCCGCCCCACCATTCGGCGAGACGGCTCAAGCGCTGATCGAATGTACGCAAGTTTGCCTGACGCTGGCGTGTATCGTCGTCGTAAATCGAAAGCACATCGGCAATATCGATGCGTTCGATGTCTCGCTCTCGCCGCTCCGGCCTGTATTTTTCTGCTATATATTCTTTTAGGCGCTTTTCCGCTTGCTCAATTTCGCCAGCAGCGCATCCCGTGGGGATATGCTCGCCGCCGTCGAGAATGAACCAGGCAGCATTGGCGATGCGCTTGCCCGTTCGCTTATCGATCCGCTCCTTCCGGAGCCAGAGCCGGGCGCCCTTCGCTGGACGTGGCATAGCCGACGCATCTCCTCAATTGCCCTGAGCGTAGTGAAGTCCTTGCCAGCGATTCGCTCGACTGCCAGCCGTCCCCGCTTCGCTTCATTACGGAGGCCGCTCAAGGTCATGCCCCCGTGCGGGAACCCATAGCGCACAGCATCCACCAAGCGAAGGGGCTCGTCCGGCCCGATGTTGTCATTCGACGCGGCCATACATCGCCCCTAGTAGTTCACATGCGCCGCTTCGGGCACGGACGCCCAGACATCGTCATGGGCCGTCATCTGGTCTGCCTCGACTTCACCCATGGCCTTTGCAGTTGCCGCGTTCGCATGCGAGAGCACAGCGGCATAGACATGCGCGGCAGCGTCTTCTTCCGGTAGATGTTCTGAGGCAGCAAGAGCCTCTTCGCCGGCTGTGGCCATGTCAGGAGACCACTCCAGCTTCACGACGGCGTAGCCTTCCTCACGTAGGAGGCGGGCAGCGGCGATCACGTTTGGTGACGTCATTTCTCAACCTCCCAACCTCTCACACCAGTCAATCCGCCTTGGGCATCGGCCCCGAGGGCAATCATACCGCACGGCCAGTCCGCGCTCGACCATGATGTCGGCAACGTCGTGACCCCGGTAAAAGACCCGTGCCAGGGTGCGGCGGTATCGATCCTTGGTGCCCGCCCGCTCGACCCGAACGCCATGGGCGACCATCTGGCGCAAGGCCGCGGTGGCCTTATCTCCAAGTGCCTTTTCAGCCGGGCAATGAGCGTCGAAGGTCTCCGGCGCGTCGATCCCGACAATCCTGATCCGCTCGCGGCCTACTGCGATCGTATCGCCGTCAAGCACGAGGATGCGCTCTTGAGCGACAGCAGGTGTGGCCAGAACGAGCGCCAGGACGGCGGCGCGGAACCCGGACCTTAGATGCTTGTTGATTCGGACCATGCCTCGTCTCTGGTTTGAACCGGTTGATATCTGGATCTCTGACAGCACGCGACGAACGGTCACGAGCGTGGAAGAAGCGGCACGGATGTTGATGGAGAAATGGCCTGAGGAATTCGCGACCTCCAAGAAACACCTCGCGGCTCGCAAGGCCTGCCTTGCGGCCCTTGCTGATCCGTCGCCTGCATCCGCCGCCAAAGCTCGCGCAGCCCTTATCAAGGCTGCTGAGGAAGCGGGGATGGGGTGAGCACGGGATCAATGTCGTCATTCCCACATCCATCGCAGTCAGGGCACACGGCGACCGCCTCGTCGCCAATGTCACCAGGCGATGGATCGAGGTATCGATCCCAATCCGTAACTATCTCGCCGTTGCCACAGCATCTCTCGCATTGGATCCGGTGGCTCATCTCACTCTCCCTTGAGGGCGGCGCGGTTGCGGATCTCAGCGAGTAGATCCTTGTAGGCCGCGTACCATTTGGTCTCGTGCTCTGGATCGAGGCTGATCTCCGCGTCCCAGAGCGCCTTCTCTGCCTTATCGGCGCGGGCTCTCGCTGCAATATAGCGCTCGCATTGCCAGTTGGCATTGCGCTGCGTTTCCGATTGGAACATCATCGCTTCGTTGAGTTGTTCCTTCATCCTGTCGGCGCGGGCTTTCTCTGCCGCCGCGGCGCGACGGGAGACCAGCAACTCAACCGCCATATCGTGCGTCTCATCCGAGGATGGTGTGCCGCGACAGATCAATTCTTCAAGGCGGGCATCTGTTACCAGCCGGTATCCGGGCGCGGTCATGGGCGGGGCTCCTTTGCGCGTGTGCGCTTGTTCCATTCCCGCGTCGCATTGCGTTCGCCGCGATGGTTCTCGGAGCTCGGATCGCAACCGTCGCCTTCGCCCGAGGGACCACGCGCCAAGCATGAGTTGCAAATGACGGCGAAGTCGCCGTAGTCCATGCACTCAACGAAACTGTCAGATGTTCCGCAGAACGGGCACGGCTTGCGTTTCGCGATCCGGGCCATTACTTCCCCTCCGGCTTGCTAAGGGCGGCGATAGATTTAGAGACGGTTTCTTGCCAACCACGATCAAGTGCGGCTGACGCATTTGTACGAATGACAGAGAGAACACCAGGATAGTCATTCTTGGTTTGTGCCAAGATATATTCGAGCGTTCCGCGTAGCTGTCTATTCTCTGCCTCCACATCCGGCGACGGATCGGGCTTGTTCTTGTACAGCGGGACGATATGCCGAGGATCAAACTCATCAGCTTCGTGCTTGTCCATAGTAACGCTAGACATGCGCCCTGTGTTGCTAGCGATTATCCCCCAAGCAATCGGCTCCGCATCCGTCACAGCCTCGGCGCGTTCCGTCTCGCGGCCGGCCTTGAACCAATATTCAGCGCGGTCCTTGTCCGATGTGGGCTTGAGCAGCCAAGGCCGCTCTTTCCACGCTGCCTCAAAATCAGCGCGCTCCTTGTCTGTGTTGGTCATGGCTTAACCTCGCGATTTGGCTTGAGGGTGCGCGGCAACGGATACGGCTCACTGCTGTTTTTGCTCGGGTTCCAGCATGTCGTCTCGCCCACGCTGGCGCGTTCGGCGCCACCCAGGAAAATTGCCGTGTCAGGGTATTTCGCTTGCAAGTCTTCCGGCAGCGTAGACCCGGACCAGAGATCAAAGGTCGTGATCCGCTGGCCTGCATAAATCGACGGCTCGATGTACTCGATATCGAACCTTCGACCGGCCATGCCTCGGAACGATCCGCTTGTACGATCGCCGGGGCGGTAGACGTGCCCCTCTATAATCGTCATTTGGCGATGCTCTTTTGCAAGCCGTTCAGCGAAGTCGCGCCAGTAGTCGCAGCCAAAGCAAAGGCGTCGTTCCAACATGTTCGTGCGATGCGGTTCGCAATATGTATTCCGAGCTTCTTTCCCGCATTGGACGCACGTGAACTCGTGATAGACGACATCAGTCTTAAAGGTCGGCGTGATAACCCTCGGCTCGCTCATGGCTTCTTCTCCGCGAGGGCTTCGATGCCAGCGAATGGCGGAAGTTTCTTCTCGATATTGTCCATCACCAAGCGCATCAGTTCGCCATACGCCTCGCGCTTTGCCTGTTCGCAGAGACGGGTGAAGGCCCACAGAAGAATAGGGCGAAGCTCTTCAGCGGTGACGCCCATCTGTTCCGGGTCGTCATCAGGGCTGGTTCTGTCCGAAAGCTCAGCTATCTCGCGGATAACCTCATCAGCAAGTTTCTCATCCCCCACATCAGGAGCGGCGGGAAGGGCGCGGGAGGCGAGGGCTCTTTCTACTTCGGCGGCAATCGTGCTGACCTTGAAAGGCGCTGTGATATCGTCGCGGTAACATTGCCGCTTTATCCATTGGAGTGCTTCCACCACGCGCCGCAACTCCGCGATCTCATCGGGGGTCATCTGGATTTTCCTTGTATGGGGAGGCGGCGAGCACTGCGTCATACGACGCATGGTCGATCGCGACCTGATAAGGGTCAGCCACGCGCTGGCGGGATAGCAAATCGGCATCCCCGTCAGAACCGCCGCGTGATTTGTATTGGACGAACCAACTCACGTAGCGGACATCGTCCGTTAGATCCTTCGGCACCACCACCCCCTCACCATCCATCAGCGCAAGTGCTGCGGCGTCGGTGAGGTGGAGGGCTTTGAGGATGGCGTCGGCCTTTCGCAAGGCGTCCGCTTTGCTTTGCGCAACAATGTCGGACGCCCATACATCATCCGAGCTTCCATCACCGACATAGGGAATGAATGAATGCGGGTCGATAAGCCTCGCCAGCCGCTCACGCGCTTCCATGGCTGGCCTCCAGCTTGGAGAGGAGGGCGCGGGCCTCGTCGCGTGTCCGCTCTATGTCCGCTCGCCCGCAAACGTGCCCGCCCTCACACTCGCATTCGTTGCTGTCGAGCCAGAAAGTTAGGTGCTTATCCACACGATGGAGGAAGGCGGCACCAACGGAAAGCTGGGGCTTTTTGGCACGCCTCGGCGTGGCCTCGCGTGTGTCAGTCGGCATGCTCAGCCTCCATCTGATCGATGTTGCAGCGGTGCGCGGAGAAGGTGTAGGCGGCAACCCAGGGGTTGGCTTCCCATGAGCCAGGACCGTTGATCTCGGTCCAAAGCGCGGCATAGGCCATTCGTGGCGTGGGGTATCGCCAACCTTCGCGGCGCCACGTCCATGTGTCGTGCATGGGGTCATCGCCGATCGCCGATCGTTCAAAGATCCCCTCCGCGATCGCGTCTTCCTCGCTGATGTCCTGGAGACGTTGGACGCGGACGTCCGTGGCGACCAGTGTCAGGCGCGATGCCCAGCGGGGCATGTGGATAGATGGCTTCCACCTGGCCTTGCCAAATTCTGGATGCTCATGGGCGTTGGTCGCGGCATAGACAATGCCGTCGCCAACCGGGCAGGCGAAACCGCCATTGGCCGCGCAGCATTCATCGACTGTTCTGCCCAACGTCTCGCCAGGAGCCAGATCCTTGATGAACGTCCAGTTCCAGCTCTCGCGGACATAGAGCCGGTCGCCCTCGTTGATCCGCTGCCGGACCTTGAAAGGCCCGATCGGCGTGTTGAAGAAGTGGCTATCCGGCTCGTCCGAGGCGTAGTGGATGCCCGCGTACCGCGCACCCTCGGGCGGCTGCGGCTTAATAATCCGCCGCGTCTGCGTCTTCCGGCCTTCAAGCAGAGCGCGGACCATCGGCCCGCTGAACAGGATAGGACGATCAGCCATCCGCCTTCTCCATCTGCGCTATCAAAGCCCTGAAGAGTGCGGTGAGGAGGGCGAGGGGTTCGGTTTTACTGGTGGCTGTTACCTTGTTGCTTTTAGAGCCGTGCCATCCCTCGCGGTCGCACTCCCACAAGGATGCCCGCGCAAGGTTGCCCCATAACGAGACCTCACGCGCCCAACCCGGCAACACCCGCTCCACGAGCGCAATGGCGGCGTCGAGGGATGAGGTGTATGGAAACGCCTTCTCTTGCTCTATCGACTTCCCGGCCTCGTCGTATCCCCATCCGCGCCAATCCACGGACCAGTCCCAAGGCTGATCCAAGGCAATGGATACGGCCCTATCGAGCCAAATATCCGCCCCGCCCGCCTTCTCAAGATCCGCGAGGACAGAGCGGTAGGCGATCAGCTTTTCTTTGACTTCGGCGCTCATCTGCTGCTGCCTCTTATAAGTTAACAATTTTACGTCAGCCGTTAACTTTCCTGTGGAAAGCAATGTGGGCTTTGCTACACTCCCGCCACGGGCGCTGGGGAGCGCCTTTTCTCTTGGGGGAGAGAGATGATCTGCAATGCGGATGGACCTATTACAGTTACAACGTGGGAAATAGTTTCTGAGATTGACGGAAGCGTTGCTTTGTTTCTGCTTTCATCGCGCGGGAAATGTATATTGAGGCCCAACAGTCCGACCGGTATTGAATGGTCGATGACCAGGGAACAGGCGTTGCGGCTTAGCGCTGATCTTGAGGCGGCGGCATCACGCGACCGGATCAGCCGTAAAATGGTCGCGGCTTAACTCACCGCCAATACGTCACGCCATCGTCACACAGAAACCCGGTCTTGCCGGGTATCGTGATGGTCTGGAAATTCAGCGACCCATCGGTCGCGACACCATACCCAAAGCCAGCGCTAGGCGTCGCCTTGCCCACGACTTTGCAGTTGTGGGCAATGGCGAAGCGTTCCCAATTCTGCTGATCTTGCCAGACGGCGAGGGCGAGGAAGCCAAAGAGCCCTACCATGCCGGAGCCCCAGAGGAGAGGGGAGTCGATCATGGGGTCAGGCCCCGCTTAGCCTTGGCACGGGAAAGTATGGTGAGTAGGTCGACCGGAGGGTCGGGATCCCTAGCTTCCGCCATAGTCAGGGCCGCACCGATGCGATCCTCGACGCCGGCAGACGGGGCATAGCCACCCCAAACGGCGATCCGCTCAAGCTCGTCTCGTGCCAGCTTCAGCGCCTCCACCAGTTCATCATGCGCGTTGACCGCGCAAATGATGAACCAAGGATCGCCTTCTGCTCCCCCGTCTAGGTAGAGGTGGCCGATGTACCCGTCGCCGTCTTGCGGGCCGTGACGTAGTAGAACATGAGCGCCCATGCTGCCGCCGCGAGTTCGCTCGATCCACCAAGGCCCCGGCGTCCGTTCTCTTAACCCGTCCATAGACACACCTCTCCCGTCTGCGCCTAAGCCGCGCCCGTAAAGCTGATTGTGGAAGTGATTCAGACGTCCCAGTCGGGATCGAGCATGCGGTTGCGGCTGTGCCACCAGTCTCGGACGGCACGAACCGCAACCGCCGCACAGGCGCCAGCTAAGAACGCTATCCCCATTAGCGCTGTGGCGCCCTGTTCAGTGGCCATCCCCGAACCTCCGGACATAGCGGGCGGCGAGAATGGCCGCGTCGATGTCGTCGATCCGCTGCTCGGCTGGAACACGCCTAGCGTTGGGCTCGCGGCGGCGTTCGTGGGGGATGCGCTGGAGTTCGTAGGATCTTAAGGTGCGAAGGTGTCGGAGGATGTGGGGCGCCTTGAGAGACGTATGGAGGCCATTGAAGAGCCAGCGCAGCTGCTTCGGGTGCTCGACGAAGTCTCGGGCAACCGCCTTGAGGTGGCTGACGTTTGCCGACTTATTCCGTTGCTTGTTGAGCGCATAGACGACCGTTGTATGGTCGAGCCCAAGCGCAGCCCCAATCTCCGATACCGCCATAGCGCAGTCGTGTCTTAATCTGCGGATTGTCTCATGCCGCGCGCTGACAGCGGCACGAGACCTCGAGGGCGACAATATGATGTGGGCTGGAACACGCATTGAGGCGGCCGTCTCGCGAACCACTTCTTGCACAGCAGGAGTCATGAAATCCTCCCGCTGCGCTTGGCCAAGCAATATTCGAGTAAATTAAGGTAGGCGTCGACAATATGATCGTTATGAAAACCACGGGCGAGGGTCTTGGCGATTTCCGCCGAGCCCACGTAAGACACTATCGTCAAGCCGTCTTCCAGCTTGATCTCCAATTGTGGGCCAATTGCCTTGACCTCTACGCCCTTTACCACGGTGGATTCTCCTGCCGGTAATCTTCTTGTTGGGAGCGTTAGCGGGAGAGGTCTTCTTCTGGGGGTGGTGTGGGTGGTTGTTTCCATCATCGCTTTGTCCTCTGTGCTGCGATGATTGGAATTTACACGAGATTCGAATTCCGTCAAGTGAATTCATATCAGAGGAATTCTCAGCTGGACCCGGCAAGAATGATTTTGTGAATTGCCCTCACACGAGCCAACGGCACGGGAGGCAGATCGATGGACTTCGGATTGAACTCGTGGAGAATCAGGCCTTCGTCGCCCTGGCCGACGTATTGCTTGACGATCCCTTCTGTGGGCTCGGACTCGCCTTCATCACTCAACTGGACAACGACAAAGTCTCCGCGTGCGACGGGGAGTCGAGGGTGCACGTAAACGGTTTCGCCTGGGAAATACCTCGGCTCCATCGATTCGCCGTAGACAAAGACCGCGTAAGCGCCACTCACATGCTCGAGCTGCGGGGGGCACGGCACAACGTCATATGTGGAGTCGCTGATGCGGAATGAGCCAGTGTTTCCGCCAGCCGCGTAGCCCAAAACAGGGAGCGTCTTATTCCCTTGGGGCGGCATTTGAGGAAGCGGCCCGAACGTGCCGAGGGGCTTCGCTGAGCCCTTAACACGAAACCGCGTCATGACGGGCGGGTCATTCGGCGCCGCGCCCTCTTCCTGCATGCGTGCCTCGTTCAAGATTCGAAGCGCCTCGGCCTCGTCCATGCCAAGTGCCGCAGCGATTCGGAGAAAGTTTCGCGGAACCCTGGACTTCCCGAGTTCGATTTTGTTGACGGTGCTGGCGTCCAGACCGACTAGTTCGGCGAGGTATGGTTGAGTCCATCCTCGCGCTTCGCGCTCTTTTCGAACACGGTCCCCGAGCGTCATTTTTAATACCCTTCAGAGAAAAGTTTTCTGAATTCTCTATTTCACACAACGGCTTAGATTTCAATGGCGCGAAGCGGGAAGGAAAATCACGAGAATTCGTTTGACAGAATTAGAATCTTCGGCAATATTCCATCATCCCAAACAGCGCGAGCCACGCCATGAGACAGACGCAATTCCGTCCGCTCTTTGACTTCCGCAACAAACGTCAGCGCATGCTGAGCTTCTCGCCTGGTGCCAGGCGCGATGAAGACAGCTACCACCCATATGTCGACCCCGACTTCGATCGCCACGGCGGTCGCGTCTCCCTCTCGCCCGATACCGGGCGCCGCCTCGCCGCCCGCCGGCTGGAGGTGTGACATGGGCAAATCAGTCACCTCCTTTGAATTCGCCATCGACACACAGAACCATAATGTGCGGGTGGTCGATATCGACGGTGCGCCGTGGTTCGTGGCAGCTGATGTGTGCAAGGTGCTTGGCCACAGCAACACAACGGTGGCTATCCGCATACTCAGCGACGACGAACAGGCTAAATCCGATTTAGGGTCACCCCGCCCAGCTAATATCATCTCCGAATCCGGACTCTACAAACTCATCATGCGGTCGGATAAGCCGCAGGCCCGCACATTTCAGGACTGGGTCACGCGAACCGTCCTACCCGCCATCCGAAAAGACGGCGCCTATATCAAAGGCGAGGAGAAGGTCGCCTCCGGCGAACTCTCGGACGACGAGTTTGTTCTTCGCGCCATTACCCTCCTGCAGACGAAGGTCGAGCGGCTCACGGCTGAGCGCGATGCTCTCGCGGCCCAGTCCGCCTTTATGACCTTGGATCAGTACCGGGCGGCTAGCCGAGCGTCATGGCATTGGAGCTACAGGCGCACTCTTGCGGCGGCGGCAAGCAAGCTGGCCCGAGAGCGCGGCATCAAGCTCGAGAAGCACACCCGCGAATATACGCGGGACGGGCAGAAACTCACAGGCGCGGTCAACATTTATCCGCGCGGATTGCTCGACGAGGCACGTCACAAGGTCGGCGAGCCGGCTCAGTTCGCGGCTTAAAGAAAGATACCGGAATGACACCAGCACCAGACCTGAGATTACATCCGATCGAGCCTGAGAGCGCGACCAGTATCGCCGCGCGTCTCCTGGATGAATGCGGCGGAGATCGCTCAGCCGCGTCGAAGAAACTGATATCGGTGGCACGTCGCCGCAGGGACTGGCACGAGGATATTTTTCGCCGATGGGCGGACGTTGCAATAGGCGAAGCGGCTCGCGCTCGAAACGAGGCTATTCGGACGCCCCTTCGCGTTGAGCCCACGCCAACCAGCCTAAACAGGGCGCGGACCAGAGCAGCGCGGTTTGGCGCGGCGGTGACCCACAGCATCCTCGACTACGAGCTTCGCCTGAACGGCAAGTCCATTTTGCTGAAGAATGCGACCGCCGAGGAAGTGCTCGCTGTCGCCCAGCACTACCTCTCGCAGGGCACAACGATGATCCGCACCGGGCGGTGGCTCGAGCGCGTCGCGGCATCAGTGCCGGACGGCAAGCGCGTCGGCGAGGTCTTGGGCGTGAAGGAATTGGAGAGGCTGCAGACGACCTCTCGGAAGGAAGCCGCGTGAGCGGCGGGGCGGGCCAGTCGATCGGCGCAACCCACATGCGATGCGCCCGCCCCTACTGAATTCGTGGGCCACAGTTCAAACGCAAACCATCGTCGGGGCGCCCACGTACCTCTTTGGCTGGCCAATGTTCCCGCGCAACCCAATGGATTGTCGCCAGCCAATTCTATGACGATGGGGCCAATAGCGCAGCGCAGCCCTTAACCGGACCGCCCCATCGCCACCCCCACGCTGAGGGCCGCCCCCTTTACGCACCCCAACACCCCTGCGCCCTCAGCAACCCACTCAGGAGACTGCCATGCTTTCCGTCGCCGAAATCGCCCAATCGACCTCCCGGAATTCAAGATCTGCTGCTGGCCAGTCTACACGCGCAACCCATGGATTTCGCGCCAGCAGCAACCCCACGCATAGGGAGCGGGCCGTCCATCGGACGCAACCCATTGATCATCCGCCCGCTCCCTATGCCGCTCCAGACATCATCCCACTGGCACCCTACGAACCGACAGCCGAGATCCAGGAGGCGACAGACCAGATCATCGAGTTCTGGCGGCTGCGCCAGGACATGGTGTCAGCGCAGACGAAGTTGATCCTGCAGGCGAAGTCACTGCTACGGCGCGCCATTGGCGGTGACAAGAAGGAGGCGTCAGCGGCATTCGATCGGATCAAGGCCGGGGAGGCTCATCCGTATTCGGGACACATCTTCCCGCACCTTGCCGCTCTCGAGCCCATCGAAAAGCAGCGCGCCGCCTATGAGAAGTCGCTCGTAAAGCTCGTCCGCACCCTTCCGATCCATGCATGGGCGAAGTCCATCAAGGGGCTCGGCGACATGTCGCTTGCCGGCATCGTCGGAGAATGTGGGGACGTGGGCACCTACAAGAGCGTCTCGGCTGTGTGGAAGCGGATGGGGCTCGCCGTGATCGACGGCAAGGCCCAGGGCCGGCCGGGGGCAGGCGCGTCCGCTGACGATTGGATCAAGCACGGATACAGCAAGCGCCGCCGCTCTGTGTCCCGCGTCGGGCTTCAGTATGTGATCGGCAGCATGGGTCTATATCGCGCGCCGTTCGGCGCGGATGACCCTGGCGCGACCTATTACCAGAAGGTCTTCACCGATCGCGCTCGCTACGAGGCGCAGGCGCTCGGCTTGCCAGTCAAAGAGTCCAAGACCGGAAAGGATTCGTACGACGCGCACGTCGCAAACCGCGCTCTGCGGTATGTCGAGAAGCGAGTGCTGAAGCACTTGTATTTGGAATGGCGGCGCGCATAGCGCTGCCGGGGCGGGCCGAGAAGAAGACGCAATCCATTGTACGTTCGCCCGCCCCAACAGCTTGACGTGAGATGGGCCATCGATCTCGCGCAACCCAAAAATGGATCGCCTATCTCACGTCATCCCTTTGTGCGGGCCACAGTGCGCACGCAACCCAGTTGACGCGCGCCCGCACCCTATGACGGCCGACGGCCGTCATAGGAGAAATTGGTTGGGGTGGGGCCAAGTTGCTATCGCAACCCACAAAACTAACGCCCCGCCCCCACCAACCCCAAGAGAGCGGGGCCGAGTGCCCTTCGCAACCCAGGGTCTCCGCGCCCCGCTCTCCCACCGCATCCCCCATGGGGGATGTGGACCGCCGTCGGCCAGCTGGGGTGCGCGCCCAGCTAGAAGTTGAATGAGAGTTGGTCGAGATGGGAACGCCAGTGAGCACAGACATGCTCAAGGCGTCCAAACCGCCAGCGGACGTAGGCCCGCACTCTCACCACCTTCGACTTCAACATGTTGGCCATGTTGTCGTCTCCCTGGTTCGAGGCAGGGGGGAGCCCTGCTGCCCCGGTCTTGCTTGCGCAAGACCGTGCCCCGTGCGGGCGCAGCAAATGCTGTCGAACCAAGGCCACTCTGACGGCGGTCCAAGTCAAGTTGAGCATGCACTGCTTTTACTGTCCAGCCGCAGCTGTGGCGCCCCGTAAAAAAGTAGGGCTTGCAAAACGTTAACGGCCAAGATCAAGCTCTTTCTGGGGACAATCGGGGGATTTGGCCATGCCACCTATAAATGCATGGATCGAGGCGGCCAAAGCCGCGGAAATGGAAGACTGGCGGGCTGAAGAAGCAGAACGCCGGGAGGCCGAGCTGACGGCGCACGAGCCGGAGATCAGCCGGGAAATGTTGCTCGCGGGCGAGGCGGCGGCTGCCAAATATGGAGGCCACTGCAAGCACTGCAGCGGCCATGATCCCATCGACCTTGCGGTCGAGGTATATCTCGCGATGAGGCGAGCAGTCAGCCCATAGCTATGGCGCGCGGCGCCATAGCCCATCGCCGAGCGCTGCACTCCAGCGTTCCGCCGTGGGGCAACTCACGAAAGCCGTAGCGCTACGCCGGCTCAAGAGCCACATGACGAAGGTAAAGTCATGTCGGAAACTGATTTTGAAATTGGTGACTACGTAAGAACGGTCATAGAGGGCCCCGTCGTCGGTAAAAGCCAAGACGAAAGAGGCCACCAAGTCCTTGTCGCATATACGGACACAGACGGAATCACAAGGAGACGTAAGCTCTGGGAGACGGAAGTCGTCCATGCGGACGACTATGACGGTCCTGATGGGGGCGGAGACACCCCATCGAATGTCATCCCCCTTCGGAGAGCGGCATGACGAACGACGATTTCGCGTTCGACATGCTGAGTGCCGTTTGCATTTTGCACACCGCAGTCGTCTGGGAGGTCATTGCTCAGACACGCTACGCATATGCCGAGAACACATACGTAATCCGACGAATAGATTCGCAGACCGGGGAAGTTCTCCAGGCGGTCTATTCCGAAAGTTTGCTCGTTCCGGCGGGTCCGAAGGGGAAGAACTGATGGCGTTTTCAATTGGCGAGAAGGTTCGCATAGTCGACGGATGTCGTGGTGTCATCTACGAAGTTCGTAAGGTCGATGAATTCAAGGGCTATAAGCTCCGGCACTATGCCAGCGGCCTCAAAATGAGGGGCTGGTGGGGTGAGCATGAGTTGATGAGAGACGGCGCGTATCCGCGGCCAGAACGCAAGTTCAAGCTAGGTGATTGGGTAGAAACCCGCGACGGCGAGGTCGGAATCGTCTTCCATGACGATGGCGACGAAGAGGCATCTTTCCCCTATTACGTTGGCTACGTGGAAGACGGCTCTACCGAATGGTGCTCCGCCAACGAGATCGTTCCCCACCTTCCCAGCTAAGGCGCAAACCCATGCACGTAATTTCAATTGAACGCGCTCTGGCGGAAGCCGGGAGCGCAACGAGAGCGGCTGCGCGTTTGCAGCGGGTGGCCGCATGGAACGAGCGCCGTGCTGCGGTGCGCGACAACCCGCGGGGTACGACTTGGCAGCGTCGGGATGGCGAGCGGACGCGCAAGCGCCTTGCAGACCAAGCAGCGGCGTTACGAGCCGGTGCTGCGAGCCTCTCCGGCCAGTACGAAAGGATGGCGGCGTGACCCTCCCCATCAAGATCATCCTTTGGCTCGTGGTGGCCTCCCTGATGCTCTCGATCGTCGGTGACCTCGGCCAGTACCTCACGGTCGCCAAGTTCATGGGAGTGCTGTGATGGCTATTTCACTTTCCAAGCTCAAGTCGACCAAGAGCCGAAAGCCGCCAATCATCGTCCTGTATGGCGTTGACGGCGTTGGCAAAACATCACTGGCGGCGGAATTTCCCGACCCAATCTATCTCCAGACGGCAGGAGAGAGTCCGCCGTCCGACGTCGAGCTGGCGACACCTGGCACGATCGAGACCTACGGTGACATGCTGGATGCGATCGGCGAACTGCTAACCCAGCCGCACGACTTCAAGACGGTGATCATCGACAGCCTCGACGGGTTCGAGCCGCTGCTGCAGCGGGCCACCGCGCAGCGCATCGGCGCCGATTCAATCGACTCCAACGAGAAGGGGTCGCCGGCCTCCTACGGCCGGGGCTACTCGGAGGCGGACAACGAGTGGAATGACTACCTGTCCGGCCTGGCCGAACTCGCGGCGCAAGGCATCGGTGTGGTGCAGCTTGCTCACCCCGATATCGTGCGGTTCGACTCCCCGACATCCGACCCGTACAGCCGCTACAGCCTGAAGCTCCACAAGCGGGCCAATGCTTTGGTGCGTGAGCGGGCGGACATCGTCGGCTTCATCAACTATCGCGTCACGTTGAAGACGGCGGACGCCGGCTTCAACAAGAAGGTAACCCACGGCGAGTCTGGCGGCGACCGGCAGATTCACCTGGAGGAGCGGGCCGGCTTCGTCGCCAAGAACCGCTACAACATGCCCCCAAGCATCCCCTACAAAAAAGGTCAGGGCTACTCCGAACTCTCGAAATACTTCCCGGCGCCCTCAGGTGTCGCAAACGACAACGACATCGCAGAAGCTGCGTAAGGAGAAATATTGAATGGCTGGATTAGGTACGACGTTTGACCCGTCATCTGTTGATACGGATGACCAACGCGGCAGCTTTGAAGATCTGCCAGACGGGATCTATCTGTTCGAGCCGACCGCATCGGAGGTCAAGCCAACGAGCGATGGACAAGGGAAAATTGCGGCCTTCACCTTCGACGTGATCGAGCCCGCAGAATTCGCGAAGCGGAAGCTGTGGGTGACGCAGACGAAGACGTCTTCGAGTACGATAAGCCGGTTCTGTTTACCGGTCGCGACACTCGCGCCGCCCTTCTCGGTAGCGCGGGTACGCTTAAATCGGCTTACGACGGCATCGTCGATCAGCACACGCCGCTGGTCTACATCTGCCGCGTCGAAGAGGGCGATACGGACGCAGAGACGCTGTCCAACCTCGTCGGTGACAGTACCGCGCTGACCGGTATTCATGCCGCTAAGAAGTGCGAGGGCCTCTATGGTCTGAAGCCGCGCATCTTCATTGCGCCGGGCTTTACTGCGTCTACGCCGACGGACGGAATCGCTTCTGTCCAAATGACCAACCAGGGTACCGGCTACCACAGCGCTCCCAGCGTTGCGGTGTCTGGTGGCACCGGCGGCGAGTTCGAGGCCATCTTTGCCGATGGTAAAGTGACCGGCGTTATCGTCCGACGCGCTGGCGCTGGTTACGATGACCCCGTCGTAACATTTTCTGGCGGCGGCTCGGGTGCAGCGGCCACAGCCTCGGTCAACTCCGGCGCCGTTTCCGCGATCAATGTGACCAACGGCGGTGCCGGCTACGTCACGCCTCCGGCCGTGACCATCACAGGCGCGGGCAGCGGCGCTGCGGCAACCGCTGTCCTGACGGATGGCGTCGTGACGGCTATCACCATCACGAATGGCGGCACTGGCTACAGCGCGGCGCCGACGGTTACGATCGCTGGTGGCGCCGGCGTTGCGGCTACGGCCCATGTGGGAGCAGTCGCGAACCCAGTTGTCGCCGAGATGATGGGCGTGCTCGATGAAATCCGCGCGGTTGCTTTCGTGGACGGGCCGGACACCACGGACGCTGAGGCGTATGCCTACCGGACGCTGATTAACTCCCAGCGCATCTACGTGATCGACCCCAAGGTTCTTGTTTGGGACACGACGGCTGATGCGTACATACCGCAGCCGGCGTCGCCGCGTTTCGCGGGCCGGCAGTGCTGGGTCGACCGCAACCTTGGGTTCTGGTGGTCCGTGTCCAATAAGCCGATCAACGGCATTGGCGGCACGACGCGTCCCGTCACCTACGGCGATCAGGCGAACTATCTGAACGAACGCGCGGTCAACACGATCATCAACAAGTTCGGTCAGGGATTCGTCACCTGGGGCAACCGCGTGACGACGGGCGCCGATCTCTGGAAATTCCTGAGTGTTCGCCGTACGGCCGACTTCATCAACGAGGCGATAGAGCGTGGGCTCGACGAGTTCGTCGACAAGCCGATGACCCGTTCAAACCTCAAACACGCCGTTGAATCGGCGCGGGCTTTCATGCGGGTCTTGGTCGCCGAGGGCGCCATCATCAACGGTGACGTTTGGCTGGACAGCCAGCGCAACACGCCGGAGGAGATGGCTGCTGGCCGCGTGACCTTCGCCGTTAAGTTCGAGCCGCCCGCGCCAATGGAAGACATCCGCGCCATCGCCCATCGTGCGGTCGAATACTACGTTGAGCTGCTCAACGGCGTGATCAGCGATATCGGCGACGGCGCCCTCTCGGCCGCGTAAGGAGCGACCATGAAAGAGACACCTGCGTACATCCTGCGCAACTGCACCATCTTCGTGGATCGCGACTCCAAGGTTGGACAGGCGAGTGAGATCACCGTCCCGCCCATGAAGGTCAAGTACGAGGAATTCCGCAACGCCGGCATGGTCAAGCCGCGCCGCGTTGCCCTCGGCTACGAGACGCTCGAAATGTCGTTCGCCATGACGGCCCTTGACCCCGCCACGCTGAAGCTCTTTGGGCTACGGCCGGGTGTGGAGAAGGAGTTCATGGCGACCGCGGCGCTGGTCGACGAGGACGGCACGGTTCATCCTGCGACCGTCTATATGCGCGGCTTCCTCGATGGCTTTGACCCCGGCGCGTGGACGCCGGGCGAAAAGGCCAGCACCTCCCACACCGTCTCGGTGCATTACGTCAAGCTGGAGATCGATGGTTCGCCCATCGTCGAGGCTGACGACTATGACGTGAAGATCGGTGGCGAAAGCCAGACGGGCGGCATCCGTTCGGCCCTGATGCTTTGATAGGTGAGGGCGCTCCTGGTGGGGGGCGCTCTTTTCGCCGCAATGAGGTGGTAATGGCCAAAGGTAGATGCTTATATCCACCTCGACGAGGTGGGGCGTCGAGGGCCAAGATGAGTGACGATTTTAGGACGCTGAGAGAGGTCGGGGTGGCCGTTGGGGGTGTGCGCCAGCAGATGGCGTTGCAGACCAAGGTGTTTGCTGGCGTCGTCCTCATTGCCTTGGCGGTGTCGGGCTTTTTCTACACCAAGCTCGATCGGGTTGAGGACTCAACGGCCCGTGTGGAGACGCGCCTTGACGCGATCCAGGCAACCCTGAACGAGATCCGACAGGACACCCGTCGAACAACTGGCGACCTAGGTGCGATAAAAGGCGTTCTCAAGGTTGCTGACGCGCCGAGTAAAGACGCGTTTCCGGGATACGTGGGCGCCAAGATCGACAACCCCGCACAAGCGGGCGGGGTCCTGCAGGCGGTGACGGGCAAGCCGGAGATTTGGATATTCTCGAATGATCCGAAGGTGCTGACTGGGAATAAGCCGTAGTCACGGATCTCAGGTTGGCCGCTTTGACGTTGACCCAAAACGGGGAAACGACTACATTGGTTTTTGTACCAAACAGAGCCGCACAGCTCCGACTATGAAAGCCTCAGGTCTTCCACCCTGAGGCTTTTCTCATAAGCGGGGCTCGCTCGATGAGCCCCGCCGATACCTAAGCTGCTACGAAAGCAGCGAGATGATGATCTGAGCGATCATCAACAAGGTATGGATCGTACCAAACATACCCGTACCGCTCCTTTCTGTTCACCGGGTTAGATTTCCTGCCGACTTCCACACCGACAGGACCCACCGCTCTCGGGATTTGCCATGACGATCGAGCCGCCCTGGTGCGAATCGTTGTCCGAGAACGATCTGCGAACACTCGGGATTTAAACAGCAAGTGAGCGTGCCCGGCAAAGCAAAATGCGCTTTCCGTGTAAAGGCTGCGATATTGACGCGTTGCAGAGGAATTACTGTCACGGGATTGACGCTCGCGCAAAAGCGTGCGTTGCCAAGGCCTTTACGATGCACTGGCTCGTTTTGCCTCCCCCACTCAACGAAGGGAGCGCTTCAATCGAAGGTTCAGCCATGTAAGAAGCGGTCACCCGCGACGTCCGTGTCGGCGTCATGCCAGACCGGTTCGGCCCGCTTGTCCCTACCTCCGACACACCCGCTTCGACTGGCTGACGCTACCGTCCTTGCAGATGTGCTTGTCGCCGCTGCAGCGGGCGACGCCGCCCTTCTTGCCTGAGCACGGATAATTGCGCGCCTCGGCTGGCACTGCCGCCAGTAACCCCGCTACCGCGATCGCCGCTAGGATCCCCTTGAACATGATTCCCCCTAATCCTCTTCGCCCTCCGGCTCGTGATCGCCCTTTTCGTAGGTGCACCTTGTCGTTGGCGGGATGCCACATGCCTTGTTGAGCTGCTTCCAGCCGACGCATTTGCCCTTCGCGTCTCTGTAACCTGGCCCGCCCTTGCAGCCGCAGTAGTCGCACGACTGTGTGAGGGCGGGGGTGACTATTGCGACGAAAAGTGCTGCGAGCAAAAGCGCGCGCACTTAACGGCGTCGCTTCTTCTGAGGTGGCGGTGTTGGGACGATCTCAACCGTCCGAGCCAGCACAACGGCGCGCTGGTTGTTCCCGGAGAGCATGTCCTCGTTGATGACGCCTGGAACAAATCGGAGCGTCTTCCGGCAACTGCTACTGCTGACCTTTTTGACTTCGCCGCACTCGGCCTCGATCGCAGCTTTTTCCGACGGCGGGGTTATTTCGGCAGTGAAAACAACCAGGGGCAGGTCGCCGTTTGAGATGCAGCGATATTCCTTCACATCCGCGTGGAAACAGCTCATTCGGCGCAATTCGACTGGTTTGCCGATATACTTTCGCGGAGCGACGTACATGTCGTCCGGGTCAGAAACCCTATAGACGAGTGGATCTGCCGGCGTCGATATCTCGGTTGTGCTCGCGGTCTTATCTGACCGCGGCTCCGTTTCCGACCAAGCTGCGGCTAGCGTGTCGAAGCAGGCCAGGCGGTCTTCATCGTCGGTTTTTTCGGCGCACATCCTGATGCCAGCTACCGCTTCCTGAGCAGCGGCTGGGTTGTGCATTGCGACAAATAGCAAGCCAGCGCCGACCGCGCCAATGGCAGCTTTCCCCCACATCCCCTAATCTCCCCAAAGGTGTATTCATGACCGATACAGTCACGGTTCCCCTCTCGCGTCCAATCCAGCATGAAGGCGTCGACCTGTCCAGCCTGACCTTCCGCCCGGCTACTGTGGGAGATCTTATCGAGGGCGACGGGATTGTTGGCGATACCGCGCGCCTTGCGACGATTCTTGCCTCGATGGCGGGCATTCCCATCGCGGAATTCCGCAAGGTTTCGGCCAAGGATTACAATGTCATCATCGACAAGACCGGCGACCTTTGGGGAAACGCCCCATAGGGAGGGGGTGGATGGACGTTGCCATACTGATTGCGCACGTCCTGCACACCTCCCTGACTGATGTCGAGGGCATGCCGCTAGACAAGGCGTGGCGCTATCACGAGGGCGCCCTGAAGGTTCTGAAGGCCAAGGCCGGGACGCGATGACCACAAAAACATCCTCGCTGGTCATCAAACTGATCGACCAGCTCTCCGGCCCATCTAAGAAGGCCGCCGCAGCGCTCGACGGCGTCAACAGGTCCTCGAAGGGGCTAGATGACGCCAAGAAGCGTGCAGCGGATTTCACCAAGGCTGTCGAGAAATTCGGCAAGACCAAGGACGCCTTTTCCAATGCCAACAAGGCATTCCGCGAGGCGCAAGCGCGAGTCAAAGAGCTCGCGCAGCAGATGAGAGCGGCTGGCGAGCCGAGCAAGAAGCTCGCCGCTGACTACAGGCGCGCCCAACAAGCCGTAAGTGGGACTCCGTCGCGCCGGCGTGCGTGGCGATGAGGCCGGTGTCTTCCTGCGCTCGGCAGCTGGCAAGCTTGTCGCGCCCACACAAAAGGGTCTTGCGGCGCTAGCTTCCACGGGCATTGACTACAGCAAGTACACTACGATGCCTGGCGGCCTCTCGGTCGATGCGCTCGAGGGCAAATTTAAGCAGGACTTCGGCAAGGGGTTCACCCCTGAGATCCGCGAGCGTCTCGCGGATGTTCTGGATGACACCGAGATCATCAACGACCGTGGAGCATTCACGGCCGCTGTGACTGAAGCGGTGTCAGACCTGTTCGAGAAGACGAACAAGGGCAAGATGAAGGCGAAGGACGCCCAGACGCTCGCCAAGAAAGTGGGCGAGTTCCACAAATTCTCGGTGGAAAGCGTCGATGCGGAAGGCCTGCTTGCAGCCATCCTTAGCAAGGATCCGTCCCTCGGTATTCTGAATGCGTTCTTCACCGATCGCCAGGGCGGCCGAGGTGCGATGCTCGCAAAGGCGTTCGGCCAGTTTACGCAAGATCGGGAGTCGCTGACCAACACGCCAGACGACTTCGGCAAGAAGATCGCCGATGAGATGATGGCCGGCCTCGGTGGCGCGTTCGAGCGTCTGAAGGGTTCGGTCGAGACGCTCACGCAGTCGATCGGTGAGGCCAATGCAACTTGGCTGACGTGGAGCTTTGACAAGATTGGAAACGCGCTCGACGCGATCTCCAACTTGTCGGAGCCGGCGCGGAGGGTTGCGACTGCATTCGGCGCGACTGCGGCAGCGCTTGGTGCTGTCGGGGCATTCAAGACGCTGGCCGGCATTGTCGGTCTTGGTGCGGCTGGCCCCGCCCTTCTTGAGTCGGCTGCCGCCCTGAACGTTGCCGCCGCTCGACTGGGTGCTGCCGGTGGCGGTGGCGTGCCTGACGTGGTCGGAGGGAAGGGTGGCAAAAGACGCGGCGGGCTGCTCAACAAGGGGCTGAAAACCGTTGGTGTCGTTACCGGCATCGCTGCGGGCGTCGAAGTTATCGACTATGCTACGGGCGTTGCTGGTCAAGTCCTTTCGGGCTCCACGCACAACCCTGCAGATATCAAAGGTGACAAGGACGAGGGCAGGGCGAGGCTCAGCGAGTACACCCAGCAACTCGATGAGATCAACGCCAAGCTCGGCGACATCTACTCCAAGAGCAAGTTGCCCGATGTGGCGGCAACGCTTGCTTCGCCGCTTGAGGCGGAGAAGGCACGCATCACGCAGACGATCGCTGACCTCGAGAAGGCAGTTAGCAAGCTCGACACGAAGCCGATCGTTTTGCCCGAGATCGACGCCCCCGGACCACTGAACCCGTTCCATAACGGCAGCTTGCCGCAAAGCGCTCCGCTGCCGCCTAGCCGGCCAGAGGTGATGGGCCCGAATCCCCAGCCCACCGTCGACACCACCGCTCTCGACGAGGCCAAGGCCAAAGCCGAGGAAGCTGGCAATGACATAAAGGCATCTCTTGATGTGGTGGCTCGTCCCCAAGTCGACGTCTCCTCGATCGCCGATGCGGAGAGCTTCGTGGACCGGCTCCTGCGGAAGCTCTCCATGGTCGGCCCGGCCGCACAGCAAGCGCAGGCCGCGGTTGGCCGCTCTGTCGGCGCCAGCTTCAAGAACCGCCAGGACGGTTCGCTACATGACGGAGCGCAGTGATGGCGGGACCAGTAACACTTGCGCTAGGCCCCTTCGCTTTTACCGCGATCGGTTTCGGTTACCAGGGCGTCAAACGCAAGCTGTCGACGCCCTGGGCCGCCCAGCAAGTTGTAGATCGGCTGGAGGCGCTCCAGTGGCTTGGCCCGAAGTCCGATGAGGTGACGGTCGAGGGCGTCCTGTTTCCGGAAGAGTTCGGAGGCATGGACACCCTCGATGGCCTTCGCGGGGCGGCCCTGTCTGGTCAGTCGCTGATGTTCGTTTCGTTGGCCGGTCGAATCTACGGCCCGCACGCGATCGAGGGTGTTGACGAGGATCGCGCCTATCACGACGCATACGGCGCGCCGAAGATGCTGTCCTACTCGCTGCAGCTTCGGCGTGTGGCCGGCAGTAGCGCGGCATCGGCCGTGAGTTCGCTTCTGAGGCTTTTCTGATGCCAACGACATACACCACGATCGACGGTGACATGCTCGACATGCTTTGCCAGCGCATCTACGGCCGGCATCGCGATACAGCGGAAGCGGTCCTCGCTACCAATAGGGGCTTGGCGGCATACGGCCCCAAGCTGCCCGCAGGCGTCATCATCACCTTTCCCGACCTGCCCAAGGCCAACGCCGCCACTCAGCCGAAGAAACTCTGGGGGTGACGCATGCTTTATCCCAGAGCGGAAGTGACCGTGAACGGGACGCCCGTGTCGGGTGCCTTCTACTCCCGGCTGATCTCGCTGAAGGTGGCGGACCACGCCGGCTTCGATTCAGATGCGGTCGAGATAGAGGTTCAGGACGGCAATCCCTTCCTCGAGATTCCTGAGCGCGGTGACGATATCCGCGTGAGCCTCGGCTATGAGGACTCCGGTGTCGTGCATATGGGCTCCTTCATTGTGGACTCGGTGGAAGTCGAGTGCCTGCCGTACAGCATCCGCATCTCCGGCAAATCCGCCGACGTCCGCAAGGAAATGAAGGGGCGCAAGGAACGCCACTGGGACGACAAATCGTTGAAAGAGATTGTCGAGGAGATCGCCCAGGAGCACGAGCTCGAGCCCGCGATCGGCGCTAGCATCGGCCAGTTCAAATATGACTGGGTTGGCCAGCAGGACGAGTCGGATCTCCACTTCCTGACCCGCATGGCCAAGCGTCACGGCGCGATCTTTGCTCCGAAGAACGGCAAGCTGATCTTTGCGCCACGCGGCGATGCCACTAGCGCCGCTGGAGAGGCCCTGACGCCCTTTGTCGTCACGCGCGACATGATCCTCCCCAATACCTGCCGGGTGCGTTTCGCTGACCGCGGTCGGCATGAGAAGGTCACCGCGATCTTCCAGGATCGCGGCAAGCAGAAACGCGTCGAGACGGAAATCGAAAGCGATCCGCTTGGCGGCGCGGCCTTCCGCATTCCCGACCCCTTCGGGTCTGAGGATGAAGCGAAGGCCGCAGCCGGCGCGATCGCCAAAGAGAAGAAGGCAGACGCCGACACGCTGTCCGTGACGGTGCTGGGCGCCCCCTATGCATCCGCTGGGGCGCCGCTCGTGCTTCAGGGCGTCCGCCCCGGCGTTGATGACGTGGATTGGATCATCGACTCCGTCGATCACGACTTCTCCAAGTCCGGCTACACCTCGAGCATCGAAGCCAAGCGCAAGAGCGGCACGTAGGCCCGCATTTCCATTCAGGACCACCCATGACAATCAGCACTGACGTCGCGGCTGTTGCAACCAGCCTCGCGGCCCTCGATGCTGCGCAAAAATTGCTGGCGAACGCCAGCGATAGCCTGAAGCGCGCGGCTAATGAAAACGAACGAAGCGCTGCGGCCGGCGAAAAGGCAGCGAGCCAGCTCGCCGCTGGCTCGGCCGCACTCGCGGAGGCCAACAGCATCGCAGGGCAGGTGCGCGGCGATCGCGACACGGTCTTGTCGCGCGCCGCTGAGGTCGCCTCTGCGCGAGATGAGATATTGCCGGCGGTTGAGCTGATCGCCGAGGTTGCCCCCGCCGTAGAGCAGGTTGCCAATGACCGCGCAGCGGTCGATGCGGCTGCGATCGATGTAGAAGCAAAACGCGCGGAGGCCGTTGCGGCGGCTGCGGACGCTGTCGGCGCTCTGGCCCTTCCCATCCTGGCGGCCGACAGCGAGACGGCCCGCACTATGGCCAGCCGTCTCGCCGAGACGGCGAATCTTCTCGATTACTGGCGGGTTGCGGACGCCAACTGGAATAATGCCCTGACGCGTGCGCTGGCCACGGGACGGCCAATCGAGATCCCTTACAACGACGGCATCCCTTACGAGTTCTCGCAGAGCTTTTCGCTTCCCAGCGGAACGGTAATCCGCGGCAAGGGCGGCCGGCCGATCCTCAAGACGGTGGGCGCGTCCCAACGGCTCTTCACCATCTCCAATGTCGTCGAAGGGACCATCGAGGACCTGGAAATCGATGGCGACAAGATCGCATCCGACCATGGTTCCGGGAACCGGCTTATCAACGTCGACAACGCGATAGGCTGGAATATCCGTCGTGTCATCGGCCGCAATACGACGCAATGCTTCCAGATATCGGGCGGCTCGACGCATTGCCGCTTTGAAGACTGCGCCAGCATTGACGTCGACATGCACGGGGTTGTCATCTCAGGCGCGAGCACGCGGCACAACATCGTCACGAAGCACCTCGTCGAGGATTGCCTTTTCGGCATCCTCCTGACGAATGGCGCGAACCGCAATGAGGTCTCGTTCTGCCGGACCGAACGGAACGGCATCGAGCTGGTCGGCATCACGTTCCTCTGCCACCTCAACCGCATTATCGGCAACCATGCTGAGGGCTGCGGTGACAATGGCATCTCGGTCACCGGCTACGAGAACGTCATTCAGGGCAATGTCTGCATCGCCAATGCCCACTCCGGCATCGCGATCTACGGCCGGATGAATTCAGTCACCGGCAACGTCTGCATGAACAATGCCCAGCGCTTCCTCGAGGACGGCGTCTGGGCCGGCGACGGCATCACCATCCACTACGGGTGGGGTGGTCTCGCCTATGGCAACACAGTCACCGGCAACATCTGCGGCGATGATCAGCCCGTGAAAAGCCAGCGCTCCGGCGTCAACCTGAGCAGCAACGGGTATCTGCAATGGTCGTCGGGCACCTCAGTCAGCCTGAACGACAACAGCAAATACCGGTTTAACGGCGACCACGTCTACTATGCGGAAGCGGGCGGGACGACTGGGGCGACGGCACCGACGCACACCAGCGGATCCATGTCCGACGGCGGCGTGACGTGGACCTATTTCGGATCATGTGAGCCTGGTCATGGCGCGTCTCGCAACATCGTCACCGGCAATGTACTCTATGAGGCCGCGGGCAGTCCCTTCGCGAACCGCGTCAGCGCCTTGCTAATCCAGACGACGAACCCGAACTCCGTCGAGGGCGAGGGCTTTGTCAGCCGTGACAACGGGCGGCGGATCTATTTTCCCAAGGGCGTGACGGATCCGAACGGCGGCGCGTTCATCGGCCGCATCGGCGATGTCTGCCTGCCGGAGGGTACCGGCGGCATCTGGACCAAGGACGGCGATGACGGCGGCCCGACGGGATGGATCGAGGTGGGGTCTGCGAGCCAATCCTGGACGAACTCAACCCGCCCTCTTGCGTCGGATATGCAGAACAAGGGCGGCTTCAACAGCGAGACGGGTCGTCCCGAATGGTCGGACGGGGAATTTTGGTACAACGCCAATGGCATCCCCATCGGCACCGGCATCCCGATCGATTACAACTATGGGATTGCCCAGTACCAGGAGAACGGCGCGGGCGTGACGTTCTCGTCGCGCAACAGCTTCTCCCGAAGCGGCTCCGCATCACTGCGTTCTCCGTTCCCTAGCACCGAGATCACCGATTTCAGCTCGTCCCAGCCGCGCATTGACCAGCGCGGCATCATGATCGCGACCCGGCAGATCACCAACTACTTCCTGAATAGCTCCGCACCCGAGACGCAGACTATATCCCTGGCGGCCGGGTCATATTCACTGGACGTGGTCGGATCTGGACAGGCGACGCTTTCAGGCGGTCCGACGGGGACCGCCATGGACGGCTCCCCAGTCGCCTTCACTCTCGCGAGCACGACGAGCGTGACGGTGACGATCTCCGGCAACCCGGTGCACGTCAATCTCTGCAACGTGCCGTCTGGTGTCGTGACCTCGGGCGTTTTCTCAACCGACCCGATCAAGACGTCGGCTTCTGCGCTTCAGCGTGGCCAGGAAGCGCTGAGCATCGACATTAGCGACCTCGATGTGACTTCCTTCACGGCTATTCTGATCGCGCGAACGGCGCCGTTCCGGCGCGGTACCGGGACTTACCTTTCGATCGCGGATGCGACGGGTGCGAACCGGCTGGATATCCGCAATTCGACGGCAAATGCCATCCTCGCGATTGGCCAGGCTGGCGGCTCCCAGGTCACTGGATATCCGAACGTCACCTTCCCCGGGGTGAACACCCGGTTCTGCCTTGCGGCCTCGCTTAACGGCGCGACCGCGCGGGTTTCGATCAACGGTCTAGCTGCGCAAGTCGGCAACCTGTCAGCGGCGCCGATCGCGCCTTTCACGCGCATTGTCGTCGGCTCCCAGCCGGGGGCGCTCAACCAGGCTGATGCCTTCATCGAGCGCATCATCCTGATCCGCTCCGCGGTCGCGGCGGCGAAGCTGCAAATGTACTCGCAGCTCTCGACATGGGACGTCTGAGGCGCGGGCCGCCTCTCTTTCCGGAGACATCAATGAAATCCTTCCTTCTCGTGGTGGCGCTCGCCACCACGCTTGGCGCGTGCGCGTCTGCGTCTTCGGACTGGGGCGCCATTACTCACGCCACCAAGCAAACCGTTGAGCGCACTCAATGAGTCGCGCCGCATTCTACAGCGCCGTGCGCAAACGGCCGTTCGGGGGCGCGCTGGTGCAGAGCCAGGTCGACGGGATGGAAACCATCCTCGACGCCTGGAATGGCTTGGCCATCAGCGACGATCGCCGTTGGCTGGCCTACATGCTGGCCACGACCTTCCACGAGACGGCAGCGACCATGCAGCCGATCCGCGAGAGGGGAGGGTCTGCGTATTTCACGCGGATGTACGACATCCGCGGTGAGCGGCCCCGCGTAGCGACGGAGCTCGGCAACTCCCGGCCGGGGGATGGCGCGCTCTACCATGGGCGCGGATACGTTCAACTGACAGGCCGTCGCAACTACGCTCGCGCGTCCGACGTCGTTCAGTACGACCTTCTGGCCGATCCCGATGCCGCGATGCGCGCGGACATTGCTACAGCCATCATGTTTGCCGGCATGCGAGACGGCTGGTTCACCGGTAAGCGGCTCGCCGACTACTTCAGCCGAACCAAGGACGATCCCGCGAACGCGCGTCGAATCATCAATGGCACTGACAAGGCTCAGATGATCGCCGGCTATCACCGCGACTTCCTGGCGGCGCTCGGCAATGGCTGACGATATCGCTCGCGTTGCCAAGGACAACTGGAAGATCCGGCGGCGCGTCGTTTTCGGCGCGCTCGGCTACATCGCCATCATGCTCGCCTTCATCGTCCTCGTGGGCACGGACAGTGCCCTGTTTGGGCAGGTCGCCGTTGGCCTGATCGGGGCGGCCGTTGCCATCATCGGCTCGTACGTCTTCGGAGCCGTTTGGGATGACAACGGCAAGCGCCGGCTCATGGCCGAGCGCGACGAGCCGGAAGACAGTGAACCCCGCCGCTGGAGGAGGTTCAAGATATGAAATGGATAGCCGCACTGCTGGGCACCAGCCCGGCAGTGCTCTACGTGGCGCTCGCCCTGGCCGTCGGCGTGCCCGCGGCCTTCTGGACCTACGGCGCCTGGCAATATCGCTCTGGCCGCTCGGTGGGCAAGGCGGAGGTGACACTTGCCGTTGAGCGCGCCACCGCCGCGGAACGCGAGCGCCAGTGGATCGCCAATGAGGCGGCCCAAGCCGTGGCCCGCGAACAGGTCGAGCGCCTCACCAAGAGCCGCGACCGACTCCAATCCCTCCTGAAGGAAATCGCCGATGCGGCAGATCAAGATCCTCTGCGCGATGCTTGCGGTGTTGGCGCTGACAGCAGCATGCGGCTCGACAAAATTCGTCGCCCAGCCGCCGGTCCTAAGACCTCCTCCCGCTGAACTGGAGAAGGACTGCGCCGACACCGTCTCTTTGCCCAAGCGTAGGCTCGCACAGCACGAAGTCGAGCGCCTTTGGGGGCAGGACCGCGCCAACCTTGTCGAGTGCGGGGAGGGCAAGGCCGCCCTGCGCGACTTCTACCGGGACAGGGATACGCGCCTGTCCCCGAAAGCTTCATGATGGAATTTTCTTTCCTATTCGGGGCCGTCTCGGCCTGCGTGGCCGTTGTTGGCGCGATCGCCGCTGCGCTGCGCCATCAGCACAACCAGATCCGAGCGGTGCAACAGGACGCGGCACACGAGATCGACGCCATTCGGGAGCAGGTGACCGCAACACGCCGGGCGCTGACCGAATTTCAGGTCGAAGTCGCCAAGAACTACACGACCAACAGCGTCATTCAGCAGGTCGAGGACAGGCTTGTCGCCGCGATCAACCGCATCGGCGACCGCCTCGATCAAGCCTTCGACAAGCTCGCATCCCGACAGTAACGGAGGGCCTTATGCGCAAGCCCCTATATCGTGCGGCTCAGATCTTCGGCGCCGCGTGCGCTGCCGTGCTCATCCTCGCCCTTCTCGCTTTCTCCGCCCCCGCTCATGCCCCGGCACCTACGGCCGGCGCGGTCGTCTATCTTGGTGACACGCATGGCCACGGGTCGGGCGTTCACATCGGCGACGGCTACATCCTCACGGCCGCGCACGTTGTGCGCTCCGAAAAGACGATGCCCGTTGTTACGGATGACGGGACTACGGTCGAGGGTGCCGTGCTTTGGGCGAGCCCCGAATACGACGTGGCCCTCATCCGCGCGCCTGTGAATGCGAAGGCGGCACCGCTCGCCTGCCGCGAGGCGAAGGTTGGCGAAGAGATCCGCGCCTCCGGCAACCCGTATGACCAGAAGTTCGTCACGGCTCGAGGCCACGTAAGCGGAGCCGCTCGCGAATACGAGCCGTGGAAACGCGTGCTCGTGATCGACACGACGATGGTTCACGGTATGAGCGGTGGCCCGACCTTTGACATGCAGGGCAACGTCGTCGGGATCAATGTCGGTGTAATGGTCGTGAGCCAGGGCATGGCGTCTTATGTCGCCAGCTTCGGCTACATCGTGCCCGGCTCGACCGTCTGCATGCTCATGGGTCGGGAGGATTGATGCAAGCGCCCGTCACTGATGAACAAGCCAGAGAGGCAGCTGAGGCTTTGGCCGCTTACGGTTCGCAGGTGAAAGCCGCGAGGGCGCTAGGAATCGCCCGTTCCACGTTCCAGAATCGGCTTGCCAAAGGCAGCGTCCCAACTCCCGTGTCTACCGCCGCAACCCCTGCCGAGCTCGTGGCGGCCGATCGCAAGATCGTCCGCTTACAGGACGAGGTGAATGACCTCCGCGCAAAGTTGCGCGAGGCACAGCGCGGTCATCTCGCCGACGAGGTTGTGCTTGAGGCGCTGGGCGTCATGGGTGCTGCGCCCGAGAGCCCGCCGGACTGGCTGACGCGCATCCCGGCTGCTTCCACGACCAAAACCCCGGAAGTGCCCGTCACGATCTGGTCGGACTGGCACATTCCGGAGGTGGTGAGGCCCGAGGAGGTCGGCGGCGTCAACGAGTACAACATCGAGATTGCCGAACGCCGCGTTCGCCGTCTCCTCGATGCCACGATTGACATTTGTGCCAACCACGGGCCGAAGAACTATCCAGGTATCGTGGTCAACCTGCTCGGCGACTTTGTTTCCGGTGGCCTTCATCCGGAACTGGCCAAGACCGACGACGAAGAGGTCATCCCGGCCGCCCTTCGCTGCCGCGATCTGCTCATTGCGGGGCTGGAGCGGATGGCCACGATCTTCGGCAAGGTCTACGTGCCATGCACGGCCGGCAATCATGGCCGAGGCACGCCGAAGCCGGAGTTCAAGCGCTATGTCTACAAGAACTTCGACTGGCTGATTTACCAGCTTCTGCAAAGGCACTTCGCGAACGACCCCCGCGTAAACATCGACATCCGCGCTTCAAACGAGGTTCACTATCGAGTCTACGGGCAGCGCTACCTCGCCATGCATGGCGACATGCTGGGCGTGAAGGGTGGCGACGGTATTATCGGCTCGATCGGGCCGATTATGCGCGGCGAAGTGAAGACGCGAGGTCAGGCGACCTCTCTGGGCAATGACTATGACATCCTGCTCATGGGCCATTGGCATCAGGAGCTCTGGTTGCCTCGCGCTATCGTTGCCAACACACTCAAGGGGTTCGACGAGTACGCAAAGAACGCCCTGAGGGCACCCCCGAGCGAGCCCTCGCAGCCGCTCTGGTTCGTCCATCCGACTCGCGGCATCACCAGTCGTTGGGCGGTGAAGGTTGAGGAGCATAAACCGGCCGCTGCTGACTGGGTGTCATGGCGGGAAGCGGCATGATGTGCGAGGCCTGCCAAGGCGCTGGCTTGGCGCTCGAAGACCTTCGCAACGCGCCTGGCTTCATCTATCTCGCCACCCCCTACAGCAAGTATGCGGCTGGCTTGGATGCAGCCGCGGCCGAAGCGAGCCGAATTGCCGCGCGGCTGATGGCCCGTGGCTTCCGCGTCTTGTCTCCCATTGCGCACAGCCATGCCGTCTCTGAAGCCGGCAACCTCGACAAGATGCACCCGGAGCTCTGGGCTTACCAGGACGGGCCGCTTCTGGACGCCGCAGCCGCTGTCGTTGTCGTGCTGATGCCCGGCTGGGCAGAAAGCGCGGGTGTGCGTGCGGAGATCGACATCGCGCGGAAACAACGCAAGCCTATCGTCTTCCTTCATCCGGAGCATGCATGACAGAGCCGATGAGAGCGCAGATCCTCCGCCAGGGAATCGCGCTGACGTGTGGATCGCGGGATGAGGAATACGGCCCGCCCGCGGTCAATCTGGCCTGCGCTGGCGAGCTCAAGCGCGTGATCCGCAGATTTGCGGCCCGCGATATCAGCCCAGCCGAGCAGGAGGCGATCGATATGGTGATGACCAAAGTTGCGCGCGTGATCACCGGGCAACCCAAACCGGACACCTATGTCGACGGCGCGACCTACTTCGCGATCGCGGGTGAGGTGGCGCTGTCCGCACAGTAAAGGTCAAGATGATAGGCAGAAAGTAGAAGAACGGTAGTATGTTACGCATGCAACACGGCGCGCTAACATAAAAAAGCTAAAACTTAGCAAAATAAAACGCCAGCTTTGCCGCACGAGACCGCGATTAGTTTCACCCCGCGACAAAATGTAACTACAGTGAACCAAATACCACTTTGAGTTCATTAACTTTTGAGACATATTCGAGGGGCTTGCGCGAAAAGGGTGCAAGCCGGGATTGGAAGCCCGACCGACATTGGACCGGCGCCGACCTATGGGTCAGGCGCCGCGGGAGAGCCTTGTGCTCTGCCGTGGTCCAATGCCGCGGTCTTCCAACCTGCGGTTGCCTGGCCCACCAGGGACGGGCGTTGGGGTGGGGGATGTCAAAAAAATGGATACGGCGATGGAATGTGCGGCTCATGTCGCGCAAACGGAGGACTCTGAGTCTCTGCTGTCCGAGTTAGTGGATGCTATGTCTCTGGTCGGTCGAGATGGGCAGTACGTGCATGCTGAGGTCGCGATGTCGTTCGACCTTTACGGACGCCTATCTCGTTGGCTGGAGGGGGTACGTGCTTGGTAATAGCGGAGATCACGCACCGCCACCATCGTCCTGCTTCACGCCTCGGGCAACGATTTGCAGTGAGCCGTCCGGGAGTGGACGCTGTAGGTCCTTGGCCTCGCTCCAGGGCGCCCGCATCCAGATTTCCCGCTCCGCCTCGGTGGTGAGAATGACGGGCATGGCTGTGGGATGAATGGGAGCCACTTCGGCGTTCGCGTCCGTGGTCAGGAAGGCATAGAGGTCGGCTACCTCTAGTCCCTTCTTGACCTTGCGCACGCTTGGCCAACGCTCGGTCCAGATGCCAGCGAAGAAGGCGAGCGGGCGCTCTTCGTTGAAGGCGAACCAGATATAGCCTCCAGCCTCTTTGTTGAACTCGCTGAATGATGTGAAGGGGACGAGGCAGCGGTTATCCGGCCCGAGCCAGCGCTGCCAGTGCTTGCTATCGGTTTTGCGGACATTAGTCGTGCCGCTGTCCGGCTCCAATTTCAGGAGCTCTTTGAAGTCGACGACCTGACCCTTGGCTTCCAGCTTCTCCGCGCGCTTCTTTGCTGCCTGCATCAGCGCGAACTGCGATGACGGCATTCCCCAGCGGGCCAAAGCCAAGGCCCGCCCGTTCGGCCCATGGCGCACGATCGGTGCGGAATAGTCGGGGAAGACGCCCGGCATGCGCTGGAGGTTGCCTGTGTAATCCTCGAAGGCCTTCGCCAGCTCGCGGATAGCCTGCTGGCCTTTGGTGACGGAGTAGAGATTGCACACATCAGCCTCGCCGCTTTGGTTTTGCCGATCCCTTCTTCCACTGCGCCCAGGCGCGCCCCCGGCCACGTTCGCGAGGGTCGCAAATCTCGCCCCCGAACCTGTGCGCGAACACAAGAGCATGGGCCTCATCTGCGAAGCAGAAGACATTGTACCATTCGCCTTGATAGCAGACGGAATGGCCGCGCGGTGGGCAATTTTTATCCTCGCGGAAGGCCTGAATTTCATTATAGCGCCGACGTGTCACGAGATGATGCAGGGCCACCTGATGGGGCCAATCCCGGTCGATCGTGCTCGCCGACAGTTCGCCTTTACGCCTGCTCATCCTCGCCCTCGTCACGGATCATTTTCATCATCGGCGAGATGCGGTGAAACTGCCGTGTCCGGCGCAGATGCCAGACCCACGGCTTGGTCTCGGCGCTGACGCTCATCCCGCCGCGACGCAGGCACTTCTGGCAGCGAAAGCGGCTCGTTAGCTCTTTGATGTCGAGACTGTCAGGGCCGGGCACTCTGGTCGGGTCGACACTAGCGCAGTGGCTGCACAGGGGGCAGCTGACGGAAAGGGGGACGCTCGCCTTTCGTAGTTCGCCAAGTCTCACAGGCGGGAGGTCGACCATTTCAACACCGGATTTCGCGGCCCCACGGCCGCCTCACGGCGCAGTCTCGTGGAGCCAGGGCGCTCCGTCTGTGCGGAGAGTCACACCGTGAACAAAAAGGGAACAAGCGCCAATGCGCGTTCAGCAATCAATCTCCAATGAATCTCCAACGAAACACCGTGAACAAAGGCGAACATTGGCGATCGGACGTTCACATAAGTATATGATTTTAAACGCAAAAAACCCGCACTATCACCGCTCATAACGGTCTGGTTGCAGGTTCGAGTCCTGCCGGGCCCACCAATGATTTCAAGTGCTTACCTGGACATGCGAACTTTCGCAGCGGTTTGCGGCAACGATAACGGCAATCGGTGTCAATGGACGTTCTGTTCCGTTAGTAGCCGCCACTATGAACGGAGCGGCATTCAAGCTGATCAGGCAATACCTTGCATGGTGGCGTATGAATGCCCGGCTTCGTCTTGCCGCAACTTCGCGATCACATGTGGCTATCCGCTTCTTGCGGTGCTCCGCTTTCACCGCTCATAACGATCAGGACTTTGGCGGCTGGCGCTGTATCATGCGCTCCAGACCCATTGGAGGATGCCATGAGCTGGAATCCCGCGCTCGTGCCTGGCTGCCCGGATGCCATCGGCGTCGACGCCATCGAGACGTTGATCATCCCGCGCGCACGCGACCTGGGCGGCTTCGAGGTGCGCCGGGCGCTGCCCGCGCCGAAGCGGCAGATGGTCGGGCCATTCATCTTCTTCGATCAAGCCGGCCCGGCTGAGTTTCTTACGGGGCAAGGCATTGATGTGCGCCCGCATCCCCATATCGGGCTCGGCACCGTGACTTATCTCTACCGGGGGGACTTTCATCATCGGGACAGTCTCGGCACCGATCAGATCATTCATCCGGGCGCGCTGAACTGGATGGTTGCGGGCCGGGGCGTCACGCATTCGGAGCGCACGTCGGCCGAGGGGCGCAGCGGGCCGCACAGCTTGTTTGGGATCCAGACATGGGTGGCGTTACCGGACACGCACGAGGCCATGCTCCCCATGTTCGAGCATCACGGCAAGGACGCGTTGCCGACGCTTGAAAGCGACGGTGTGGCGCTCAGGCTGATCCTTGGAACAGCCTATGGCGAAAAGGCGCCCGCGACGCTCTTCTCTGAGACGTTCTATGCGGATGTCGCTCTGGAGGCAGGCGCACGCTTCCCGATGCCGGAGGAGCACGAAGACAGGGGCATCTACATTGTCCAGGGTGCGATCTCCATAGCAGGGCAGACGTTCGAGGCCGGACGCATGATGGTGTTCCGCCCGGGGGACTCAATTACCGTGGCGGCTGGGGAGATGGGGGCGCGGCTCATGATTTTGGGTGGGGCGACGCTCAACGGCCCGCGCTACATCTGGTGGAATTTTGTCGCTTCCTCGAAGGAGAAGATCGAGGAGGCCAAAGCGCAATGGCGGGCCGAAAACTGGGGCAATGGTTTGTTCGACCTCCCAGCGGGTGACCGTGCCGAGCATATTCCCTTACCCGGTTGAGGGGTGGCTTTGGAGCGCCTCCAAGCAACAAAGGCCCCGCTTTGGCGGGGCTTTTATTTGTAAGAAAGGTAATCTCTATTTGTAGACCGTAACGAAAGTCCATCAGGGGAATTTTCGAGACTTTAATTCTGTAGTTATTGCATCGTCGCAGTTTATTACAGAAAATTAATGGTCATTCAGATCTTGTTCATTGTTCAAATGCTAAGCGTATTCTCCTTAGATAAGGAGTGCGTCATGAAACGACTTTTTGCTGCTGCTGTCGCGATATGCTTCGTCTCGACCGGAGCTTTTGCGCAGGCGCCTGGCCACCACCGCGGCCCTGATCATGGCGGCAAGCCGGCCTATAGCACGCCGCGCCATCCGGCTCAGCAGCCGCGCGCTCACCACCCACACGCGCCGCGGCCTCATGTCCAGCGCCATCAGCCGCCGCGTTGGCAGAAAGGCCACCGCCTCCCGCCCGCCTATCGGGGGCATGTGGTGCGCGATTATGGCCGGTACAACCTGCGCCGTCCGCCGCGTGGGTACAATTGGGTCCGCGTCGACAACAACTATCTCCTGATCGCGACCGCAACCGGTCTGATCTCGTCGATCATTGCTGGGCGATAGCTGGCGTGGCGCATCCGTGCGCAGGCCGGTGAGGCGAGGGTTATGAACGTCGCCCGCCGGCCAACGCGCTTATTTCGCGTAAGATGCGAGGGCCTTCTGGCAGGCGGCGCTCAAATTGTCCTTCTGCTTGGCGAGACATTGATAGATTCGACCGCCGCCTGGTACCGTGCCACTGCAGAACTTTTTGTAGTCCGCCGCGCAGGCCGCTCTTTGTGATGCGGTTTGCGCCGTCGCCGGGCTGATGCAAAGCGTGAACGCCAGCAAGGCTGCATATCTCACCACGGTCATGCGCCGACTCCATATTCGCGATGGCTGTCCGACCATGATAGATCGGCCGATTAACAATCCTAGCGTCTACAAGCTTGTGACAAAGAAAAGCCCCGGGCCGTGCCGGGGCTGCTTCGTCCAACCTATGGACGGAATTCCACGACGGGAATGCGCGGCCTACCAGCAACCCCAGCGGTTGCAGCGATAATAGGGGTAATAGCGCGGCGCGGAGGCGGCGCCGATCACCGCGCCACCGATAACACCGGCAGCCGCGCCCAGTGCGACCGCGTTGGCGGCGTCTTGGGACTGTTGCCGATTACGGCTGTAGTTCACATTGGCGCAGCGTTCGAAAGCCCGCGTTCCCGGACGGAGGCCTGCCTCCTGACAGGTGAATTCCGCATCCACCATGGAATCCTGGGCCGATTGGCAGCCCGCCACGGCAAGGGCCAGAAAGGCCGCAGTCAGAGCAATCCGCATTACTACCCCGTCGGTTAACAAGCGATGCATTCTTAATCATTGGTTAAGAACGGGGGGTCAACAAAAAATAGACAGGAATTCCCTGTGTTTTCTTTGTTGGTTAACGCACGTCCTAGGAGGCCGTGTGCTTGCGACGTTCCCGGCTCGCGGTGTAGAGGCCGCTGGCCATGATGACCACAGCACCGATGATCGCCCATTGGTCTGGCATGTGATGAAAGGCAAAATAGCCGATAAGCCCGGACCAGAGGAGCTGCATGTAGGCTAGCGGCGCCAGCGTCGAAACGCGTGCTGCGTGGAAGGCGCCAATCACGAGAAAATGGGCCGACACGGTGGAGCCGCCCGCGATGAGGACCCAGAATAGGTCAGCGGGCGACGGTTGCACCCAGCCGAAGGGTAGAAGCAGGGTTGTCAGGGCAAAGCCCATGCAGGAGGCATAGATCAATGCGGTGAGCGCCCCGTCGCGGCCACTCGTCATGCGCGTGGCAATGAGAGCTGTGGCCCAGCATGTTGCGCTGCCCAGGGGAAGGAGCGCCGCCATCCCGAGATTGCCAGATCCCGGCCGAACAACGATGAGCACGCCGATGAAGCCAACCACAATGGCCGCCCAGCGTCGCCAGCCAACTTTCTCTCCGAGGATCGGAATGGCAAGCGCCGTAACGAGCAAGGGCGAGACGAAGGAGATGGATGTTGCCTCGGCGATGGGCAGGAAGCTCATCGCTGTTACGAAAAGCACCGTCGAACCGGTAATGCCGATCCCGCGAGCCAGTTGGATGTGGGGGCAGCGTGAGCGAAACGCCGACCAGTCGCGGCGTAGCACCGTGATGAGCAGGACGACAGCGGCGAACACGCCGAAGCGCATCCATGAGATCTGGAAGGCCGGCAGAGTTTCCGTGAGATATTTCGACGTCCCGTCGCCGATGGAAAACAGGATCAAGGCCAGCGAAAACAAGATGATGCCGCGGACCGAACTGTCCCGTTTCGGCGCGGATGCGTGGGGAGACGCGGTATCGATCCCAGGTGACGCTTCGGGGAGGGGCTTCTCGGCAGGCGCTACAAGCGTCGACACGTCGATTGTCTCTTATCTGTTGCTTGATACCTCAATAGCATGCGGCCAGATGGGCGCCAGAGGGGCTGGCGCATCGCACGGTTGCCCCACCCGCAGGTCTCGGCGCACCTGAGCCTCCTGGCGGAGTGCCGCGCCGCCAGCGGGAAAAGCAAGGCTGATCAAACAAAAAAGACTTGAGAATCCACCAAAAGACTATCCGTTGGATTTCACGCACAAAACACTTGTGCAAACGCGAGACTCACGTCCTACTATCACTGTCGTCAACTATTGAAAGGAGGTGATCTGGTGTCTCATTGTCATTTGTCGAGGCCTAGTTTCTCCTTGATGATGCTGGCTTATTCGACAAAGGGGCAAACCCAAGCGCGCTGATATAGCGCAAGGCGCGGGGAGACGATTTCGTCCCCCGCGCCAACTCGTTTCAGAGCGGGTTTTCTGCTGAGAAGCCGACGAGTGTGAGAGATGACCCGTCTTCGAAGCTCATCAGCGTCTGCTGGGTGTAGTCCGCGTCCAGCAGGGTGAGCGTGATATCTCTTCCGCCCATGTCGAGGTCGAGCGGGGTATCGAGGGGTTGGAACTGCTGCAGGACCGCTTTCCCTTCGTCCACACTCCAAATGACCCCATCCCGCGACGCGACGACGATCGCTGAGTCCGTGGTGACCAACGGCGCTGCCGCTTCGGTCTTTTCAGCAACCGGTTCCGCTGGCGATGCGGATTGCTCAGCCTCCTTGGCTAAAACCTTCGTGGGTTCATGCGCCTGCCGCTCGACGGACGCCGTCATGGGGGCGGGCGCTTCGGCGGCCGCGGGCTGACGTTCAATAGTTTTCGGCGCGGCGGGAGCCTCAGGTACGTCGATGACCTCACGGGCCTCATGGCGCACATCGACCGGCAGGAGCGGTGACAGCGGCAGGTGGGACGACTCTTGCCTAGGCTCCAGGGTCTCGATCGGCTCGCTCCGCGCCGGATTATCACTGAAGAACAGCTGCCCCAAGCTATCTGCCACCTCGTGAGCGACTTCGACCACATGCAGGAGGGTAATCGCGGGTACGACGCCGATATGTTCCGGCAGGCCGCTATGTTGGTTGACGATCAGCGGCGCCCACCATGCGGCGTCCGCATCCGGCAGGTGGAGCGCGGCCATTGCGATGACCGTGGCGAGAAGCACATTCTGATTGCTCAGCAAGCCATCCCTGGCGAGGCCGAACGAGCGGAGGCCGTCGAGCAGCCTGGCAAGCAGCCGCTTGATGTCACGCCCGCGGACGACGTCCGCGAATGCGAGGCTTGCGACAACGAACTCGCCATCGATATGGGCGACGTGAGCGATGACGTCGTCGAATTCGTTCAGTACCGCGATCCAGTGATCGCCTTCGTCCGTCGTGCCGCGGTCAATGCGAACAGGGATGCCTGCCTGGGCGAGTGCTTCCTCGACGTAATAGAGGTTCGCGAGGCCTTGGTTCTGGGCCTTGGCCATAGGGAATCTGTGCACGGACGATGTCATGCGGAATTCATGCCATGACGCCCGAATCTTGTGAAGATAGAAGACACTATGTCCGCCCGTTGAAGAGCTTTTCAAGGGGGGCGCCGATGGTCTGGCGCCAGCCTTTGCCCGGCTCGTCGCCCGCACCGCCCCAGGAAGGCGCCGCTGACCAAGGGCCGCCGTGACTCGGGGGGTTGACGCGGCTCCGCGGGTCGTTGCTTATCCCAGGCATGGATGCTCCTTCCCCGATCATCGTCTATGTCGACGCGGACTCCTGTCCGGTCAAAGACGAGGTTTACAAGGTCGCGCAACGGCGTGGCGTCCACGTGATCGTGGTTGCAAACAGCTTCATTGCTGTGCCGCGCGAGCCCTGGATCGAGCGAGTCATCGTTGGGTCCGGGCTCGATGTCGCGGATGATTGGATCGCAGAACGCGCCGGGCCGCTGAGCGTCGTGGTGACGGCCGACGTGCCGCTTGCCAGCCGCTGCGTGAAGTCCGGAGCTGCGGTCATCGCCCCTACCGGACGCGCCTTCACCGAGGCATCCATAGGCATGGCGCTGGCCACGCGTGATCTGATGACGGATCTGCGATCGGCGGGCGCTGTCACAAGCGGCCCGAAGCCCTTCTCCGCGCGGGATCGCTCCAGTTTTCTCTCGGCGCTCGATCTGGCGATCGTCAGGCTGCAGCGGCCGCGATAATTCTCCGATTCTGAGTTTCGATGGGGACAGCCATCTCATGCCGAACCCCAGCGGTTGCCTTGGGGTGGACACCGAGCAAACATGGCTTATGGCAAACATGGCCTGTGCATGTGTGGCGGGGCCTGTCCGGGGCAGCCAGGCGAGCCTTGCCGTCTTTGGGGATGTGTCGATGCGAATTCTCATTCTGGGTGCGGCTGGCATGGTGGGCCGCAAATTGACAGCACGGCTGGTGGCTGATGGTCATCTCGGCAACAAACCCATCGACAGCCTCCTGCTCGTGGACGTCGTCGAGCCTGAGGTTCCCGTTGGCTTTGCAGGCGAATGCGTGGTCAAGGCCGTCGACATAGCGGCGCCGGGCGTGGCGGAAGCGCTGATCGCGCGGCGGCCGGATGTTGTCTTCCACCTCGCGGCGATCGTCTCGGGCGAGGCTGAGGTTGATTTCGACAAGGGGTACCGCATCAATCTCGATGGAACGCGCGCGCTATTCGACGCCATCCGCCTCGAGGCCCGGGACGGCGCCTACTTCCCGCGCGTGGTCTTCACATCATCAATCGCCGTGTTCGGCGCCCCCTTCCCGGATGTCATTCCCGACGATTTCCTGACTGCGCCACTGACGAGCTACGGCACGCAGAAAGCCATAGGGGAGCTTCTGCTCTCCGACTATTCCCGTCGTGGCATCTTCGATGGCATCGGTATCCGCCTGCCGACAATCTGCATTCGCCCGGGCAAGCCGAACAAGGCGGCATCAGGCTTTTTCTCCAACATTCTTCGTGAGCCGCTGGCTGGCCAGGAAGCGATCCTTCCGGTCGCTGAGGATGTCGTCCACTGGCATGCGAGCCCCCGGTCGGCCGTCGGCTTTCTCATTCGCGCCGCCACGATGGATCTCGTCGCGCTGGGCTGGCGCCGCAATGTCACCATGCCGGGCCTGGCGGCTTCCGTCGGCGAGCAGATCGAGGCCCTGCGGCGAGTCGCCGGCGACAAGGCCGTCAAGTTGATCCGGCGAGAGCCCGACCCGCTTATCCGCAAGATGGTCGGCGGCTGGCCAACGGCCTTTGAGGCACGCCGCGCGGAGGCGCTTGGCTTCACGGCCGAGGCCTCATTCGATGAGATCATCCGCATTCATATCGAGGATGAGCTTGGTGGGAAAATTCCCTAACCTTGGTCCGACACGAGCATGGATGACGACACCCTGCTCGTCGTGCCTCTCCCGATCTATCTGGGGCAGGGGGTTTGACACGCTTCTTTCACTTGAGGGCGGCCTGTCCAGACTCGCCTCTGTAGTAACATCCCAATCTTCATCGTCGCGTAATACTGAGCGCGATCCTGAAATATATCCTCATATATTAGCGTATTTTGCAATCAAAAGGCGCATTGACGACTTGTAATTTAAATATTAAATATTATTTCTCACAATAAATCTCATGTTATTCCCGATTCAAGATTGGCGAATGCTAAAGCGCCCTCATTTAAATTTGAATATGCAGGGGGAGGTCAAGCTCTCTCGTAAAGGGACAGATATCAAAGATATATATGAGCAATTTCGGAGCGATGGCGTCGATTTTGTTCATGGCTCCAACAGCAGCAGCCTTCAAGGTGTAGCGCTGTTTCGCGCGCTGTTGCCTATGGAGTTGATCAATGGGACGGCGTGGTTTCATGGTCACGGCCTAGCATCCGGCGAGCGGTACTTCAGTTACAATGCGTTATTCAAGGATCCAAAAACTTTCCGGCTTTGTCCCTTATCGATCCGCAGCCGAATGGAATGGTTTAAGGATGCTTCAGGGCGTTGGCATATGCATGAGTTCCCGGTCTTCCGAAAGCATGTAGATGTTGCCGCTAAGGGTGTAAGCGTAAACGCAACTGCAAATTTCAACGACTCCCTCTTTTACTCAGGGCTTAATACTGGCAAAGAAACGGAAATATTTCCGATATTGTATGGAATGAAACTGGATCGAACCGACCTTCATTTCTCTCATCCGGTCAGCGGCGAAACGCTTCCACATCCTATCACACGCGAAGCGATATCGATTGACAAGATCCGCGCTATTTACGTCCCGGACAAACGGGTCGCTGAGGTCCGTTCTCAACTGGAGTTGCGTGGGCTGATCCGTCTCGGCAAGGCCGTGAAGGTGGGGCTTTGTTTTCAAATGACTTAGCGACCGCTGGCGTCACGTGCGATCGGGATTCACCGGCTCACGCGCGAGCGCCTGTTCCCGCAGGAAAATGAACAGGCCGGCCCCGATGATGATAGCCGCGCCAATCAGCATGTGCGGCGTGGGCGTGTCGTTGAAGAACACATAGCCGAAGACGATGGCCCAGACGATGAAGGTGTATTGATAAGGGACCACTACCGACGCCGGCGCCAGTTTCAGGGCTCGGTTGACGCAAAGGCTCGCAATCATCGAGACGATTCCGAGCAGACCCAGCAGACCGAAGTCGACGGCTGTCGGTGTGACCCAGCCGATGGGCGCCAGGATAGCCCCGATGAGAAGAGGCGCAATGACCTGAACGGAAACCAACAGCGTCTCGGACGTGCCGCGAAGCTGGCGGGTCGTAATCATCAGAAATGCAAAGCCCATGCTGCCGCAGAAGGCCACGAAATCGGGAAAGCCGAAGGTGCCGGCGGTCGGATTGAGAGCAATGACGACACCGCAGAATCCGAAGGCCACGGCAAGCCAGCGTCGCCACCCGACGTGCTCGCCGAGCAGCAAGGCAGAGAGCGCGGTGACATAGATCGGCGCGGCAAGGTAATAGGTCATTACGCTGGCCAGCGGCAGATATCCCACTGCCCAATAGAAGCATGCGACATCAAAGATGACGGCGACGCCCCGCAGGACTTGCAGGCCGGGCCGCTGGACGCCCCGAATTCCGGACACCCCTTCCCGCCACAGGAATGGAAGCAGCAGCAACAATGCCGCCAGGCCCCGGATCAGCATGACCTGCGGCACCGTATAGGTGGCCACCAGCCACTTGCCCATGACGTCGTTCAGCGAATAGGAGAAAATGCCGAGCAACATCAGGCCGATGCCCGCTACCGTCGCACCCTTGGTGACGGCGCCCTCGGCGAGGGATGCGGATCTGGGAACGGTTGTGGGATCGCTGGCGGACATGACGGGTGCTTTATACGAGGAACTGTGGCTATTTTCAGCACTTCCCGCATAGCTGATAAGCATCGTGCCCGGTAGATAGGCAACAGCAAACCATGTCTGCGTGGAAGTCAACGCAGCGCGAGATGCATGCCACGTTGACCGGGCTGGGGATTTGTCGGACATTTGCGACAAAAGGAACGGCGCTGATGCTGGCGAACGGGTATTGCAGGGGAGGGAGATGAGCAAGCGAGCGGCCTTGACGACCCGCGCCCCACGTTATCGCCATAGGGAATTGGCGCTAGCTATTGGGCGCCAGATTGTGAGTGGAGAATGGTCTCCTGGCCAAGCATTGCAGCCGGAGGATCAACTTTCGCGCGAACTCGGCGTGTCTCGCTCTTCCTTGCGTGAGGCTATCAAGATTCTCGCCGGAAAAGGCCTGGTTCAGTCTTCGCCGCGTCGCGGCACCGTTGTTCGCCCCTCCGACCGCTGGAATCTGTTCGACGCTGATGTGTTGGCCTGGCACAGCGAGGGACAATTAAGCGCGGATTTCGTCAGGGAGCTTTTCGAGCTTCGGCGGATGATCGAGCCGGATGCGGCGGCGCTCGCCGCCGAGCGGGCCATTCCAGAGAGGCTGGCGGCCCTTACCGCGGCGATGGCAGCCCTTGCCGCCGCCGATACCCATTCGAACCATTCGATCGATGCCGACCTTGCCTTCCACAGCGCTGTATTGGCTGCCTCAGGCAATCATCTCCTCGCGGCACTCGCCCCTGTGATCGAGGCCTCACTGATGCTGGCCTTCCGCGTTTCCCGCGCCACGCCGGGCGAGCTTGGCCACGTCATTCCCATGCACGGTGCAGTCGTCGAGGCAATCTTAAGCGGTGACGCCAGCGCGGCCCGCACCGCGATGCGGGGGCTTCTCGAGAGATCCGAGCGTGACGCCCTGGCTGTGGCCCGCCCCCACAAAGCGGCCCGGTTGCCTGCCGCGGACCTTGTGTCGTCCCGCAGAACGGTCGCGAAAAGCAATGACGTAATCCGGCCTGCTGCATCGCCTGACCCACTGCTTCAGGATCCGGTCTCCGGCAAGTAGCAATCCCTCCAAGTCGCGCGTCCTATCGATTAGCACGTCCTTCCAAGTAGCAGTTCAAGTCACGCAATTTCGAGTTAGAGGTGAGGAAGCAATGACCACTTTGCGCCTGGTGCAGTTTCTGGATGCGAGAGGGGAGCGGCGTGTCGCGGTCCCGTCTGAGGACGGCAAGACTCTGACGCTGCTTGAAGGCACGGAGCGTGTGTATGATCTCGCTCGTGCTGCCGAGGCCGGTGCGTCGACGCTCGCGGATGCGGTCAAAGCGCGTCTTGGGCGCGAGACGGTGGACTACGAGCTCGTCGTCGCCGAAAAGCGCCTCCTGGCGCCGATCGATCATCCCGATCCCAGCCGTTGCCACGTGACGGGCACCGGGCTGACGCATCTCGGCAGCGCTGACACGCGTGACAAGATGCATCAGAGCGCGCAAGCCGAGGACGCGGCCCTCACGGATTCCATGAAGATGTTTCGGGATGGCCTGAAAGGCGGCAAGCCAGCGGCCGATCAGCCCGGCGCCCAACCCGAGTGGTTTTACAAGGGTAACGGCCGTTTCATCGTTGCTCCCGAGGCGCCGCTTGTTTCCCCCGCATTCGCGGAAGACGGCGGTGAGGAACCGGAGCTTGCAGGCATCTATCTCATCGGGGAGGACGGGACACCACTCAGCCTTGGCTTCGCACTTGCGAACGAGTTCTCAGACCATGTCACGGAACGGCGGAACTATCTGCTGCTTGCCCATTCGAAGCTTCGCCAGAGCTCCTTCGGCCCGGAACTGCGGCTCGGGCCCGCACCGGCAGATATCCGGGGTACAAGTCGTATTCGGCGCGACGGTGCAGTGCTCTGGGAGAAGCCGTTTTTGACAGGGGAGGACAACATGTCCCACAGCCTGTCCAATCTGGAGCATCACCATTTCAAATATGCGGAGCACCGCGTGCCGGGCGATCTGCATATCCATTATTTCGGAACTGCAACCTTGAGTTTCGCCGATGGCATCAAGACTGAGCCCGGCGATATCTTCGAAATTGAGGCCCCCGATTTCGGCCGCCCGCTTCGCAATGGGCTTAAAATCGCCAAGGCTGGCCCCGCGGTGACGGCGATACGGCGCCTATAGAAGGGCAAAGAGCTCTACGGGACGAAAGGGACCGGGCCTGATACCCGGTCCCTAGGCTTTGTCGCTGTCAGACTCCTTCGTCAATCCCATTCGCGGCTGCAAACGGGCTATCGGGAGAACCGCCGACCGCTACGTGAGAAGGAGGCCGGCGTCTGACGAAGGAATGGCGAGCTGCATGACATGCGCGCCTTCGGGCACGAACCAGCTGTCCGTGCCATGAGAAGCCCAAGCCTCAGCCAGATCCTTGAGCTGCCGATAGATCTCTGCGCCGTCCTGCCCGTCAGGATAGGCCGCGAGGTAGAACTGATGGGTGGACGTGTTCTCCCCAATCAAAGACCAGCCCATGCCGTCGGCTGTGTAGAATTGGGAATAGTTGTAATCATTGCCGCCTATCTCAACATGATAGACGAACTCTTTTTCGGAGCTATTGGGAGCAACCTCGCCGGGGCCTGAATGCGTCGTTTCAGAGATGGCGGTGCTGCCGTTCGACGCGTTCGCTGTTGCCTGCGCATTGCCGTCTGCATGCGTTTCGGTCGAGACCGTCCCAGTGACGAAGTTGCCTTGCTCGTCGTACACACCGTTCACGGTTGCAGACGAGGAAGCGGACGAGCTGCCGTTCGAGGAGAGAACCGAGCTCGTGGCGGAGGAGCCCATGACGACATGGTTGCCGTCTGACGCGCCGACACTCGCAATAGCATTGCCCTCACTGTGTGCGCTGGTCGTTATCGACATGCCGTCAGAAGTATCGCCCGTGATCTGCAAAGCCGATGATGAGCTGTCATTCCCGGTGCCTGCCGCTGCGCCAGCATTCAAGTTGCCGAAATTGCCGGTGGCACTGATCGACGACGTGGTCGTGCCGTTTGCGGAACTGGCGGAGGCTTGAACGCTGGCAGACCCGAAACCTTCAAAAGAAAAACTTTGTACGGAGACGCTAGCCATGAAACAATCCCAAAAAATGCTACTGAACTCAAAAAGTTAATAATTTCATTGAGCGGCTTTTTTGGAGGTTTGCGTTGCGTGGAATGCCAATCTGATTGCATTTCATGCGCGGATGCCGACGAATTGCATGACCGACTAGCGTCTCATGTCAGTTTTGGGTCAATACGCGCAAGCTGCCCGGCTCCAGATTTTGTCCTCTCTTTCTATCCTCAGAAAAGAAGGCCAGCTTCAGCTGAGACGCCTTTTCCGGAGGGAGTGGTAAGCGTGCCGCCTCTATCCGCCGCAGCACAGCTCTGCGTATCCGCGCAGCATCGCTGCAAACCCCGGCGACTGTGAAAGTGGGGAGAATGGGCTTGGCATAGTCATATGCTTGGCTGACATACAGTGACTTCTTAACGATTTCGACGCAGTTATATTCGTAGTATAAAGGGGAAAATGGAAGCGAGTGAACAGTATAAAGATTTGGATTCTCTCTATAGCGACGTAAACCTTCTCCGGCTAGTTCTTTGTATATCCACCGGTATACGGCACGTTCGCTGATTCCTATATTGTGTTTGACGTCCTCATTGGACGGGATGCAGACGCGGTAGACGGGATCTCCAAAGGGGCCCTTCTTGAACACGTCGAAGACGGGTGATCGCCCTTTGCGGATCCACGAGATATAGGTTGAATCATGCCCAAGGCCCGTCAGCGCAATTGCGGCGTGGCCACCGCCGAGCCGAAGCTCCAGGGCGCCGCCATCCGCCATTCCATAAACAACAAGCATATTATCTTCCGCAATAACCAAGATATGCCAGCGATGCCCGATAAATATCTCTCTAGAACGTAATAATTACTTGGATGTATACCTATCAAAGCTTCGCAAATTTTCTTCAAAAATTCGAGTTATTTTTTGGCAAATCTAAGGCGATGTATATGCTTGAGCTCACGCGTTCTGGGCATTGCGCCTGGCGTGGGCTGCGCTCAACATCTCTGTGACGGAGCGTGAACATCATGGAGACAGCATTCCCGCTCGTCCTTCAGACCGCTGGAAGCTTGAGTGCGGTCACTTTACATGATGACGGTCCAGGGATCGGAGAATGTTCGCTCCGCGAGTACCGGATTATGTAACCCCACTATTTTAACTAAGGTATGTTCTGCATTGTCGACGAAAATATACGTGTTACCCTTGAAGGCAAACCAGCCGCAGCCATCGGCTATTTCTGTCGCTTTGAAATAGGCATCTTTCAGGTGGGCTCTTGGCGGCAATGCGTCGATGGCGTTCTGTATATCTCCGAGCAATGCGGAGCTGGCAAAATCAGCATGTTTAAGAAAGGAAAATGCGATTTTGTCCCGGCTGTGGGCATCGAAATCGCCGATGACGGTCATGTTGTCATGATCGTCGCTCAAGGTCGATTGTCCGGCGTTTTCGATGACAATACGGTCGTATCCCGGGCCTGTGAAGATTGTGTTCCGTCCGCCACCAGCATAGATGGTGTCATTGCCGAGATCGGTTCTGATGACGTCGGCACCATCACCGGCCGTTATGAAGATATGCCGTAGTCCATACCACGAAAAATCGTTACCCGCGGGACTGCCATCGACTCTGAGCTGGGAAATTTCCTGTCCGCCGGAGCCCCTCTCGTGATGGAGGACCAACCGCCCTGCCAGTTCCGTCGCGTTCACGAAACGAAGCTTCGGAACTGTCGCGGGAGATAGATCGAGCGTAGCATCGGTTTCGCCAATAACCCTCAGCGATAACAAACTGGGAGCATCAAGAGATGTGACGCCGTTGATCGCTCCATTAAACGTCAGTTTAAGCCAAGTCGCGCCATTGACATGAAGGTCACTCGCCATTCCCGCGATGCGGACATCTCGCTCGCTTCCCCATGAGCGCGCTGGACCGAAGTTGAGGGTGGTGGAATAGGCTGCGTTGCGGATGTGGACAGAGACGTCGCTGTCGAGGTTGGGAACTTTCAGGCGGAAGGGAAGGCTGTCGAGGATCAGGGTTTGCAACTCGCCAAATCCGTAGCCGTTGATAATCGCTCCGTCTTTCGCAGGCTCTGCATACAGTCCACCGCGTGGATCGGCCAGGGCGGCGCGTACCCACAGCTCTTCAATATTGACAAGTTCGGAGTCGATGACAGTTTCGCTCATCTCCAGCGCCAGAACATCGTAACCGGCGCAGCCGTTGACGGTGCTGCGCTGGAGTACCGACGAATTAACTTGTGGGCGTTCGGTATTGCTCGATATCACGTATGAGGTGGCGCGGATGAAGTCACTGTATGGCGTCCCAAAGAATGGCTGATATGAACTGGAAATAACGTGCTCGGTCCGGCTCGGCGGGTTTGCCGCCCCATCATCGCCCGGAGCAAGACAGGCGTTTGGATTTTGAATGAGCGGTGAGGGTGGGTCGGGAACGCTCTCCCTGTCAGCGGAAGCCGCGTTCCCCGGAGCTTCCTCCAGCGTCGGGGCATTGGCAATGGAAGGGGCATCGACGCTTTCATCGGCCGGGTGGAAATTGCTGGGCGGGCTTGGGGGAGCAGCTGCGACTTCAGGGGGGAGAGCGGGCGAAGGGGGCGTCTCTGTTGGGTCCTCTTGGCCCGTCTCCTCAATGCTCGAAGGTGTTGGCACACGTCGCAGCAAAAGCGAGCCGGTGTAATTTTCGGTGCCATTGTGCAGCCCATCCAGGAAGACACCAATATAGGGCTTCAGATGGGCGTTTATCTCTGATGCCTGCGCAAGCTTTGCCAGCAATTGTCCCGTTGAAAGGCTAGAGAACTCCTGCTTCCAGGCGAGACTATCTGGGATAGTCTGGTCAGGGCCAAGGGCATTTCCAAGAAATTCTTGATAAATCGAACGCGCGGACCAGGACCTATAAAGAGCGTTGAACTCGGGGTTGTCTACAAAACGAGTGGCGACATCGTCGAAGGTCTGGCGCCCGTCGAGCCTGCTTGTCCAGTGGTCGAGCCCTGCGCGGTCCGGTACCCGATTGAAGGTGATCTGATAGAGCCTCACCGCCTGAACAGCGCGGGCGTGCCATGCGCTGCTTTGGCTTCGATCGCTGTCGGGCGTTTCCCGTAATACATTATCGATTAGCTCAGACATAATTTTCCTCTGCCGGTTGGTACAAAGGTTCTTTTTGTTCTCGATGTTTGATTTAAGTTACACTTATTAGGGAATCGTAGGTGGTTGCATAATGGAATTGTAATCGCGGCGATTTACTACTTAAATTGGATCGGTTGAAGATTGTAAATGTTCTGTGCAACTATCCGCGGCGTATATATTAGAATATCATGCTCGTCCAAGTATTTTGCGCGGCCACGTATCCGGCAATAGGTACATATGATGAACGTGACATCCATAGAGAGTCCGCTCTCGGCCCGAGACTTCATATGGTCGTTTGCCGTCGTCGACCTACGGCCCTAGCTATCAGCATGTCAGATGCGCTCCGAAGGCGTGATGAGCGCGCTGCTCATCGCAATTTGGGCGACCATAATTTTGGTGACAGCATTTGTTTTTGCGTTCTCGGAAAATGATAGGTCAATTTACGCATTTGATGGAAAATATAAAACCAAGTTTAGCGCGCAATATTGTTCGTTTTGAATGGAAAATCCGGCTTTCACGCCCAGGAATATAGGGCCGAACGTTTGTTTGGAGCGGGGGGCAGATGCATAGCGCGGAAGCGCTTCCCCGGATCGACTGTGCCTCCAATGGGTGAGGCTGCCGAGAGGATAAAAAAAGATCCGGCGCAGCCCGCGCCGGATCGCATCGTCGTCTCCCAATCTCGCGAGGTCGCGGATTAGGGTAACGTATAGGCGGTCTTCACGATCGTGTAGAATTCGGCCGCGTAGCGACCCTGCTCACGGGGACCGTAGCTTGAGCCTTTCCGGCCGCCGAACGGCACGTGGTAGTCAACGCCGGCGGTCGGCAGGTTGACCATCACCATGCCGGCCTCGGCATTGCGCTTGAAGTGCGAGGCATATTTCAGGCTGGTGGTGACGATCCCGGACGAAAGGCCGAACTGCGTGTCGTTGGCGAGCGCAAGCGCCTCATCGTAGTTCTTGGCGCGCGATACGGTCGCCACAGGCCCGAAGATCTCCTCACGGGAGATGCGCGTGCTGGGGTCGACATCGGTGAACAGGGCAGGGGCCATGTAGAAGCCGGGCGTTTCGCGGTTCAGGAGATCGCCGCCGTAGACGAGCTTCGCGCCCTCGTCCTTGCCGAGCTTGACATAGGACAGGTTCTGATCGAGCTGCGACTGGTCGACGACAGGGCCAATATGCGTGCCCGCTTTCAGTGCGTCGTCAATGACGAGGCCCTTCAGGCGCTCGGTGACTGCATCGACGAACTTGTCATGGATGCCGTCAGTGACGATGAAGCGGGAGGATGCCGTGCAGCGCTGGCCGGTCGAGAAATAGGCGCCGTTGACGGCGACCTCGACGGCCGTCTTGAGATCGGCGTCATCGAGCACCACAAGAGGGTTCTTGCCGCCCATCTCGAGCTGGAACTTCTTCATGGTCTCGACGCAGGTGGCCGCCACTTGGCGGCCGGTGGCGACGGAACCGGTGAAGCTGATGGCATCCACGTCGCGGCTCTTGAGGAGCGCGTTGCCGACGACCGAGCCGCGGCCCATCACGAGATTGAAAACGCCCGATGGGATTCCGGCACGGACGATAATCTCGGCGAGTGCGTGAGCCGAGCCGGGCACGAGGTCGGCCGGCTTGAACACCACCGTGTTGCCGTAGGCGAGCGCCGGGGCGATCTTCCAGGCAGGGATCGCGATGGGGAAGTTCCAGGGCGCGATGATGCCCACGACGCCGACCGGCTCGCGGGTGATCTCGATATCGATGCCCGGTCGGACGGAGGCGAGCTTCTCGCCGGCGATCCGCAGCGTCTCCTGCGCGAAGAACAGAAAGATCTGGCCGGCACGGGCGGCCTCGCCGATGCCTTCGGGCAAGGTCTTGCCTTCCTCGCGCGACAGCAGGCGGCCGAGTTCATCCTTGCGGGCGAGGATTTCGTCGCCGACCTTCTTCAGGATGTCGTGGCGTTCCTGCGGCGTGGTGCGGGCCCAGGCCGGCAGCGCCGCGCGGGCGGCGGCGATGGCGCGATCGGCGTCGGCGGCGCTGGCGCGCACAAACTGCCCGACGACGTCGGCGGTGTTGGAGGGATTGATGTCAGGGGCAGCTTCGGTGCCGCTGACCCATTCGCCAGCAATGTAATTCTTGGAGTGGTCTGTCATCGCTTCCTCCGATTGCACTGCGAGAGGGGCCGCATGCCCCGCCGCAACCTCATGCTTCTCCCTTCAGGCGGAATGGGCGCGGCTCACCCGTTCCTCCCGCGCGATGGGAGATGTCATCGCAATTAGCGCTCACGGCCCAGCTCTCTGGCAATGAGTGCCGATGCCTTGCTCTAAAGCATCAGATGATGGCAAGGGAAGAGGTTTCCATCGCACGGGGCCCAGCTCTCGCATTTCCGCAAATGCCTCAGCCGGTCGCCGCGATGGGAGAATGACCCGACGGGACGGACAGTCCGTCCGCACCGGCTCGTGCGCGGCGGGGGGCGCTAGCGCCCCCGTCGTCAGCGGGCCCGTGCGCCTGAACCAACTCGGCGCGGCGCCGGGGCAGGGCCCGTGGGTACTCGGTCTGCAGAAAGGCAAGGAGCTTCTCTCGCACCTCGCAACGCAGGTCCCATGCGCGTGGTGAGGTCCGTGCGCTCACCAATGCACGCAACTTGAGCGTCTCGGTTTCCGCTTCCACGACCTGCAGGTTGACCACTGCGCCGTCCCAGAACGGCGAGGCTTTGACAATCTCCTCCAGCTTGGCGCGCAACTTGTCGACGGGCACGGTGTAGTCGGCATACAGGAAGACGCTGCCGATGATCTGGCCGGATGTCCGTGTCCAGTTCTGGAAGGGTTGCTCGATGAAATAAGAGAGTGGCACGACGAGCCGCCGCCAGTCCCAGATCTTGATGACCACGTAGGTCGCGGTAATCTCCTCGATCCAGCCCCATTCACCCTCGACGACGACCGCATCATCGATGCGGATGGGCTGTGTGATGGCGATCTGAATGCCTGCGATGAGATTGGCAAGGATAGGCCTTGCGGCGAGACCCACGATCAGACCGGCGGCGCCTGCCGAGGCTATGAGACTGACGCCGTACTGGCGGACCGCGCTGAACGTCATCAACGCTGCCGCCGTGGTGATGATCACCACGAGGATGCTCACGGTCCGCTTGAGAATGTTGACCTGTGTCACGTGCTTGCGGGCGAGCAGGTTGTCGTCCGTGTCTATGCGGAACCGCCGGAGATGAAACTGGCAGGCCAGTTCGACAGCGGTAAGAGCGCTCCAGCCAACGAGAATGATGAAGGCGACCAGCAGCACCTTGGCGAGCGTCAAGGCCGCGGCGGATGTGAGAGGCGTTGCGGGCAAGACCACGGCGATGGCGAAAACCACCACAGCCATCCGGCGCGGGCCATCGGTCTTCGTGACCAATTGTTGCAGGAAGGGGTGGGTGGGGCCGATCAACCGGCGCAGCAGGCGCTTGATGGTGCGGTGGAGGAGCAGGGCGAGGCCCGCGGCGCAGGACAGTAGCAGGATGGCGTAGATCCAGTCGGGGATCCAGAACAGGGTCTCGCGGATCGAAGCGAGGAAGGCGCCGAGCGTCATGCCGGGGCATCTCCTTTCGTGATCGAGGAGGGCGGAGCGGTTCACGTTGGCTGATGCGTCAGCCTAACATCGGCTTGCCGCTATCCGCAAATCTGTCGCGATCGGCTGTCGAAGATGCGCTGGCCCTTGCCGTTCCGGCGGCCGGTCGCTAGATACGGGACAAATCATCGAAAGTCTGATCCGTCGCCACCGTGCACGGGGGTGGAGCTCGTTTTCATGTCTGCCAAGCAGTTCGTCTACCATATGCGCGGTCTCTCGAAGACCTATTCGGGCGGCAAGAAGGTGCTCGACAACGTACACCTGTCCTTCTACCCCGGCGCCAAGATCGGTGTGCTCGGCGTCAACGGGTCGGGCAAGTCCACGCTTCTCAGGATCATGGCCGGCACGGACAAGGAGTTCACCGGCGAGGCCTGGGCAGCGGACGGCGTGCGCGTCGGCTACCTGCCGCAGGAGCCGCAGCTCGACGACAGCAAGAGCGTGCGCGAAAACGTCATGGAAGGCGTGGCCGAGAAGAAGGCGATCATCGATCGGTACAACGACCTCGCCATGAATTATTCCGACGAGACTGCCGACGAAATGACGGCGCTGCAGGACGAGATCGAGGCCAAAGGTCTTTGGGACCTCGACAGCCGCGTCGACCAGGCCATGGACGCCTTGCGCTGCCCGCCGGACGATGCCGATGTGTCGAAGCTCTCCGGTGGTGAGAAGCGTCGCGTGGCGCTCTGCAAGCTTCTCCTGTGGGAGCCGGACCTGCTGCTGCTCGACGAGCCGACCAACCATCTCGACGCCGAGACGGTGGCCTGGCTCGAAGGTTATCTGCGCAATTACACCGGCGCGATCCTGATCGTCACCCACGATCGCTACTTCCTCGACAATGTCACCGGCTGGATCCTCGAGCTCGACCGCGGCCGTGGCATTCCCTATGAAGGTAACTACTCGTCCTGGCTGGAGCAGAAGCAGAAGCGCCTCCAGCAGGAGGGCCGCGAGGACGAAGCTCGGCAGCGCACCCTCCAGCGCGAGCAGGAGTGGATGGGCGCCTCTCCCCGTGCCCGGCAGGCCAAGAACAAGGCGCGTATCCAGCGCTATGAAGAACTGGTGCAAAAGGCCAACGACAAGTCGCCGACATCAGCCCAGATCATCATCCCCATCGCCGAGCGGCTTGGTAACAATGTGGTCGATTTCGACGGGCTGTCGAAGGGCTTTGGCGATCAGCTGCTGATCGACGATCTCTCCTTCAAGCTGCCGCCGGGCGGTATCGTGGGCGTGATCGGCCCGAACGGCGCCGGTAAGACGACGTTGTTCCGGATGATTACCGGGCAGGAACAGCCGGACGGCGGCTCGATCACCATTGGTGAATCGGTGAAGCTCGGCTATGTCGACCAGTCGCGCGATGCACTCGACGATAAGAAGACCGTGTGGGAAGAAATCTCCGGCGGCAACGAGGTGATTTATCTCGGCAAGCGCGAGATCAACTCCCGTGCCTATTGCTCGGCCTTCAACTTCAAGGGCGGCGACCAGCAGAAAAAGGTCGGTATGCTCTCCGGCGGTGAACGCAACCGCGTCCATCTCGCCAAGATGCTGAAGTCCGGCGCCAACGTCCTCCTGCTCGACGAGCCGACCAACGATCTAGATGTGGAAACGCTGCGGGCGCTGGAAGAGGCGCTGGAGGATTACGCTGGCTGCGCCGTTATCATCAGCCACGATCGCATGTTCCTCGACCGCATCGCCACGCACATGTTGTCCTTCGAGGGCGACAGCCATGTGGAATGGTTCGAGGGCAACTTCCAGGACTACGAGGAAGACAAGAAGCGCCGTCTCGGCATTGATTCCACGATTCCGAAGCGTATCCAGTACAAGAAGTTCGGCCGCTGATCGGGGAGGGGGCCCCGCCCCCTCCCCGCAAGCCGGGCGGTTGGTCTCGCGTGTTCTCGATAACGGACCGTCACCATCCGTGTCGCGAGACTGCGCTTAAGTTTGTCAGCTCCAATACTCCCATTGCCGCTCCCTTGCGGGAGGGGCAATGGACGAGGTGAACCTCGCGGGCCTATTCCAGCGGCCGCCAGTATTCCTTCACGAAGCCGCGCGGGTCGACGCTGCGCACGCTGCCCTTGTTCTTCGCGGCCTTGCCCTCGCAACCCCACGAAAAGATCGTATCACGGCCGGTGGCGTGACTGGGCACGGCAGCGCTGTCCGGATGCGTGCTGCAGTAGGCACTCGCCTCCGGGGTGGCCATCGGCTGGCTATCGGCCCGGCCGCAGTGGCGGTCCCCACCGGGAAGGCAGACATAGGCGCGCCCACCCATGCATCGCCAAACGGCGGTATTGGCTTGGTCCGGTCCCTCAAGGTCCCGGCCGAACGCGGCCTTGGCCGCAGCGAGGAGGGACGGCGGCAGAGGGCGGAGCATGTTGTCGTCGCCCGCATTCCGACAGATGTTGACGGGACTGTCCTGCGCTACGGCGGGACCGTGCGGCAGGAAGACGCCTCCGGCGAGCGCAATCACGATCGTCGCTGCCGCCTTGCCTGCAATCCGGGTTGCTGGAACTGTCATCCTTTGCCTTGTCATTCGTCTGCCACGTCGACGCATGTGATTGATGCTCATGCTAAACCTGTGATGGCGCATTTCGGCCTTCTTGCGCAAGATAGGTACAGGACAAGCTTTTGGTTCCGACCCGGGGTACCTGATTGCGACATTCAGTCTTTGCCTTCATCGCCCTGGCGCTCTTGCAGGGGGTTCTCCCGCAGGTCGCGGTGGCGCAGGATTTCGGCGCATTTCTCAGGGAGATCCGCGGCGAGGCCTCCGCGGCCGGGGTCACGACCGCGACCTTCGATGCTGAGACGGCGGGGCTGACCCCTGATCTGGGCCTCCCCAACCTCGATCTTCCCGGGCGTCGGGGACCTTCCAACTCGGGGCAGTCCGAGTTTACCCTGACGCCCGCGCAATACCTCGCACCGAAGGCACTCTCAGCGCAGGCGGCAAGAGGACGGCAATATCTCGCCCGCCATAGGCAGGCGCTGGCCGCGATCGAGCGTCGTTACGGTGTGCCAGGCTCAGTGGTCCTGGCCATCTGGGGAAGGGAAACCGCCTTCGGCGCGGCAAAAGTCCCGTATGACGCGGTTCGTGTTCTCGCCACCCAGGCTTTCGTCGGGCGACGCAAGGCTGAATTCCGACAGGAATTCCTGCTCGCCCTCAAAATGCTGCAAGACGGCGTCGTGACACGGCCCGCGCTGCGCAGTTCGTGGGCGGGCGCCATCGGCCTGACTCAGATGCTGCCCTCGCAGTATTATAAGTATGGCGTCGATTTCGACGGCTCGGGTCGGGTCGATATCTGGACATCGGAGGCCGACGCTCTCGCCTCGATCGCCAACCATCTTTCTGGTGAAGGCTGGGTGCGCGGTCTCGACTGGGCGTTGGAAGTGAAGCCCGCGCCGGGGTTCACCTGTGGCCATGCCGATCCCGAACGGGCGATGACTGTGGCTGAGTGGCTCTCACGCGGGTTCGCGGTGATCGGTGGCAAGACGCCGAGCGCCACCGACCGTTCAGCGCAGGCCTCCCTGTTCATGCCCGCAGGTGCCTATGGTCCGGCCTTTCTGATCACGCGCAACTACTACGCGTTGAAGGCCTATAATTTCTCTGATCTCTACGTCCTCTACGTCGGCCATCTCGCGGATCTGATCGACGGAGGCCGGCCTTTCGCCACGCCATGGCAAGGCATGAAACAGGCCTCGACCGCCGGTATCGCCACCATTCAGCGGGAGCTCGCCCGCCATGGCCACTACGGCGAGAGCATCGATGGGCGAGCCGGCATGCGGACACGGCTCGCCATCGGTCTTTACCAGGAGGCGCGTGGGCTTCCCGTGGACTGCTGGCCCGGCGAGACAGTACTGAAGGCGTTAGAGGCGGCGCGATGAGCGGCAACGCGCTGTATTCCGCCATCTCGGGACCGATGGTCCCATGACGTCAGGGTAACTCGGCGGGCTGGGCATGTGCTCCAGATCGGACAACGGTATCGGAAATCCGGCTGCTTGAATGGGTTTAGATAAACCGGCAGATCGGATTTGCTTCAGACGAATGATCGGCAGGGGAGAGCGTCATGGCAGATTGGAACGCGCGGCTCTATCTGAAGTTTGAGGACGAGCGCACACGGCCCTCCGCCGATCTCCTGGCGCAGGTCTCGCCGCGCCAGGCGCGGTGTGTGGTCGATCTCGGCTGTGGGCCGGGCAACTCGACGGAGCTGCTCGTGGAGCGCTTTCCCGGCGCCGAGATTATCGGTGTGGACACGTCACCGGATATGCTGGAGAAGGCACGTCAGCGGCTGCCCCACGTCACTTTCATTGAAGCCGATGTCGCAACATGGCGGCCCGAGCAACCGGTCGATGTGCTGTTTGCCAACGCGGTGCTGCAGTGGCTACCAAACCACGATGCGCTCTTCCCCCACCTCATGTCCTCACTGGCGCCTGGAGGCATCCTGGCGGTACAGATGCCCAACAATCTGACCGAGCCCTCGCATGCGCTCATGCGTGACGTGGCACGGGAGGAACGCTGGCGGGAGAAACTCGCCAGGGCCAGCGCGGCGCGCGCGCCACTCGCGCCGCCCGGCCATCTCTATGATCTCCTGAAGCCCTTCTCTCGGCGCGTCGATATCTGGCAGACGGCGTATCAGCACCCGCTGGAGGGCCCAGCGGCGATCATCGAATGGTTGAAGGCGACGGGTCTGCGCCCGTTCCTCGCGCCGCTGGATGCCGGCGAGCAGGAGGACTTTCTGGCCGACTATCTCGATCGGCTTAGCGAGAGCTATCCGCCGCTCGTCGACGGCAGGGTTCTGCTTGCTTTCCCACGCCTGTTCATCATTGCCGAGAAGGCCGCATGACCGTCACGGGCGATCTTTTCGGGCCGCGGATCTTTCCGGGCCGCCGGCTCCGGGGCAATGTCACGGCAACGCTCAAGGCGGGGCAGGGCGGCGGCACCTACGATTTTGTGACGGTGGCGGTTTCGGATCTCACGGTTACCTACGAAGGCATCCCGGGTGACAGGCATTACGGCCTGACCCGTCTCTCCGGCGCGCGGGAGCCGTGGTATCCGCGCGGCACCGAGATGCGCAATGATCGGCAGATCTCCTTGCTGGCTGCGGAAGAACTGGCGGACATCGCTAGCGGCCTGAAGATTCCCTCGGTCAAGGCCGAATGGATCGGCGGCAACATCGTCGTGGAAGGGCTGCCCGCCTTTTCGATGATTCCTCCACGCACGCGCTTGATGTTTGCCGGCGGCGTGGTCATAGCGATCGATGGACAGAATGCGCCCTGCAAATACGCGGGCCAGATGATCGCCGAGGCTTATCCCGGGCGGCCAGCCATCGCGCTCGATTTCGTCAAGGTTGCGAAGCGCCTGCGCGGCCTCGTCGGCTGCGTGGAGCGGCCCGGCATCGTCCGGGCCGGTGAGGAAATCGTCGCTCGTGTGCCGGAGCACTGGAGTTATCAGCCCGGGTAAGACCGGAGGTGCAGGCAGATCTCATCGGTGCCTGTTGCGCCATCCTCCCCGAGGGGAGGGATCGGCGTGGTGCGACTGACTTCATGGCGCGGAGAGCATCATCACACGTGTCATCCCACCCGTCGCGAAGCGACGGGCAGGAGGTGCATGGACATGACCCTGAGGCGGGCTTTTCCTTGATACCTGCCTATTCCGCCGCGCGGATGTAGTTGGCCGGATCGTAGTTGAGGATAGGCGAAAGCCAGCGCTCGACCGCGGCGATATCCATTCCCTTGCGCACGGCATAGTCCTCAACCTGATCCCGCTCCACCTTCGCGACGCCGAAATAGTAGGAGTCCGGGTGGGAGAGATAGAGCCCCGACACCGATGATCCCGGCCACATCGCGTAGCTCTCGGTCAGCGCTACGCCAACGCGCTCGCTTGCCTTGAGCAGGTCGAACAGGGTCGCCTTCTCGGTGTGGTCGGGTTGGGCGGGATAGCCCGGCGCCGGGCGGATGCCTGCATAGTCCTCGCGGACGAGCGCGTCGTTGTCGAGGTTCTCGTCCGGGGCGTAGCCCCAGAACTCCTGACGCACGCGCTGGTGCATGCGCTCGGCGAAGGCCTCGGCGATGCGGTCGGCCAGGGCCTTCACGAGGATCGAGGCATAGTCGTCGTTCTTCTCCGCGAATTTCTTGGAGATGCGCTCTTCCTCCATGCCAGCCGTGACCACGAAGCCGCCGACATAATCGGCCTTGCCCGTCTCCTTTGGGGCCACGAAATCCGAGAGCGCGAGGTTAGGACGTCCGTCGCGGCGGGTGAGCTGCTGGCGGAGCGTGAAGAACGTGGCCAGCTCCTCGGCGCGGCTTTCGCCGGTATAGAGCCGGATGTCGTCGCCGACCGCATTGGCAGGCCAGAAGCCGATGACGGCTTTCGGGTTGAACCAGCGTTCCTCGACGATGCGTTTCAGCATGGCCTGCGCGTCGCTGTAGAGCTGGCGGGCGACCTCGCCCTGCGCCTCGTCCTCGAGTATCGCCGGGAAGCGGCCCTTCAGCTCCCAGGTCTGGAAGAACGGCGTCCAGTCGATGTAGCGCACCAGTTCCGCAACATCATAGGTGCGGAAGACGCGCGTGCCGAGGAAGCTTGGCTTCGGCGGCTGATAGCTGGCCCAGTCGAGCTTCAGTGCATTGGCGCGCGCCTTCGCGATCGGCAGGCGCTGCTTGTCGGCCTCTGCGCGGGCATGGGCATTGGCGACTTTCGCGTATTCGGCGCGGAGCGTTTCGATATAGGTCGCGCGGTTGTCCTGCGACAGCAGCGAGGAGACGACGCCGACGGCGCGGCTCGCGTCATTGACATAGACGGCCTGACCGCGCGCGTAGTTCGGGTGGATCTTCACCGCCGTGTGGACGCGGCTCGTCGTTGCCCCGCCGATCAGGAGCGGAATGTCGAAGCCCTCGCGCTCCATCTCGCCCGCCACATGGCACATCTCGTCGAGCGACGGCGTAATCAGCCCGGACAGCCCGATGATGTCGACCTGCTCCTTGCGCGCGGTCTCCAGGATTTTCTGCGCCGGCACCATCACGCCGAGGTCGATGACCTCGTAGTTGTTGCAGGCCAGGACCACGCCGACGATGTTCTTGCCGATGTCGTGGACATCGCCCTTGACCGTCGCCATCAGGATCTTGCCGGCCGCCTCGCGCACGCTGCCGCCACCGTTCTCTTCCTTCTCCTTTTCCATGAAGGGCATGAGATAAGCGACCGCCTGCTTCATCACGCGGGCGGATTTCACCACCTGCGGCAGGAACATCTTGCCCGAGCCGAAGAGATCACCGACCACGCTCATGCCGGCCATCAGCGGGCCTTCGATGACATGGAGAGGCCGCTCGGCCGTCTGCCGCGCTTCCTCGGTGTCCTCGTCGATGAAATCGGTGATGCCGTTGACGAGCGCGTGTTCGAGACGCTTCTCGACGGTCCAGGTGCGCCAGGTCAGGTCTGCCTCGCGCGCCTGTTTGCCCTTGCCCTTGAAGCTCTCGGCAAGCTCCAGCAGCCGTTCGGTCGCATCGGGCCGGCGGTTGAGCACCACGTCCTCGCAGGCCTCGCGCAGCGCCGGGTCGATCTCGTCATAGACGGCGAGCTGTCCGGCATTGACGATCCCCATGTCCATGCCGACCTGGATCGCATGATAGAGGAACACCGCGTGCATCGCCTCGCGCACCGGCTCGTTGCCGCGGAACGAGAAGGAGAGGTTCGAGACGCCGCCCGAGATATGCACATGCGGCAGGCTTTCGCGGATGCGGCGGGTGGCGTTGATGAAATCGACGCCGTAGTTGTTGTGCTCCTCGATGCCGGTGGCGACCGCGAAGACGTTCGGATCGAAGATGATGTCCTCGGGCGGGAAGCCCACCTCATCGGTCAGGATCTTGTAGGCGCGGGTCGAGATCTCGACCTTGCGATCTTCCGTATCCGCCTGTCCCGTCTCGTCGAAGGCCATGACCACTACGGCGGCGCCGTAGCTGCGCACGATGCGCGCCTCGTGCAGGAACTTCTCCTCGCCTTCCTTCAGCGAGATCGAGTTCACGATGGCCTTGCCCTGGATGCATTTCAGGCCGGCCTCGATCACCGAGAACTTCGAGGAATCGACCATGACCGGCACGCGGGCGATGTCCGGCTCGGCGGCGACGAGGTTCAGGAACTCCGTCATCGCCTTCTCGGAATCGAGCAGGCCCTCGTCCATGTTGATGTCGATGATCTGCGCGCCGTTGGCGACCTGGTCGCGCGCCACATCGAGCGCCGCTGCATAGTCGCCGTTGGTGATGAGCTTGCGAAACTTCGCCGAGCCGGTGACGTTGGTGCGCTCGCCCACATTCACGAAGGGAATGTCGGGCGTGAGCGTGAAGGGCTCCAGCCCCGACAGCCGCATGTAGCGTGGCGGGTTGGCGATGGCGCGCGGCGCCTTGCCCTTCACGGCCTCGGCGATGGCCTTGATATGGGCGGGCGTCGAGCCGCAGCAGCCGCCGACGATATTGACGAGGCCCGATTGGGCGAATTCGCCGACGAGCTCGGCCATCGCCTCCGGGCTCTCGTCATAGAGGCCGAATTCGTTGGGCAGGCCCGCGTTGGGATAAGCGCAGACGAGGGTGTCGGCGATCTGCGACAACTCGCGGATGTGGGCGCGCATCTCCTTGGCGCCGAGCGCACAGTTGAGGCCGATGGAGACCGGATCGGCATGCCGCAGCGCGTTCCAGAACGCCTCGACCGTCTGGCCGGAGAGCGTGCGGCCGGAGAGATCCGTGATGGTACCGGAGATCATGATCGGCAGCGTCAGGCCGGTCTCGGCGAAGACCTGCTGGGCGGCGACCACGGCCGCCTTGGCGTTCAGCGTATCGAAAATCGTCTCGATCAGGATGATATGCGAGCCGCCGGCGATGAGGCCGCGCACCTGCTCGGCATAGGCGTCGCGCACCTGATCGAAGGTCACGGCGCGGAAGCCGGGGTTGTTCACGTCGGGCGAGAGCGACAGCGTGCGGTTGGTCGGCCCGATGGCCCCGGCAACGAAGCGGCGGCGCCCGTCCTCTTTCTCGGCAATGGCGGCGGCCTCGCGGGCGATGCGGGCACCCTCGCGGTTCAGCTCGAAGACGATGTCCTCCAGGCCGTAATCGGCCTGGGCGATCGCGGTACCCGAGAAGGTATTGGTCTCGACGATGTCGGCCCCGGCGCGGAAATAGTCGAGATGCACCTTCTTGACGGCATCCGGCTGCGTCAGGATGAGAAGGTCATTGTTGCCCCGGACGTCGTGGCCGTGATCGCGAAAGCGCTCGCCGCGGAAATCCTCCTCCGAGAACTTGCTGTTCTGCAATTCCGTGCCCATGGCGCCGTCGAGCACCAGGATCCGCTCGGCCGCCGCCTGTTTCAGGGCGGTCCGCACTTCAGCACCATCGACGGGAGGGAAATCGGACTGCGACATTGGAAATTATTCTCCGTGTCATCCCGGGGCTGTGCGTAGCGCAGAGCGTGGGATCCAGAAACGATGCGGCTGGGGGTTAGTCTCAGCCTATCGCCTATTCGAGCCTTTGAAGCGGTTCTGGATTCCGAGCTCGCCCTGGGGCGCCCCGGAATGACAGAAATTTCAAGCCGCCGCCACGGCCTTGGCCGGGACCGCAGTCTCAGCCCTTAATCCCAGGAGATGACAAATGGCATAGACCAAGTCAGCACGATTCATCGTGTAGAAGTGGAGATCCGTGACGCCACGATCAACGAGATCGATGACCTGTTCGGCGGCAACCGCCGCGGCGATGAGGCGGCGGGTCTCCACGTCCTCGTCCAGACCATTGAAGCGCGCGGCAAGCCAGGCCGGCATGCTGGCGCCGGCACGTTCGGCGAAGCTCGCGGCCTGCTTGAAGTTCTGTACCGGCAGGATGCCGGGCACGATCGGGATGTCGATGCCAGCGGCCCGGACCTTGTCGATATAGCGCAGGTAGAGGTCGTTATCGAAGAAGAACTGGGTGACCGCTCGATCGGCGCCGGCATCGACCTTGCGCTTCAGGATCTCGATGTCGGCATCGATGGAGGGGCTCTCCGGGTGCTTCTCGGGATAGGCCGAGACGGTGACCTCGAAATCACCGATGCGCTTCAGGCCCGCGACGAGGTCGTAGGACGAGGCATAGCCGCCGGGATGCGACTCATAGGTCGTGCCGATGCCTGCGACCGGATCCCCGCGCAGCGCCACCACATGCCGGACGCCGGCCTCCCAATAGGCGCGGGCGACGTCGTCGACTTCCTCGCGGGTTGCCGAGACACAGGTGAGGTGGGCCGCGGGCCGCAAGATTGTCTCGTCGACGATGCGCTTGACAGTTGCGTGGGTGCGCTCGCGGGTGGAGCCGCCCGCCCCATAGGTCACCGAGACGAAGTTAGGCTTGAGCGGCGCCAGCCGCTCGATGGAAGCCCAAAGGGTCTCTTCCATCGCCGGTGTCTTGGGCGGGAAGAACTCGAAGGATACCCGCACGGGCCGGGAGCTGTGGCGGCTGGGGCGAAAAGAAGCGGGTGCCATCAGGCAACCTCCCGTTGAGAAGAACGCGGTTGAAAGTCGGTGATGACACGGCGGTCGCGCGCCAGCCAGAGAGACACGGTGAGCTGCTCCGGATGGTCCCGCTCCGGTTTGAGATCGCGATGGGCGATGACATCGAGGCCGGCGTCCTCCAGCCATCCGCCGAGTTGCTCCGCGGCGAAGCCAAGCCGGCGATGGGCGTGCTCCTCGCGCAGAAACTCCAGCGCGTGCGGTGCAAAATCAACAACCAGCAGGCGGCCGCCCGGAGCGAGCACCGCGGCGGCCTCGCGGAGCGCGCGGGCAGGGTCGTCGAGATAGTGCAGGACCTGATGAATTAGCACGAGATCGAAGGCGTCGTGCTCGACAGGCAACGCGTGGATGTCGCCCTGCTGGAGTTGAACTTTCGCGAGACCCGCACGTTCGAGATTGGCGCGCGCGACCGAGAGCATGGCGTGGCTCGCATCGACACCGACGACTCGTGTCGCCAACGGCGCTAGCAACTGCAGCATGCGCCCCGTGCCAGTGCCCAGGTCGAGAAAGGCTTGCACAGGCTTCGCCCCGACGACCTCGATGATCGCGGCCTCTACGGCCTCCTCGGGCACGTGCAGTGAGCGCACCTTGTCCCAATTGTCGGCGAGGCGAGAAAAATGAGCTTGCGCCGCTTCGGCGCGCACCTGGCGCGCGGCCTTCAGACGAGCACGATCTCCGGCCAGCCGTTGATCAGCGCCGTCGAGATGGGCGACGAGGTCTCGAATGGCGGTGGCGGCCGGGTGATGGTCCGCCATCCGGAAAAAGGCCCAGGCGCCTTCACGGTGGCGCTCGACTATGCCCGCTTCGGCGAGAAGCTTAAGATGGCGCGATATGCGTGGTTGGGACTGGCCGAGAATATCGGTCATGTCGGAGACGGTCAGCTCGCCCTCGCTGAGCAGCGCGAGCATGCGCAGGCGCGTTTCCTCGGCCGCTGCTTTCATCGCGGCTAGAAGAACGGGAAAGGGAAGGGCAGATCTATCCATCGCCGGGCCATCTCAACACATAAAGATATGTTTATGTGAAATCCTGCGACGATGCAAGGCGGATGTCAGTGACGTTTTGCGCCCCGCGAAGCAGGGAGCGCGTTAACCCCCACGCTTGCCTCTCCCCGCGAGGAGGAGGAGGGGGAACAGGTGACGTGTGAATTTATCGAAGGCCACATAGAGAACGTGTCTGGGAAGCTATTGGGAAAAAGGTAGAAACGCCAGCCGCGCACCTCTCCGTGCGGGAGGGGTAAGGGTGGGATTACCCGCGATAAAGCCTCAAGTCTCAATCGTCACGACTGGCGTCGCGGCATCGGCGATCTTGACGCTGGTCTGGCCGCCGCAATGAATGGCGATGAGCGTGGTGAAATCAGCGATAGCCTGGTTGATGTCACCTTCGCCATTGGCCTGGATGGTGGCGATAACCCGTGTGGAACGGGGCGAAATCCCGGTGCGTGCGTCTTGCCGCCAGTTCCAGCGGCGGCACAACACATGGCGGGCGTCGGCGTACACGACCTCGCCCTCCTTGGGAGGGTCGTTTTCCTCGCCAGGTTCGGAAGCGCCCATGTCGATGAAGCTGTCGCCCGCGCGCGCGAAGCGAAAGGCAAGAGGCGGCTCGATCTTGTCGAGGTCGTCCGCGCCGCAGCACATCACATGCGTGAGCGACACGGCGTTATAGAGATCGACGAAGCTGTTCACGACCGGCAGCCGCTCGCCCGCGAGGACGCGCTTCACCAGCCGCTCGACCGAGGAGCGATAGCTTGTGCGCTTGATGCCGAAGCCCTTGTAGGCAGAGCGCCACGCGGCGATGCCAGGAATCTCTGACAGTTCGTGGCCACTCCAGCGTTCGCGACAGGCGGCCTCGCGCTCGGCGATCAGGGCATCGAGCGAGGGCGGGCGGGCTCCCTGGATCTGGAGGCCTTCAATCACGACCGCCGCGATGCGAGCCGCCGGAAACTGCGGAGAGATTTCGGCAATGGATAGTTGCATGGTCCCCGTCCCGTTCGAAGCGGGCACAGATTGCCCCCTTCGTGCTGAACGAGCCATGCCACCACCGCAAGGGCGAGTTGCGGCGGCGTACCTTGTCGAGCGTTGGCGTTGGAGTGTTCAGCGAAACGGCGGCTCGTCGAAGCTGCGCAGTTTACGGGAGTGGAGCCCGTGGGTTTCTTCGCGCAAAAGGTCCAGAGCCTTCAGTCCGATGCGCAGATGCTCGCCCACGGCCCGCTCGTAGAAGGCGTTGGCGGCGCCCGGCAGCTTGATCTCGCCATGCAGGGGCTTGTCGGAAACGCACAGCAGCGTTCCGTACGGCACGCGGAGACGATAACCCTGAGCGGCAATCGTGCCGCTTTCCATATCGACCGCGATGGCCCGCGACAGATTGATGCGCCGCCGCTCCTGGGTCCAGCGCAGTTCCCAGTTGCGATCGCCATTGGTGAGGACGGTGCCCGTGCGCAGACGTTGCTTCAGGGCATCGCCACGATCGCCGGTGATGATGGCCGCCGCTTCCTGCAACGCCACCTGGATCTCGGCGAGGGCGGGCACGGGGATATCGGTCGGCAGCAACCGATCGAGGATGCCATCCTGCCGGAGGTAGCCGTGGGCGAGCACATAATCGCCGATGGTCTGCGACTGGCGCAGCCCCCCGCAATGGCCGATCATCAGCCAGCATTGCGGGCGCAGCACCGCGAGATGATCCGTGATGTTCTTGGCATTGGCCGGCCCGACGCCGATGTTTACGAGTGTCGTGCCCCGGCCATCCGCCGCGATCAGATGGTAGGCGGGCATCTGAAAGCGGTGCCAGGCAACGGCGGTCATCCGGGCGATGGCTTCAGCTTCGGAGAGATCGCGCTCAATAACGACATTGCCGGGCAGCACGAGGCGTTCAGCACGCCCGGCGGCGAGTTCCACGAGGCCAAGGCGCATGAACTGGTCGACATAGCGGTGGTAGTTGGTCAGGAGGATCCAGGGCTGGATATGGCGCCAGTCACTCCCGGTGTAGTGCACCAACCGGCGCAGCGAAAAATCGACGCGGGCCGCATCGAACAGCGCGAGCGGCCTGACACCTGTCGTGTCATCCTCCCATAGGCCGTCGGCGATCTCGTCTCCCACCGAGGCGAGACGAGGGGGCGGGAAATAGCGGGCCAGTTCGGCCGCGGTCACTCCCGTTCCCGCGAGTTCGTCGCCGCGCTCGACCACATAAGGATAGGGGATGTCCTGCTGGCTCAGGCCGACGGTGGCCGTGGCGCCGAATTCGCCCATAAGGTGGCGGAGCTGCTCGATGAGGTAGGCGCGAAAATGCCGGGGTTGGGTGACGGTGGTTGCATAGACGCCCGGCGCCTGGAATTTCGCGTAGGCGCGGGGCGTCACCGGCATGAGGCCGGGCGGTTCGTAGGTGACCCGAATTTCAGGGTAGCGATAGGAGGCGCGCTCGGTCGCAGTCGGAATGGTCTGGTTCTCGAGATAGGCCTCAAGCGCTCGCCTCAGCCCATTGGCGGCACCGGCGTGCAGCTCGGTCAGGCGGTCGACCGCTTCCTCAGGGGTTTTGACAGCAACGAAGCCGTTGGTTCGGCTGGGCACGCAAGGCTCCCATCTTCATGGTGGACGACTTCCGCCGAATCTAACGCGAAACGCACGGGGTCGTCAGGGGATCCCCACAGGCATTCTCCGCGGATGGTTGCCGCTTCGGTTGAGTTTCCCGGCGCATCCTTTCGGTCCGGGTGGTACTTCTACAACGCATCAACGCTCACCGCGGGTGCAAACCGAGACACGGCAACGGCTCCGCTCGCACGGCAGTGCAGCATATGCTAGATACCAGTCGGGTCCTGCCACTTTCCCGGTGACAACAGAATGGTTCGAGGTTCAGTTTCGACGGCCGGCGCGACCGTCGCGAAAGTCTTGTGCCGCATCTCCTTCCCGATCATCTCAGCATTCGTTGTCCCTGCTATGACTGTGGCGCTTCCCGCCACGGTCTTGGCGGAAGGCCTCAATTCCGCTCAAGACCCCAACCGCGGAGTGGCGACATCCACGGCAACGCCAGCCCCCGCGGCGGCCGGTTGGGAATGCCTGACCATGCAACCCGTGCTGGCGCTCAACGGCCGCCTCGTTCATACCGAGGCTCGCTTTAAGACCGGCGGGCGCCTTACCATCCTTGCGATCGGCTCCTCGACCACCGCCGGCGTGGGGACGTCGTCACCGGCCGCCGCCTATCCCGCTCAGTTGACGGCAAGGCTCGAGGAAAAGCTGCCGCTCGTCGATATCGACATGCATGTGTCGGGTATCGGTGGGGAGACGGCGGTGCAGACGCTCGCGCGGCTCGAGAAGGAGGTTTCCGCGTTGAAGCCTGATCTCGTCATTTGGCAGGTCGGCACCAACGACGCCCTTACCTCCGTGGGCGAGGACGTGTTCCGGAGTCTGGTGGAGCGCGGCATCGCCGCCGCGACCGCTGCCGAGGCCGACCTTATCCTCCTTGACCAGCAGTTCTTCCCGACGATTAGAGACAAGCAGCGCTACGAGCGTTTCGTCAATCTGGTCACTGAGATCGGCCTGAAGACGAAGACATGTGTCTTTTCGCGCTATGCGTTGATGAAGGGCTGGGGAGACCAATCTGCGGTCGCCCTGCAGGCGATGCTATCAAGCGATGGCTTTCATATGAGCGACCGCGGCCATGCTTGTATGGCGCGTCTTCTCGGCCGGGAGATCCTGCGTGCGGCGCGTCAGGGCGACAAGCCGGTGGCGCTTGCCGATCCAACGTCATCAGGGGCTGTAACGGACAAGCACACCGCCGTGTCCACCCCGGGATTGTGAAGCCCCGGGCTCGCCCAACAGCGGGCGAAGATCCCCAGTGTTCAATGCCCTCGGGAAGAACCACCTTTGCTGCGGCTTGGTCTTGATGGCTGGACTTGGCTCCCCCCTGGGATGAAGTCTTGCGCCCAATACCCAAGGGGTGCAGTGAAAGCGTTATGCCGGCCCTAGAAAGATGGCGGCCGTGGACGACCGCCATCCTTGTAGGGCAGCTTCTCAGGCTATCAGTAGCAGTCCTGATAGCGGCGGCCACGATAGTAGTAAGTTTCGCAATTCGGAGCAGTGGCCGCACCGACCAGCGCGCCGCCGGCCGCGCCAACGGCGCCGCCGACCAGGGCGCCGCTCGCGCGGCCCGTGGCTAGCCCTCCAACCGCGGCGCCGGTCGCACCTCCGATCACCGCTCCGCCGACGGCCCGGTCCTGTGGCGTGTTGCAGGCCGCTAGACCGCCAGCCATTCCGACGGTGACGAGGCCAATCGCCAGGATCTTTTTCATGGGGTCGTTTCCTTTCAAACCGCGTGGAGACGTGCTCTCAACGCTCGAAAAAGCGAGACAGTTCCGGCCAAAACGGCAAATTTCCGATTTTGCGGCATGAGTCGCCGTTTGGTGCTGTATAGTTGATTGAACTTCACAGATCTTCGCGAAGTGTGATTAATACAAGTCGGATTATGTAAAAATCGTCAGTCACTAAATAAAGAATGCAACAATCTATTCTCAGAAAGCTTGACAGTAAACGCTAATTTGTCTGCCCGAAGATTGCCGCATTCTTGCGCGAAGTCACGCGCTCAAGCTGGAGTGTGATGTTTGAACGTTGCGGCATGGCGATATGATTATCGCTCTGTCTGCAGCTGCGCTTAAGGTGATGTTGTCCACATCGCTTTTTGGAACAGGAGGACGTGCGTATGGATCTGACGCGGGCATGAAGGGCGCGTACAGAAACGGCAGAATGCTGCTGACAGCTTCGTTTTTGGCGAGCGTGGGCTGCATCTCCGCCGCATCCGCCCAAGCCGAGCGGCGTGGGTTGGAAATCCCGCCTGGTCTGCAGGCGCCAGCAAAGGCTACTGGCAAGGAAGGGAAGGGGGAGTCCCGTCGCAAGGCACAGCGGGCCCGCGCGGCAGGCAGCAGCGTGGCTGCAGCGTCGGCCGGCACTTCCCCGCAGGCTGGCCCCGCCATTGAGGTAAAGGCGCTCGCGCCCGAGACGGCGGAAGCGGTTACACGTCCGCCGACGACGAAGTCGGCGGTCAAAGGAAAGCGGAAGGCACCGCGCCCGCTCGACCTGACGGCCGCATCGCTGCGCAAGCCGGTTGCCGCCTCGCTCTCAGCAGGCGCGCCTCGCTCGCCAGCTGCCAGCGCGCCAGCTGCCAACGCGATGGCTGAGGAGAGCCCCACGGACAAGGCTCTGGTGACCTCTTCGATAGCCGTCCGCACCCCGCAGCCGCCCGCCCCGGCAGGGCGAGCCCCCGTGCCGAAGCCGCTGAAGGTTGCCGTTGCGGAGCCGGGCACTGCGGAGATCGGTGCCAGCCGATCCTTGATTGATGCTGGCCCGGCCGCAGGCGGCGTGCATTCGCTGATTGCGCGTCATGCGGCGGCCAACGGTGTGCCGGTGGATCTTGCGACCGCTGTGGTTCGCGTCGAGAGCCGGTTCAATCCGCGCGCCCGCAATGGTGTCAATGTCGGGCTGACGCAGATCAGTACGGCCACAGCGCGTGGAATGGGGTACCAAGGCCCAATCCAGGGTCTCTACGACGCTGATACGAACTTGCGATATGGAATTCGTTATCTCGCGCAGGCTTATCGCCTTGCGGGAGGGGACACCTGCCGGACTGTCTTGAAGTATCAGGCCGGTCATCGCGCAACGTCCATGACGGGCGCTGCGCGGGCATATTGCGCCAAGGTGAAACCCCACGTCAGTCGGCGCTGATCCTTCGGCCCGGTTAGGTCAAGGCTCAGCATAGGCCGGCATTTTTGCCGCTGTTGGAGCTGGCAGGCTGCGAGGCATCGCCTCGCGGCGCGGTGTTTATTGAGCCATTTCGAGGAGTGAGAGTATTGCGTTTCGTCAAAATGATTGCGTGTATAAGTTTGTCTACGCTTTGCATGGCCGGCGCTGTTTCGGCTTCGGAAGCCCAAGCGGAGTCGGAAATCCCGGGCGCTCTCGATATCAATCGCATGGGTGAGCTGGTGCTCGGCGCGAAGAAGCCGAGCGCGCTGATTGATGCTCACAGTCACCCGGTCATCGGTTACAAGGGGCAGATCCGCGTGAAAGCGGGCAAGCCGCTGCGCTACAATGCTGCCTATCGCGACCGGTACACCGATCTTATCGAGCATTATGCCAAGGAGAACGGTCTGCCGGTTGGACTCGTCGACGCCGTCATGCGCGTGGAGAGCCGTTATAAGCGGAACGCGTTCAGTGGTGTCGCGGTCGGTCTCATGCAGATCAAGCCGTCGACGGCGCGCGACATCGGCTATGTCGGCACGGTGGCGGGACTTTACGCGCCTGACGTCAACATCATGTATGGTGTCAAGTATCTCGCCGGCGCCTACCGGCGCGCCGGTGGTGACACGTGCGGCACCATCATGCGCTACAACAGCGGCTATTATGCCAAGCGGCCGAATGCCACCAATCGCGATTATTGCGCCAAGGTTAAGGGCATCCTCGCGGAGCAAAACCGCCAGAAGCGGCAGGATCCTGGCGAGCAGCAGGTCGCGGACCGCGGCTGACGGTGCTCCGCGCCGCCTTGACCCGGTGGCTGGCGACGCCTATCGAACAGTCGTCAGCCGGCCGGACGGCCGCCGCGAGGGAGTGATCTCTCGCGGAGGAAAGTCCGGGCTCCACGGAAACACGGTGCCGGATAACGTCCGGCGGGGGTGACCCCAGGGAAAGTGCCACAGAAAGCAAACCGCCGGGCATTGCGATGTCCGGTAAGGGTGAAAGGGTGCGGTAAGAGCGCACCGCGCGGGCGGTAACGCAAGCGGCAAGGTAAACCCCACCGGGAGCAAAACCGAATAGGGACGACAGGCGCTTCGGCGTCAGGCCCGTTTCCGGGCCCGTCGTCCGGGTTGGTTGCTGGAGGCTGTCGGCAACGGCAGTCCCAGAGGAATGGTCGTCACGTCGGCGGGTTCACTCGCCGGCCATACAGAACCCGGCTTACAGGCCGGCTGACACAACCGCTCTCCGCCCATTCCTTCTCGCGCCTTGCCGTGCGCATGGGCGGGACGGTGGCATTGCGTGCTGCGGTTCTGATTCAAAATGTCACGCCATCGCGTTGGGTGGGAATCATTTTTCGCTCGGTGGTGCCGTGCACGAAGCCCCTATCATCGCCTTCGCACCATGTGGCGTGGGGGTTAAGCGGTAACATCCGGCTGACGGCCTGGGATTGCGCCCCACAGAGCAGCGCGGGGCTCATGGGCTTCGGCCAGATCCACGCGCAAGTTCTTGCCACAGAATCGCATTTTCGCCCTGTCCGCCGTGCCATGACGTGATCACAGATGACATCCATGGTGATGATCTTGATTCAGTTTTCAATCTCAAGTGATTGAAAGATAATCAGTTTATACTGATTTAGGGCTGATGGCCGCAAGACGCTTCGGCGGCACACGGTTCGTAGTCACAGCCCGCGCTCGTCCTCCAGGAAAGTAAATCCGCCCGGGTGCATCGCGCCTGCGTCGACCGACAGGTTAGCTGGCGATGGACGGCGCATTCCGACTGTCGCGATCTTGGCGGCCAGCGAGAGATGATCCTCGGCCGCGTGAGCTGCCATGGCTCGTGGTCCTGCGCAGCCTTTGAAAAAAAGTGACGAGATTTGGAGCGGCTTCCGCGTCGGAAGGCGTTGGACGGCAAGCCTTCGTTAACCTTGAAGGAGTGTCATGGCGGCTCCTGGGAGCCATCACCGGAACTCCCGATTCCATTGACGACCATAAAATCCCATGCTATCCCAAATCATCCCGTCGACGGCGGGATTCTTAAGCTCAGACAAGGTGTTTGGCGCCTCCTGCGGGACTGGCGACAGGCCGTCGTTTGGGGTGTTTGGGGTCGATATGCGCGCGCTTCCGTTATCTGCGCGCGCAAGCGAGGGGACGGCTGGGATCGGTTGCCATGGACCGCTTTGTGTCCAACTTCACCAACCGGTTGGACGCGAAGGGACGGGTCTCCATTCCGGCGTCATTTCGGGCCGTTCTCGTGAGGGATGGTTTCGAGGGGCTCTATGTGCATCCGGCGCTGGACACGCCAGCTCTGGACGCCGGGGGCAACGCTCTGTTGATGGAGATCGACGGCTTGCTGTCGACGCTGTCTCCCTATTCGGAGGAGCGGGATCATCTCTCGACAGCCCTCCTGGGGACGAGCGAGGTTTTGAAGGTGGATACGGAGGGGCGCGTCATCCTCACGGATACGCTGCGCGACCATGCCGGTATCTCCGACCATGTCACCTTTGTGGGGCATGGTCAGAAGTTTCAGATGTGGCAGCCGGAGCTGTTCCGGACCCATCTCGAGGAGGCGCGGGCGAAGGTGCGGGAGCTCAAGCGCGCCCTTGGCGTCGCGAGCCTTGGCAATGCGCCAAAAGTTCCGGGGTCTTCCGGAGCACGGGAATGACGACGGGTCGCGGTGGCGGCCAGGCTGGAGACGGCCCGGTTGACACTGCTGGCGGACCGGCCCGTCACATTCCCGTGCTGCTGGAGGAGGTGCTGGATGCGCTCGGCCCGCAACCGGGCGGTGCCTATCTCGACGGTACGTTCGGCGCGGGCGGCTATACCAGCGCCATCCTGCGGGCATCCGAGGGTGTCCGCGTGCTCGCGCTCGACCGCGACCCCGACGCTATCCGCAACGGGCAATCGCTTGTTGAGAGGGCCGCGGGACGACTTATCCTCATCGAAGGCCGCTTCGGCAATCTCGAGGATCACGCCGCGGAGGCGGGCTTTCTCCCGCTCGATGGCGTGGTACTCGATATCGGCGTGTCATCCATGCAGGTGGACCAGGGTGAGCGGGGGTTCTCCTTCCGCCATGATGGTCCGCTTGACATGCGCATGGAGCAGGCCGGGCGCAGCGCGGCCGACATCGTCAATGAAGCGGCTGAAGGCGAGATCGCCGATATCCTTTACCATTTCGGCGAGGAGCGGCGGTCACGGGCGATCGCGCGTGCCATCCTGGAAGCCCGGCGCCGTGCGCCTATCCGCACGACAGGCGAACTGGCCGACCTCGTTGCGGGCATCGTGCGGGCCGAGCCGAATGGTCCCCATCCCGCGACGCGCTCCTTCCAGGCTCTGCGCATCGCGGTCAATGACGAACTCGGTGAACTCGTGCGCGCGCTCCACGCCGCCGAGCGGGTGCTCCGGCCTGGCGGTCGGCTCGTCGTGGTCACCTTCCATTCGCTGGAAGACCGGATCGTCAAGCAGTTCATGGCACGGCGCTCTGCGCGGACTGCCGGCGTCTCCCGGCATCTGCCCGGTGAGGCCGTGGATGATGCGACCTTCGCACTCGTGACGCGTGGTCCGGTCACGGCGTCGGAGGCTGAACTCCGGGCCAATCCGCGTGCGCGGTCAGCCAAGCTGAGGGCTGCGGAGCGCACGACGGCACCGACGCGCGCGGAAGACGAGGACGTTTTGGCGCTGGCGGCACTGCCCGAGGCGGGCCGTTCCGGAAAGCCCCGGCCGAAGAGCGGGCGACCAGGTTCCAGTCGAGGAAGGACGCGTACATGATCCGCCTCATGCATCTCATCGCCATAGCCTTGCTCGTGGGCTCGGCGGGCTACGCGTATTCCATCAAGTATGAGACGATCTACTACGCCGAGCAGGTGGCCAAACTGAAGACGCGTGTCCAGCGCGAGAAGGAGGCCATCGCGGTGATGCGGGCGGAATGGCAGTACTTCAATCGCCCCGATCGTCTGCAGGTGCTCGCCAAGCGCCATCTTGACCTGCAACCCCTCACGGTGAAGCAGATCGCGAAATTAAGCGACGTGCCGGAACGGCAGGCAAAGGTCGATGCCATCGGGCGCAAGCTCGAGTCGCTCGGTCTCGCCGAACCGACGGCAACGCCCCAGACCGGTTCGACGTCAGCAGCCAGCACCCCCTCTGCGGCGCGGTGAGAGTCCATATGTCCAACGTTCCGACGATCGACGCTCCTTACACCGGTCAGTATGGTTCCGATGCCGCCGTGGCGTCCGGAGATCGCCCTTCGCCATCGGGCCGGGCGGGGCAGATACTGCGTGCGCTCATCGCCTTCCTCAGCCGCTTCTTTCACATGCGGGCCGACAAAGGTGTGGCGCGCATCGGCCTCGTCGGCGTCTTCTTCTCGCTCCTTTTCATGTTGATCATCGGTCGCCTCACGATGCTCGCGCTGGCGCCCGACGCCCAAAGCGATTTCCACCGGGCTGCGACAACGGCGATCATGGCGGCTCGTCCAGATATCGTCGACCGCAACGGCATCATTCTGGCGACCGACGTTAAAACCGCCTCCGTCTTTGCCGAGCCGCGCAACATCATCGACAAGGATGAGGCGACGGAGCTCCTGACCGCCGTCCTGCCGGATCTCAATGCGACGGATCTGCGTAACCGGCTCGGGACGAAGCGTGGCTTCGTCTGGGTGAAGCGCGAGGTCTCGCCCAAGCAGCAAGCGGAAGTGCATCGCTTGGGCATTCCAGGCGTGGGGTTCATCCCGGAGAACAGGCGCGTCTATCCCAACGGTCCTATCGGCGCTCACATCCTCGGTTTCGCCAATGTCGACCATGAAGGCATCGCCGGGATCGAGAAATATCTCGACGGACAAGGCTTGCAGGCGCTGTCCGGTCTGGGCTTTGCCCGCAGCGCCGACGACATGAAGCCAATCGCCCTGTCGCTCGACCTGCGCGCTACCCACGCGGTGCGTGACGAGCTCGTGAAGGGCATGGCTTATTTCCGCGCCAAGGCGGCTGCGGCCGCGATCCTCGACGTCAACACCGGCGAGATCGTCTCGCTCGTTTCGCTGCCGGACTATGACCCGAGCAATCCTGTCGATGCCCAGGACAAGGATCGCATCAACCGTCTGAATGTCGGCGTCTACGAGATGGGATCGACGTTCAAGGCGCTGACCGTCGCGATGGCGCTTGACAGCGGTAAGGCGAACATCAACTCCTCCTACTCCACCGCAGGCGGCATGATGCGTTTCGGCCGCCAGGTCATTCGCGAGTACCATGGCACCGGTCGCACGCTGACTGTGCCGGAAGTCTTCGTGCATTCATCGAACATGGGCTCGATCAAGATGGCGCTGTCAGTCGGGGTGGAGGGCCACAAGGCCTTTCTCCGGAAGATGGGGCAGCTTGATCGCATGCGCACGGAACTGCCGGAAAGCGCAGAGCCCCTCGTTCCGTCGCGCTGGGGCGAGATCAACACCGCCACCATTGCCTTCGGCCACGGCCTCGCGGTCGCGCCGATCCAGGCTCTGGCGGCTGTCGGCGCGCTGGTGAACGGCGGCTACTTCATCAAGCCCACCTTCCTGAAACGCTCGGAAGCGGAGGCCAAGGCCGACGCGCCGCGGGTGATCAAGCCTGAGACGTCGGAGGCGATGCGCTATATCATGCGCATCAACGCGGAGCGCGGTTCGGCCCGCAAGACCGAGGAAGCGACGGGCGGCGCCTATTTCATTGGCGGCAAGACCGGCACGGCCGAGAAGGTGATCAACGGGCGCTACGCCAAGAACAAGAATTTCACGACGTTCATGGCGATCGCCCCGGCAGACAAGCCGAAGTATGTTTTCCTGACGCTCTATGACGAGCCGCAGGCGACACCAGAGAGCTATGGCTACACCACAGCCGCCTGGAACGCAGGTGTGACCACCGGCAAGATCATCGAGCGCGTGGCACCGCTTCTTGGCCTCCCGCCCCATACGGCGCCGCTTGCGGTGGCGTTCCCGAACATGGCGCGTCAGGGCGCCTGGGGGATCCGCTGATGGGAATGGACGTCGCCATGGCCGAACGCGCGAAGGAGGGGCTATGAATACCCCTGTCCCAGAGGCCGCCAGATTCCTTGGCGACCTGATCCCCGGCCAGTTCGCGGAGAGTGAAGCCCGGCGCGCCATCGCCGGGCTTACTGCCGATTCCCGTGCCGTGCAGCCGGGGTTCCTGTTCGTCGCGGTACCCGGCACGAAGGCCGATGGCCTGGCCTTCGCCGGCGATGCAGTCCGGCGCGGTGCTGTCGCGATCGTGGGCGAGGGGCCACGGCCAGCGGGTATTCCGGCTGATATTGCGTTCGCGCAGGTCGCCAATGTTCGCCGTGTGCTGGCGCTCGCCGCGGCGCGCTTCTATCCGCGCCAGCCCGAGACGATCGTCGCGGTGACGGGAACGAGCGGCAAGAGTTCTGTCGCCGAGTTTACCCGGCAGATCTTCGCGTCGCTCGGGCACCAGGCCGCGAGCCTCGGCACGATCGGTGTCGTCGCGCCGGGCGGGGCCGTCTACGGCTCGCTGACCACGCCCGATCCGGTGGCGCTGCATCGCACGCTCGACCAGTTGGCCCGCGATGGTGTCACCCATCTCGCCATGGAAGCATCCTCCCATGGGCTCGACCAGCACAGGCTCGATGGCGTGAGGCTCACAGCCGGCGGCTTCACCAATCTCGGCCGAGACCATCTCGATTATCATCCGACAGTCGAAGCCTATCTTCAGGCGAAGCTGCGTCTCTTCACCGACCTCCTGCCGGACGGCGCAACCGTCGTCGTCAATGCTGACGCGCCCGAGTCCCGCGCCGTGGCCGATGTGGCTCGCGCACGGGGGCTGCGGCTGCTGAGCGTCGGTGAAGCCGGGGTGGACCTCAAGCTCGCAAGGATCGAGCAGCAAGGCTTTGACCAGATGCTCTCCGTCAGCCATGGCAGCGGCATCGCAAAGGTGCGTTTGCCGCTCGCCGGGGATTTCCAAGCCTCAAATGCCCTTGTCGCAGCCGGGCTCGCTATTGCGACCCGCGAGGATCCGCACCAGGTTCTCGCTGCGCTCGAAGGAGTTTCCGGCGTCAAGGGGCGGATGGAGAGGGTTGCGACCGCCAAGGGTGCGCTGGTCATTGTCGACTACGCGCATAAGCCGGACGCGCTCGACCATGTGCTGACGGCGCTGAGGCCCTATGCGACTGGCAAGCTCGTGGTGGTGTTCGGCGCGGGCGGCGATCGTGATCAAGGCAAGCGCCCGATCATGGGCCGCATCGCCGCCGAGCGGGCGGACGTCGTGATCGTCACCGACGACAATCCGCGCTCCGAGGATCCTGCCACCATCCGTGCGGCCATACTCGCCGCGGCACCGGGCGCACGCGAAATCGGTGATCGTGCGGAGGCGATCCGCACAGCCGTCGCCGAACTCACGGCAGGCGATGTGCTCGTTATTGCCGGCAAAGGCCATGAAACGGGCCAGATCATCGGCACAAAGACATTGCCCTTCTCCGATCACGACGCCGTGACCGAAGCCATTGCCGCGTTGAGGCTGCCATGAATGCGACGACGAGTGCGACGATGACGACGTCCAAGCCCCTGTGGACCGGTGCGGAACTGACCAAAGCCATGGGCGCGCGCGTCGAGGGCAATGCCCCCGGCGCTATCGGCGGCGTGTCGATCGACACGCGCACCTTGGCGCCCGGCGACGTCTATTTTTCCATTCGTGGTGATGTGCATGACGGCCACGCCTTTGTCGCGGACGCATTCCGCAAGGGAGCGGCAGCGGCCGTCGTCGACGAAGCCCATGTAGCCGAACTTGCTGGCGCTGGCCCGATGATGGTCGTGCCCGATGTGCTGCGCGGCCTCGAGAATGCCGCCCGGGCATCCCGCGCACGAGCGTTGGGCCGTTTTGTCGCCGTTACGGGGTCGGTCGGCAAGACCAGCACCAAGGAGGCGCTCCGCCTCGCGCTGGGCTCTCAGGGTGAGGTGCACGCGTCGGCAGCGTCCTATAACAACCACTGGGGCGTGCCGCTCTCGCTCGCGCGTATGCCGGCGGCGAGCGACTTTGGTGTCTTCGAGATCGGCATGAGCGCTCCTGGCGAGATCGTGCCACTGACCCATATGGTTCGTCCTGATGTGGCCGTCGTGACCACGGTGGCTCCGGTCCATCTTGAATTCTTTCCCTCGATCGCGGCTATCGCTGATGCCAAGGGCGAGGTGTTTCTCGGCCTGGAACCGGGCGGCGTCGCGATCATCAATCGGGATATCGGCGAATTTGGACGGTTGAAGTCCCATGCCATGGCATCGCCCGCCGGGCGGATCATCACCTTTGGGGAGCACGACGAGGCGGACGTGCGGGCGCGCCGCATCATCGCTCAGGCGGATTGCACGGTCGTCGACGCGACGGTCTTCGGCGTGCCTGTCGCCTATCGGATCGGCAGCCCTGGCCGGCATATCGCGCTCAACAGCCTCGCGGTGCTCGCGACCGTCAAAGCGCTCGGCGGTGATCTAGCGCTGGCAGCGCTGGCCCTTTCGGAACTCGCTCCCCCCGTTGGCCGCGGCGAGCGCACGCGGCTGGCGGTTGCTGGCGGCGAGGTGCTCCTCATCGACGAGAGTTACAATGCCAATCCGGCCTCCATGCGCGCGGCGATCGAGGCCCTTGGGCAGTCTGATATCGGGTTTCGGGGGCGCCGCATCGCCGTGCTCGCCGACATGCTGGAACTGGGCGCCGAGAGCGAACGGCTGCATGAAGCCCTTGTGGAGACGCTCGAGGAGAACGCCATTGATGTCGTCTTCGCAGCGGGCCCAGCCATGAAAAGTCTCTGGCATCATTTGCCCATGAACCTGCGCGGCTCCTATGCGTCTGCACCCGCGGAACTGGAGGCCACGGTCACGACGGCGCTCCGGGCCGGCGACGTCGTCATGATCAAGGGCTCGAATGGAACACGCATATCCCGGCTCGTTACGGCCTTGAAAGGCCGTTTCGCGGATACTGCTCCCGCCACGGTCAAGGCATAGGTCGGGCCCAATATTCTCAAGGAATAGTCGCGCATGTTCACCTGGCTCGCGGAGTTCTCCGGTACCTTCTCCGCCCTCAACGTCTTCCGTTACATCACCTTCCGTGCCGGTGGCGCGACGGCTACAGCCTTGTTCTTCGTCTTCATGTTCGGGCCGTGGCTGATCTCGCTGCTCAGGGTGAAGCAGGGCAAGGGTCAGCCGATCCGCGTGGATGGTCCGCAGTCGCATCTGGCCAAGCGTGGCACGCCGACCATGGGTGGCCTGATGATCCTCTCCGGCATCATCGTCTCGACGCTGCTCTGGGGCAATCTCGCCAATCCCTATGTGTGGATCGTGCTGTTCGTCACGGTCGGCTTCGGCGCGATCGGCTTCTATGACGACTATCTCAAGGTCACCAAGCAGTCCCATAAAGGCTTTTCCGGTCGCTCGCGGCTCGCCATCGAGGCGGCTATCGCGGGGGTGGCCTGCCTTGCTCTCATCTATGCCAGCAAGGGCGCGCTTCCGCCGGCGCGCGAGTATCTTGCGACCTCGATCGCCATTCCCTTCTTCAAGGATCTGCTGCTCGACATCGGTTATCTGTTCGTCATCTTCGGCGGTTTCGTCATCGTTGCCTCCGGCAACGCGGTGAACCTCACCGACGGCCTTGACGGCCTCGCCATCGTGCCGGTCATGATCGCGGCGGCGACCTTCGGCATGATCGCCTATCTCGTCGGCAACGCGATCTTCGCCAACTACCTGCAGATCAATTTCGTGCCGGGCACCGGCGAGCTCGCGGTCATCTGCGGCGCCCTGATTGGCGCCGGCATCGGCTTCCTCTGGTTCAACGCGCCGCCCGCCCAGATCTTCATGGGCGACACCGGCTCCCTCGCGCTCGGCGGGCTGCTCGGCACCGTGGCGGTTGCGGTGAAGCACGAGATCGTGCTCGCCATTGTGGGCGGCCTCTTCGTGCTCGAGGCGCTCTCGGTCATCATCCAGGTCGCGTCCTTCAAGCTCACTGGCAAGCGCGTCTTCAAGATGGCGCCGATCCACCACCATTTCGAACAGCTCGGCTGGACGGAGCCGCAGGTGGTGATCCGCTTCTGGATCATCTCCGTGGTACTCGCCCTGATCGGCTTGTCGTCGCTCAAGCTGCGGTGAGGGCTCTATGATCCCGGTCACCTCCTTTGCAGGCAAGCGCGTCGCGGTCTTCGGTCTTGGCGGGTCGGGGCTTGTCACGGCTGAAGCCCTGATCGCCGGCGGCGCCGATGTGGTGGCTTGGGACGACGGGGAGGCCGGACGCTCCAAGGCCGCCGGGGCCGGCGTTCCGGTGGCAGACCTCAATTCCGAGGACTGGAGCCGGATCGCCGCGCTCGTCCTGGCGCCCGGCGTGCCGCTGACACATCCCGAGCCCCACTGGAGCGCCAGACTTGCCCAAGCGGCGGGTGTCGAGATCATCGGCGATATCGAGCTGTTCTGCCGCGAGCGCGCCAAGGTGGCGCCTGACGCGCCTTTCATCGCCATCACCGGCACCAACGGCAAGTCGACGACGACCGCGCTGACCGCCCATATCCTGAAGGCGGCGGGGCGCGACGTGCAGATGGGCGGCAATATCGGCCGGGCGATCCTGTCGCTCGATCCGCTGACGCCCGACCGCGTCTACGTCATCGAATGCTCGTCCTTCCAGATCGATCTCGCGCCGTCGCTCGCGCCGACGATCGGTGTGCTGCTCAACCTCACGCCGGACCATCTCGACCGCCACGGCACGATGGAGAACTACGCCGCCATCAAGGAGCGGCTGGTGGCGAAGGCAAAGCTGGCGGTGATCGGGATTGACGACGATTACACGGCGGCCATTGCGGCGCGGCGTGCTGAGATGGAGCGGCCAGTCGTCGAAATCAGTGCGGTTCATCTGCTGACCGATGGCCTGCACGCCGAAGGAACTCGTCTTTTCCGCAATGGGGATCAACCTGTCGTCGATCTCGCCGGGCACGGCTCCTTGCGCGGCCAGCACAATGCGCAGAACGCGGCGGCGGCTTTCGCCGTGACACTCGCGCTTGGCCTCGACGCACCAACGATAGCCGGCGCCATCGCCAGCTTTGTCGGGCTGGCCCATCGGATGGAAGAGGTTGGGCGCATCGGTGCGACGCTCTTCATCAATGATTCCAAAGCCACCAACGCCGATTCCACCGAGAAGGCCCTGGCGGCTTTCCCCGGCGGCATTCATTGGATCGTGGGCGGCAAGCCCAAGGAGGGCGGCATCGAGCCCTTGACCGCGTATTTTCCACGCATCGCCCACGCCTATCTCATCGGCGTATCGAGCGACGATTTCGCCGCGACGCTCGATGGCCGGGTGCCGTTCACGCGTTGCGAGACGCTGGAGAATGCGCTCGCCGTTGCCGCCGCGAATGCCGGGCAATCCGCGGACGTGCAGCCCGTGGTGCTTCTCTCCCCGGCCTGCGCCTCCTACGACCAGTTTCCGAATTTTGAGGCGCGCGGCAATCGCTTCCGCGACCTGGTTCTCTCCCTGCCCGGTCTCATCCCGGCCAGCAGCAACAAGGGACATTGAGCATGACCTCACGCGCTGAACGCACCCTTGTCGGCGAATGGTGGTGGACCGTCGATCGCTCGATCCTGGTCGCGATCGCGGTATTGATGGTGGCCGGTCTCGTGTTCCTCATGGGGGGCGGCCCCCCGGTGGCCGAGCGCCTTGGCCTATCGACGTTCCATTTCGTCAGCCGGCAAATCGTCTATCTGGCGCCTGCCATCGCGCTGATGATCGCGGTCTCGTTTCTGTCGCCGCGCTATGTCAGGCGGGCGGCGCTCCTCGTCTATCTCGGCGGCATCGTCATGGTGATCGCCGCGCTCTATCTCGGGCCGGAAGTGAAGGGCTCGCGTCGCTGGCTCAACCTGGCCGGCATGACCATCCAGCCGTCGGAGTTTGTGAAGCCGGCGTTTGTTGTTCTTACCGCCTGGCTATTCGCAGAGGGTAGCCGGCGTCGCGATGTGCCCGGCACGCTTCTCGCCATGCTCATCCTGCCGGTGACGATCGTCCCGCTGATCCTGCAGCCGGATATCGGCCAGACCATGCTGGTCTCCATCGTCTGGGGCTGCCTTTTCTTCACCGCGGGCCTGCACATCTTCTGGGTCGCGGGCATCGGCGGCATCGGCCTCTTCGGCTTGTTCGTCGCCTATGAGCTTATCCCCCACGTGCGCGATCGCATCTCGCGCTTTATGGACAAGGAAGCCGGCGACACCTTCCAGGTCGATACGGCGCTGGAGGCTTTCGCCCAAGGTGGCTGGCTCGGCAAGGGGCCGGGCGAGGGCACGGTCAAGCGCATCCTGCCGGACGCCCATACCGACTTCATCTTCGCGGTGACCGCCGAGGAATTCGGCATTCTGATCTGCATTGCGCTGGTTTGCCTGTTCGGCTTCATTGTCCTGCGTGGCCTCTATCTCGCGCAACGGAACGAGGAGCCATTCTGCCGCCTTGCCGTCACCGGCCTCGTCACCCTGTTCGGCATCCAGGCCTGCATCAACATGATGGTGAATGTGCATCTCATTCCCGCCAAGGGCATGACGCTGCCGTTCATCTCCTACGGCGGGTCCTCGCTGCTGTCGCTCGCCATCGGCATGGGGTTTCTCATCGCCCTGACCCGGAAGCGCCCCCGCGCTGAGATCCTCGACCGCATCACTCCGAGCCACAGGCCCGCCAATCGGTCCTATGGCAGCAGGACGGCCCAGGATGTCTGAAACGTCTGTGACGCCACGGCGCGACGCGTCCCTCGTCCTGCTGGCGGCCGGCGGGACGGGCGGGCATCTTTTTCCAGCGCAGGCGCTTGCGGGGGTTCTGGCGTCACGCGGCATCCGGGTGGAACTCGCGACCGATGAGCGGGCCGCCACTTACGCCGGCGACTTTCCGGCAGAGAAAGTCCATGTCATTCCGTCGGCGACGCCCTCGCGGCGATCCGTTCCAGTTGCGCTCAAGGCAGCGCTCACGCTTGCCCGCGGCATCTGGAAGGCGAGGGCGCTCGTGCGCGAGATCCGGCCTGCCGTCGTGGTAGGCTTCGGTGGCTACCCGTCCGTACCTCCCTTGCTTGGCGCATCCTTCGCCGGCACCCCGACGATCATCCACGAGCAGAACGCCGTGCTGGGCCGTGCCAACCGCTTTCTGGCACCCCGTGCGACGGCTATCGCCACAGGCTTCACCACGGTGGGCGGGTTGACGGATGGCCTGAAGGGCAAGGCGACGCAGACCGGTAATCCCATCCGGCCGGCGGTGCTCGAGGCAGCCAAGACGCCTTTCCCACCCCTCGCCGAAGACGGCGTGCTGCATTTGCTCGTCACCGGCGGCAGCCAGGGCGCGCGCGTGATGAGCGACATCGTGCCGGCGGCGATCGCAAGGCTGTCGGAAGCGGATCGTAGCCGGCTATCCATTGTCCAGCAGGCGCGCGCCGAGGATGCCGTCCGGGTGGAGGAGGCCTATCGCGCGTTGGGCGTCCGGGCTGAGATTGCGCCCTTCTTCAAGGATCTGCCGGCGCGCATCGCTGACGCCCATCTCGTGATCGGCCGGGCCGGAGCGTCCACGGTGGCCGAACTCGCGATCATCGGACGCCCGTCGATCCTGGTGCCTTTGCCGGGGGCGCTTGATCAGGACCAGGCGGCGAATGCCGCGACGCTTGGCAAACTGGGCGCTGCAACGGTTATCCTCCAGGAGGCTTTCACCCCCGAGCGCCTCGCTGCGGAGATTTCGGAGCGCCTTGTTGCGCCCGGACTCTTGACCCAAGCCGCCGAAGCGGCGAAGAGCGCCGGTATCCCTGATTCGGCCGACCGACTCGCCGACCTCGTCGTCCGCGTTGGCCATATCGATTCCGCATTGGAGACCCGCCCATGAAGTTGCCTCGTGAGCTTGGCCCGATCCATTTCATAGGCATTGGCGGGATCGGCATGTCCGGGATCGCGGAGGTGCTCCTCAACCTCGGCTACACCGTTCAAGGATCGGACGCTGGCGACAACGCCAATGTGAAGCGGCTGCGTGACAAGGGCGCGAAGACCTTTCTCGGCCATGCCGCCGACAACCTCGGCGACGCTGAGGTGGTCGTGGTGTCCACCGCCATCCAGCGAGATAATCCCGAGCTCGCGGCGGCCCGCGAGAAACGGCTGCCGGTCGTGCGGCGGGCGGAGATGCTCGCTGAGCTGATGCGGCTGAAGACCTGCGTGGCGATCGCCGGCACCCACGGCAAGACGACGACGACCTCCATCGTCGCAACGCTCCTCGATGCGGGCAATTTCGACCCGACGGTGATCAACGGCGGCATCATCAACGCCTACGGCACCAATGCCCGGCTCGGCGCCGGCGATTGGATGGTCGTGGAGGCGGACGAGTCGGACGGCACCTTTCTCAAGCTGCCGGCGGATGTCGCCATCGTCACCAATATCGACGCCGAGCATCTCGATCATTTCAAGACGTTCGACGCGGTGAAGGCGGCTTTCCGCTCCTTCGTCGAGAATATCCCCTTCTACGGCTTTGCCGTGATGTGCATTGACCATCCCGTGGTGCAGGATCTTGTCGGTCATATCCAGGATCGCCGCGTCATTACCTATGGCGAGAACCCGCAAGCCGACGTGCGCCTCGTCATCGACGACCTGACCGGCGGCAAGAGCCAGTTCATCGTGATCATCCGCGATCGCAAGACGGGCGCGAAGGTGGTCATCGACGATCTCGTCATGCCGATGCCCGGCCATCACAACGCACTCAACGCCACGGCAGCCATCGCGGTGGCCTATGAGCTCGGCATGCCGCCGGAGGCAATCCGCAAGGCGTTGGCTTCGTTCGGCGGGGTGAAGCGACGCTTCACGCGCACGGGCGAATGGAACGGGGTCACCGTCTTCGACGACTACGGCCATCACCCGGTGGAGATCGCCGCAGTGCTCAAGGCGGCGCGCGCCTCGACCAAGGGGCAGGTCATCGCCGTCATGCAGCCGCATCGCTATAGCCGGCTTTCGTCGCTCTTCGACGGCTTCTGCACCTGTTTCAACGACGCGGATGCGGTCATCGTCGCGCCGGTCTATGCCGCCGGCGAGCAGCCAATACCGGGGGCCGATCGAGACAGTCTGGTGGCGGGCATGAAGGCGCGCGGACACCGCAATGTGCTGGCGCTCCCAGAGCCCGCCGCGCTCGCCGGCATGGTGCGCGAACTCGCCAAGCCCGGTGATTACGTCGTCTGCCTCGGCGCCGGCACCATCACGGGTTGGGCCTATGCTCTGCCTGACGAACTCGCGGCGGGGGATGCTGCGTGACGACTGGCCTTCACCCGTCATTCCCCGGCCCGATCCCTCCCCTCAAGGGGAGGGTGGATCCGAGCGCGGCTCGGAGCCGGGTGGGGGTGGTCCCGACCTTGCTGAAACGCTCCTGCTCCGTAGCCCCGAGCGTCCACCTCTCTCCGGCGGGGGCAGGTCGCTCGCGTAGCGAGCGGGGGAGGGGAATCGCGCTCCAACATCTCGGTCCGATGCCCTCACCCTGTTCCTCTCCCCGCCGGGGAGAGGGAACGAAACCGTCATGGGGCCCTGCCTTGTCGTGGAAGGCTGGAATGAGAGGGGGCACGCCATGACATCCCCTCTCGGTGCACCTTTTCCTGACATTACCGGCGATCTGAGGGCTATCCAGGGCTTGCGGGGCAAGCTGGAGGCCAATGCGCCGATGGCGCCCTTGTCCTGGTTTCGCACGGGCGGGCCTGCACAGGTTCTGTTCACGCCAGTCGACGAGGATGATCTGTCGCTGTTTCTGGCGCAGGCCCCGCGCGAATTGCCCCTCGTCGTCATCGGTCTCGGATCCAATCTTCTCGTCCGTGACGGCGGGGTGCCGGGCATTGTTATTCGCCTCGGCAAAGGCTTCGGCGAGATCGCGGTGGAGGATGATCACCATGTGCGTGCCGGCGCGGCTGCGCCTGACGTCAAGGTGGCGCGGGTCGCGGCTGAGGCTGGCATCGACGGGCTCGCTTTCCTCCGCGGTATTCCGGGCGCGATCGGTGGTGCTCTGCGCATGAACGGCGGCGCCTATGGCGGCGAGACGTCGGATGCGCTGGTCAAGGCGCGTGCGCTCGACCGGACGGGGGCTCGCCACGAATTGACCGCTGCTGAGATGGGATTTTCCTACCGGCACTGCGATGCGCCAGAGGACTTCATCTTCGTCGAAGGAGTATTCGCCGGCCGTCCCGGCGACCCCGCCGAGATTCTGGCGCGGATGAATGCGATCACGGAGGCGAGGGCTTCCTCGCAGCCGGTGAATACACGCACTGGCGGATCGACCTTCAAAAATCCTGCTGGCGCCAAGGCCTGGGAACTCGTCGACCGGGTTGGCGGACGCGGCCTCAAGCAGGGCATGGCGCAGGTTTCAGAGATGCATTGCAACTTCCTCGTCAATCTCGGCGGCGCGACGGCGGCCGATATCGAGGGACTGGGCGAGGAACTGCGGCGGCGTGTGCGTGAAACGGCGGGCGTCGAGCTCGAATGGGAAATCAGGCGCATCGGACTGGCGGTTTAAGCCTGGCCGGCCAGCGGAGGACAATCATGACGCAGCATGTCGCGGTTTTGATGGGCGGATGGTCGGCCGAGCGGGACGTTTCGCTGTCGTCGGGCAATGCCTGTGCCGATGCATTGGAAGGCGAGGGCTACCGTGTCACGCGGGTCGATGTCGATCGCGATATCGCGGCAGTCCTGACCAGGCTCAAGCCGGACGTGGCCTTCAATGCCCTGCACGGCAAGGTCGGCGAGGACGGCACGATCCAGGGCATTCTGGAGGTCTTGCGCCTTCCCTACACCCATTCCGGCGTGCTTGCGTCGGCTCTTGCCATGCAGAAGGACAAGGCCAAGCTCATCCTCGCGGCGGCCGGCGTTCCCGTCGCTCAAGGCATCGTGGTTCACCGCCGTGAGGCGGCGCAGAGACACGTTCTGCCGCCGCCCTATGTGCTGAAACCGGTTAACGAGGGCTCCTCCTTCGGAGTCATCATCGTGCGGGAGGATCGCACCCATCCCCCACAGGAATTGTTAAGAGATGATTGGCCCTACAGCGACTATCTCCTGGCCGAGACCTTTGTCGCCGGACGGGAGCTGACCTGCGCCGTGATGGGCGACAAGGCCTTGGATATCATCGATATCCGGCCTGCCACCGGCGAGTTCTATGACTTCGACGCGAAATATACGAAGGGTGGATCAATTCACGTCCTTCCGGCACAAATTAAACCGAATATTTACCAACAGGTTCAACATTTGGCGTTAACGGCGCATCAAGCTCTCGGCTGTCGAGGCGTCAGTCGTGCCGACTTTCGCTATGACGACCGCCCCGAGGGGAGGGGAGAACTGGTGTGCCTGGAAGTGAATACCCAACCGGGAATGACGGCGACAAGCCTGGTGCCGGAAGCAGCAGCCTATGCCGGTTATTCCTTTGGTGAGCTTGTTTCATGGATGGTGAAGGACGCTTCCTGCGATCGTTAGCGATCGCTGCGGAAAAAGGCGTCGCAGCAGGAAGTGTGGCCGGGAGTAGCAACGTGTCCGCGTCCATCTTTGGTGTGATGAGAGGTAGACGTCGCAGGTCGCGCGCGCGGGATGCTGCCGGGACCTCGCTCGAACAATGCCTGCCCCGTGGAACGGGCAGCGCGTTGACGCTCGGCTTCCTGGCCGCTGTCAGCATTTATGGCATCGTGCTCGGGGGCCACATGGAAGACTTCCGCCAAGCCTACGGCGAGCCGCAGCATGCCGTGGCGCGCGCCCTTGGCTTCGGCATCAACCAGATCAATATCTCCGGCCTGGTCGAACTCTCCCCGACGGAGGTTCTCGGCGCGGCCGGCATTTCCCCGAAGATCTCGCTAGCGCTGCTCGATGCGGCCGAGGTGCGTCGCCGCCTCGAACTCGTGCCGCTCATCAAGGAAGCTTCGGTCCGCAAGCTTTATCCCAACGAGTTGTCGATCAGCATCACCGAGCGCCAGCCGCACGCCATTTGGCAGCAGAACGGTGAGCTGTTCGTCATCGCGACGGACGGCACCGTCATCGACATGCTGAATGATGCGCGGTTCGCGAAGCTCCCGCTCGTCGTCGGTGATCAGGCCAATGTGCAGTCGAAGGACTATCTGAAGCTGCGCGAGGAAGCCGGGACGCTGAAGTCGCGGATTCGGGCAGGCATTCTGGTCGCCGGGCGGCGCTGGGACCTGAAGCTCGATAACGGGGTCGATATCCGTCTTCCCGAGGAGGGAGCAGGGGCGGCGCTCACCCGCCTCGCGGCGATGGAGCGCGACCAGCACATCCTGGACAAGGACATTCTGTCTGTCGACATGCGCATGGGCGACCGGCTGGTGGTGCGCCTGAGCGAAGAGGCGGCACAGACCCGAGCCGACCGGCTCAATAAGAAACCAAACAAGCAGAAGGGGCCGGAGATATGAGCTTCAGCAACGGTCTCACACCTCGGCTGAAGCCGCTGTCGGCTCGCAAAAGCGCCATCCTGTCCGTGCTCGACGTGGGTACGAGCAAGGTGGTTTGCCTCATCGCGCAGCTCAACCCGGTCTCGGAAGGTGAAGCACTTCGGGGCCGCACGCATCTCGCGCGCGTTCTCGGCATCGGACACCAGCGTTCACTCGGCCTGAAGGGCGGCATCATTGTCGACCTCGAGGCCGCGGAACGTTCGATCCGTCAGGCGGTGGACGCCGCCGAACGGATGGCGAAGGTCGAGGTGCGTTCCGTTCTCGTCAATTTGACCGGCGGCCGGACGGGCTCCCAGAGCTACGCCGCGAATGTCGGCGTGCGATCCGGCTCCGTTTCGAACGGCGACATTCACCGGGTGCTCGATGCCGCGAGCGCCTACAGCGTTCGTCCCGGCCGTGCCGTGCTGCATGCTTTGCCGACCGGCTTTTCCCTCGATGGCCAGACCGGCATTCTCGATCCCGCCGGGATGATCGGCCAGAATCTCGGCGTCGACATGCATGTCGTGACCGCGGACAGCGCTGCGGCCCGCAATCTGATGCTTGCCGTCGAGCGGTGCCATCTTGATGTCGAGGCCATCATCTCGACGCCTTACGCCGCTGGCCTTTCGGCTCTCGTGGACGACGAGGCGGAGATCGGCGCGACGCTGATCGACATGGGCGGCGGCACGACCTCTGTCGGCGTCTTCGCCGGCGGGCATCTCGTGCATGTGGATGCCCTGGCTGTCGGCGGCCACCACGTGACCATGGATATCGCGCGCGGACTGTCTACGCGCGTCGCCGTCGCTGAGCGTCTGAAGACGCTCTACGGCGCGGCCATCTCCTCACCTTCGGATGAGCGGGAAATTATTTCTGTCCCGCAGGTAGACGAAGAAGAGCGCGATGTTGCTAATCATATGCCAAAGTCTAGTCTAGTGCGAATCATCAAGCCACGCGTCGAGGAAATACTTGAGCTGGTGCGTGATCGATTGCGGCGTGCAGGCTTTGCGGCGGGGGCGGGCCGTCGCGTGGTTCTCACGGGCGGGGCGAGCCAGCTCACCGGCATGCCGGAGATGGCGCGCCGTATCCTCGGCAGTGACAAAGGAGCGGCCCAGGTGCGTATCGGCCGGCCGCTCGGAGTGAAGGGGTTGCCCGAAGCGGCGAAGGGGCCGGCCTTCTCCGTGGGGATTGGCCTTCTGGTCTACCCGCAGGTGGCCCATGTGGAACATTTCGAGCCGAACACCGGGGGGGTGTACCTCGGCACAGGCACGGATGGGTATTTGGCGCGTATGGGGCGGTGGATCAAAGATAGTTTCTGACCGCCAACAGTTTTGACCGAAGGCGGTGCGGCGGCCGCCAAGAGGTCCGGGACAGGCACGGAGAGGCGCACAGCCGAGCGCCGTTCAGTACAAGAAGAGGCCACGACATGGCGATCAATCTGCAAGCCCCGGACATCCGGGAACTCAAGCCGCATATCACGGTGCTCGGCGTCGGCGGCGCGGGTGGCAACGCGGTCAACAACATGATCGATTCCGGATTGATGGGAGTCGAGTTCTGTGTTGCGAACACCGACGCCCAGGCGTTGTCGAGCTCGCATTGCGAACGCATCATCCAGATGGGCCTTGAAGTCACGCAGGGCCTCGGCGCCGGCTCACAGCCGGAAATCGGCCGCGCAGCAGCCGAGGAGGTGATCGACGAGATCCGCGATCAGTTGTCCGGCGCGCACATGGTGTTCATTACCGCCGGCATGGGCGGCGGCACCGGCACCGGCGCGGCCCCCGTCATCGCCCGGGCTGCCCGCGACATGGGCATTCTGACGGTCGGCGTCGTCACCAAGCCTTTCCAGTTCGAAGGCATGCGCCGCATGAAAGTGGCGGAAGCCGGCATCGTCGAGCTGCAGCAGGCCGTCGATACCCTGATCGTCATCCCGAACCAGAACCTCTTCCGGGTCGCCAACGAGCGCACCACTTTCGCCGACGCCTTCGCGATGGCCGATCAGGTGCTCTACTCGGGTGTCGCCTGCATCACCGACCTGATGGTCAAGGAAGGGCTCATCAACCTCGACTTCGCCGACGTGCGCGCCATCATGCGCGGCATGGGCAAAGCGATGATGGGCACGGGCGAGGCTTCCGGCGAGCGCCGCGCCATCACGGCCGCCGAGGCCGCGATCGCCAACCCGCTTCTCGACGATGTCTCGATGCGCGGGGCCCGCGGCCTCCTCATCTCGATCACCGGCGGCAACGACCTCACGCTCTATGAGGTTGATGAAGCCGCGACCCGCATCCGCGAGGAAGTGGACCACGAGGCCAACATCATCCTCGGTGCCACCTTCGACGGCAGCCTCGATGGCGTGATTCGCGTGTCCGTGGTCGCCACGGGCATCGACCATGCGCTGCTCGAAGGCGCGCAGGATCCGTCCATCACCGAGCAGCGCATCGCCGAAGTCGCGGAGCGCCTGCGCACGGAAGCGCGCCAGCGTGTGACCCCGGCGATTCCGGCGGCGCCCCAGGCGGCTGCCCCGCTGCCAGAGCCGGCCTTCGTGCCCCCGGTGGCTGTGGAACCCGCGCCGCAGGCCCCTGCCGCGGTGGTGCATCGCGATGTAACGATCGAGCCGGCCCAGCCGCGCCCAGCCATGGTGGCCCAGCCGGCCGCCGCGCCGGCTCCGGTGGAAGCCGCGCCGCATCCGCAGCACTTCATTCCGCCGCAGGCCGAGCGGGCGACGATTCGCCCGACCCGCATGCCGCGCGTCGATGAGCTGCCGCTGCCGGCCCAGAACCAGATCCGCGCCACGCGTGGTGAACCGGACAACCGCGCGGCCGCCGCCGACACGAAGCGCATGACGCTGTTGCAGCGTCTCGCCTCGGTGGGCCTTGGCCGCAAGGAAGAGCCGCAGCCTGAGCCGCGTCAGCAACGCCAGGCGCCGCCGGCGGGCTACCAGCAGCAGGCTCCGGCGCAGCCGTCGGCGACCCACGCCGAATACGGGCGGCGCCCGGCGCCGACCCAGGCTCCTCAGGGATACCGCCCGGCCCAGGGCAATCTCGATCAGCACGGCCGCGCCCCTGCGCAGCCGCGCCCGATGGAAGATGATCAGCTGGAGATTCCCGCTTTCCTGCGGCGCCAAGCCAATTGATCGCTGCGTTCCTCAAGTCGTGCTGATCGCCTCAGCGATCAGCGCAAGGAACGATTCGTAAATGCATTGCGCCGCGGCCTGTCAAAGCTGTTGACGGGGCGCGGCGCAAATCATTTGGCGGCTGGATTGCGCCGGTCTGTTCGTAATTTGTAAACCATTGATTAATAGATTGAATTTGGAGAGCCTTATCACCAGTGCGTTGTTACAGAACGTAAGGAAGCGTGATTTGGCCTGCACTGGGGTGACGCGTATGGTGCGCCGGACATTGAAGATCGACGGGTGATTTTCTATCAGTTTGCCAGCGATCCATATGTCATTAGTTGCTCATGAAACGAACCCTCGCGCTGCGGGGGCGCAGCCGGACACAAATGATGCCATCAAGCAAGCAGACGACCCTCGCAGCTGTAGTGACGCTTGATGGGATCGGCGTTCATTCCGGCAAGCCGGTCAGTCTGGTGCTTCACCCCGCCGACATCGGCCATGGCGTCGTGTTCCTGCGTACGGGTCTGCAGGGCAAGGCCGACCGACTGATCGAGGCGAATCACCAGCATGTTTCAGCCACGGAGCTCTGCACGGTTGTCGGCGACGAGGCCGGCGGCGCGGTAGCGACGATCGAGCATTTGATGTCCGCCCTCTACGGATTGGGTGTTGATAACGTGCTCGTCGAGATCGACGGTCCGGAAGTTCCGATCCTCGACGGCAGCGCGGCCCGCTTCGTAGAGGCGATCCTCCAGGTCGGCACCGTCTCCCAGAAGGCCCAGCGCCGCTTCGTGAAGGTGCTTCGCCCGGTTCGAATCGATCAGGGGCGGGCGTTCGCCGAACTGCGCCCCTATGATGATGGCTTCCAGCTCGATGTTGAGATCAATTTCGATCATCCCGTGATCGGTCGCCAGCGCAAGATCGTGGATCTCGACGAAGGCGTTTTTCGGCGGGAGATCGCGAGCGCGCGCACATTCGGTTTCATGCGCGATGTCGAGCGGTATTGGAAAGCCGGCTTCGCGCTGGGATCGTCGCTGGAGAACACCGTCGCCATCGGCGATGATGCCGTGGTGAATGCCGAGGGGCTCCGGTTTCCCGACGAGTTCGTGCGCCACAAGCTCCTTGACGCGGTGGGTGATCTCGCGCTTGCGGGCTATCCTATTCTGGGTGCCTATCGCTCCTACTGCGGCGGACACCGCATGAATTTCGGCATCCTTCGGGAGCTTTTCAGCGATCGTGCCAACTATGCCCTGGTTGAGGGGACAAAGGTGGAGCGCGTCAAGGCCGAGGCGGTCAAGGTACGTCGCGAAGGTGGCCATGCGGAAGTGCCGGCAGGCATGGCCGCCGCGGCTTTTGCACCTGAGGTAAACTGATCCGCGTGGGCGAAGAATCCGTGTCGCCTGTGTGCCTTGGAAAGGTCGTTTTCCTCCTGAAGTTTCCACAGCGTCACTATCCCAGTGATCCGTCGCGTCGCTTGGCGTATGCCCTTCGTTAGGGTAAACAGCCGAGGGGCGCGATTGATTGTGCTTTTGGATGCACCGACTTGGAGGGCCTTCCAGGGATGTATTTCTCATATCTGTCGAAGATCGGGCGGTCTGGCTGCCGCGCCGCTCTCCTGAGGGGAACGGTGCTCGTCGTTGCCAGCTTTCCGCTGGCGGGCTGCGATTCGCTGTCTTCGCTCAACCCGTTCGACAAGACCGAAAAGTACAAGCCCGAGATTATTCCGGAAGTTCCGGCGGACCAGATCTACAACGAGGGTCTGGCGCATCTCGACAAGCGCAATTACAGCGACGCAGCGAAGAAGTTCGATGCGCTCGACAAGCAGTATCCTTATTCGCAGTGGTCGCAAAAAGCGCTCATCATGAACACCTACGCCAATTATGAGGGCGGGGCTTATGATGATGCCGCCAATTCGGCGCGGCGCTATCTTGCATTGCACCCGGCGAGCCAGGATGCAGCTTATGCGCAATATCTCCTGGCCATGTCCTACTACAAGGAAGTCCCGGACGTATCGCGTGATCAGGAACGGGCGGAGAAGGCACTCGTTGCCCTGCAGGAGCTCGTCGATCGCTATCCGAAGTCGGAATATGTCGCTGACGCCAAGTTCAAGATCCAAGTGCTGCGCGACCAGCTCGCCGGCAAGGAGATGGAAGTCGGGCGCTACTACCTGAAGCAACGTAACTACACCGCTGCCATCAACCGCTTCCGCATCGTGGTCAGCAAATATCAGACGACCCGCCATGTCGAAGAGGCGCTGGAGCGTCTCGTGGAGGCCTATATGGCACTCGGGATCGTCGCCGAAGCGCAGACGGCGGCCGCCGTGCTCGGCCACAACTTCCCGGACAGCCAGTGGTATAAAGATGCCTATGCGCTTCTCGCCAAGGACGGGATCCAGCCGCGTGAAGACACCGGCTCCTGGATCAGCAAGCTCTTCAGCGGTGGCCGGACGGGCTAACTCGCCTCTCGGACTGGCGGCCCTTGCGAAGCGGGCCGTCAGCCTCACATACGTGCGTTATTTCGGTTGCATTGATCGCTCCTGTTGCGTTGAGACTGGCTGATGCTGACCCAGCTCACGATTCGCGACATCGTCCTCATAGACCGCCTCGATCTCACGTTCGACGGCGGTCTCAGTGTTTTGACGGGCGAAACCGGTGCCGGAAAGTCGATCCTGCTCGATGCTTTCGCCCTGGCGCTCGGTGGCCGCGGCGATGGCTCGCTGGCCCGGCATGGTCAACCACAGGGTCAGGTCACGGCTGTCTTTGATCTCGCGAGCGATCATCCGGTGCGCCGGTCGTTGGCCAGCTACGATATCGAATCGGACGGCGATCTCATCTTGCGCCGGGTTCAATATGCCGACGGCCGGACGCGCGCCTTTGTCAATGACCAGCCCGTCAGCGTCCAGGTGTTGAAGGCCATCGGCGGCGAGCTCGTCGAGATCCACGGCCAGCATGACGACCGCGCCCTCGTTGACCCCGCGCAGCACCGCTCCCTTCTCGACGCTTTCGGCGGTCTCAATGCTGATGCGGCGGCTCTGCGCGAGGCGCATGCCAGGCTGGCGGACACCCGGGGCAACTTGAAGCGCCATACCGACAGGATGGAAGCGGCCCGCAAGGAAGTCGATTTCCTGCGTCACGCGGTGGAGGAGCTTTCGCGGCTGGCACCGGAGGCCGGTGAGGAAGAACGGCTCGCCGAGCGCCGCCAGACGATGATGCAGGCCGAGAAAGTGGCAAAGGATATCGCTGAAGCATTCGATGCTGTCAGCGGTCCCGCTTCTCCGGTTCCGGTGCTGTCGGCGGCGGTACGGCGTCTCGAGCGGCGGGCTACGCAGGCGCCGCAGCTAGTTGAGCCCAGCGTGAAAGCGCTCGATGCGGCTCTCGTCGCCCTTGACGATGCGCGCGCGGTTATCGAGACGGCCTTGCGTGATGCTGAATTCGATCCGCGGGACCTTGAGATGGTCGAGGAGCGGCTGTTTGCCCTGCGCGCGGCTGCCCGCAAATATGACGTGCCGGCCGACGACCTTGCCGCATTGTGCGAGCGCTACACGTCTGATGTCGCCAGCATCGATGCCGGCGAGGCCGAGCTTGCGACGCTGGAGCAGGCCGTCGTTGCCGCGGAAGCGCTTTACGTCAGGAGGGCAGAGGCCCTCAGCAAGGCACGCCGCAAAGTGGCAGCGAAGCTCGATGCGGCTGTCAATGCCGAGCTACCGCCGCTTAAGCTGGAGCGGGCGCGTTTCATCACGCGGGTCGACGTGGACGAGACGGCGCGCCTCGCTGAGGGCTTCGACCGGGTCGAGTTCTGGGTGGAGACAAATCCGGGAACCCGGCCGGGACCGCTGATGAAGGTTGCCTCGGGCGGCGAGCTCTCCCGCTTCATGCTCGCGCTGAAGGTCGTGCTCGCGGATCGCGGCTCCGCTCCGACACTGGTTTTTGACGAGATTGACACCGGCGTCGGCGGGGCGGTGGCTGATGCCATTGGTGCGCGGCTCGGACGGATGGCGGATCAGGTTCAGGTCATCGCTGTCACCCACGCGCCGCAGGTGGCCGCGCGCGCCGACAGCCACTTCCTCATCGCCAAGGAGGCTGTGTCAGCCAAGGACAAGCGCGTGGCCACGCGGGTGCTGCCGCTCGAGGCTGATACGCGGCGCGAGGAGATCGCTCGCATGCTCGCCGGGGCCACGATCACCGAGGAGGCCCGCGCCGCCGCTGCCCGCCTTCTGGAAGCGGCGGGGTGAAGGCTTTATAAGGCGGCTTCAGGATTCTCTCCGTCATCGCCGAGCTTGCGCGGCGCGCGATTCGGGGCGACAGGAAGAGTCAGGCCATGTCACAGGATAACCCCCTCCGTACTGTCGCTGTTGCCGTGCTCACGCCGCGGGAGGCGAAGCGCGAGCATGCGGATCTCCAGGGGGAGATCGCCGCCCACGATATCCGCTATCACCAGCAGGATGCCCCAACGATATCGGATGCGGAGTACGATGCGTTACGGCGGCGCTATGACGAGATCGAGGCACGTTTCCCGGCGCTGAAGACGGGTGACAGCCTTTCGGACAAGGTTGGCGCCGCCCCTTCGGAGAAATTCGCCAAGATCCGCCACCGCGTGCCGATGCTCTCGCTCGCCAATGGCTTTGCCGACGATGACGTGCGCGAATTCGTGGGCCGCATTCGCCGGTTCCTCGACCTGAAGGCCGATGCGGAGATCGCCCTCACGGCCGAACCCAAGATCGACGGGCTCTCCCTCAGCCTCCGCTACCAATCGGGACATCTCGTCAGCGCAGCGACGCGCGGTGACGGCGAGGTGGGGGAGGATGTGACGGCCAACGCGCGGACGGTCGACGACATCCCGCAGCGCCTTGATGCTGCCGATGTGCCTGACGTCATCGAAGTGCGCGGTGAAGTCTACATGCGCCACGCGGATTTCACGGCGTTGAACGAGCGCCAGACATTGGCGGGCAAACCCGTCTTCGCCAACCCGCGCAACGCCGCGGCCGGCTCGCTGCGCCAGCTGGATGCCTCAATTACCAAATCCCGTCCGCTCGCCTTCTTCGCCTATGCCTGGGGTGATCGGACTGCCCTGCCGGCGGACACCCAGATGGGCGTGATCGAGGCTTTCGGTCGCTGGGGCTTCCGCATCAACCCCTGGATGAAGCGCTGCGAGACGGTCGAGGATCTGATCGCCCACTATCACGCCATCGAGGCCGAGCGCGCCAATCTCGGCTATGACATCGACGGGGTCGTCTACAAGGTGGACAGTCTGGCGCTGCAGCAGCGCCTTGGCTTCGTGTCGCGGGCACCGCGGTGGGCGCTGGCACACAAATTCCCGGCCGAGCAGGCGATGACGAAACTCCTTGCGATTGAGATCCAGGTGGGACGCACAGGCGCGCTCACGCCGGTCGCGAAGCTCAAGCCTATCACGGTTGGCGGCGTGGTAGTCTCGAATGCAACCCTGCACAATGAGGATGAGATCGCCCGCAAGGACGTTCGGGTTGGGGACACCGTCGTCGTGCAGCGCGCCGGCGATGTCATTCCCCAGGTGGTATCGGTGGTGGCCGACAAGCGGCCGGCCGGCGCCGTGCCTTACGTCTTCCCGAAGACATGCCCAGTCTGCGGCAGCCATGCGGAACGTGAAATCAATCCGCGCACGGGACGCGAGGACGTGGTGCGGCGCTGCACAGGCGGCCTGACCTGTGCCGCGCAGGCGATGGAGCGCCTCAAGCATTTCGTCTCGCGCGATGCCTTCGACATCGATGGGCTCGGCGATAAGCAGATCGAGCTCTTCTATCGCGAGGGCATGATTCGTGCGCCGCAGGATATCTTCGCGCTGGAGACCCGCGACAAGGCGAATTTGCAGAAGCTCAGGGATCGCGAGGGCTTCGGGGAGACGAGCGTGCGCAACCTCTTCGCCTCAATCGAGGCGAGGCGGCATGTGCCGGTCAATCGCTTCATCTTCGCGCTCGGCATCCGCCACGTGGGAGAGACGACCGCTCGCCTGCTCGCCCGGCATTTCGGCTCTTTCGATGCGCTCCGCGAGACTGCGACCCGCGCCGCCGACCAGACGAGCGATGCGTGGGCCGAACTCACCGCCATCGACGGTATCGGCATCATCGTTGCCGAAGCGATCGTGCAGTTCTTCGCCGAGGAGCACAACCAGCTGACGCTCGATGCCATCCTGGCGGAGGTCACGCCGGAGCCGCTGGAAGCCGTGCAGAGCGACAGTCCGGTCGCAGGCAAGACGGTGGTGTTCACCGGTTCGCTGGAGCGCATGTCGCGCGACGAAGCAAAGGCCATGGCGGAGGGGCTTGGCGCCAAGGTAGCCGGCTCCGTCTCCAAAAAGACGGACCTCGTGGTGGCGGGGCCCGGTGCGGGCTCCAAGCTCACCAAAGCCAAGGAGTTCGACATCGAGGTGATCGACGAGGAGACCTGGCTCCGGCGTGTCGGGCGGTTGTGAGCCCCGGTTCGCCACCGCTCCGTACGTCCGCGAAACTTGATGTCGAGACGTGACAATGCCGCTCCGCTGTGATCATTGCATTGCAACGCCGCGCGCGGTCGATGTTCTTTGTGATTGGTACCCATGCTCGAAGGTCTTCCTCCCCACACTCCCACCCATGTGCTGCGCATCGAGACCGATGAGGCGTCGGCCCGGCGGCTGACGGATTTGCTCGGGGAGGTCTTCGATCCTGCGGAGACCGCCGTCGCTGCCTTCGAAATTGAGCCCGCAGATCCCAAGGAGGGGAACGCCGCGGCGCAGCCCTGGCTGCTGGAAGCCTATTTCTCGCGCGAGCCCGATGAGACGGCTATCCGCGATCTTCTGCGCCTCATCGTCGGGGAAAGGGCCGATACGGCTGTGTTTGATGCGGTTGCCGCCAAGGATTGGGTGAAGGCGAGCCTCGATGGCCTCAAGCCGGTGCGGGCAGGGCGTTTTCTCGTCCACGGCGGCCATGACCGTGACGTGGTGAAGACCAACGACATTGCGCTTGAAATCGAAGCAGCGCTGGCCTTCGGTACAGGCCACCACGGAACGACCCTCGGTTGCCTCATGGCACTCAAGGACGTGCTGAAGCAACGGCGGCCGCGTCATGTTCTCGATGTCGGCACCGGCACGGGCATCCTGGGAATCGCTGCCGCCAAGGCTCTCAAGACGCGGGTTATCGCCGGCGACATTGATCCCATCGCGGTCGAGGTAGCGCGGCGCAATGCGCAGCTCAACGCGGCGGCCGGCCATCTCCGTCTCTATGTCGCGCCTGGCGTGCGCCACGCCCTCGCGGGGCGGCCGGGGCGGTTCGACCTTGTCTTCGCCAATATCTTGGCACGGCCGCTCAGGCGCTTGGCGCCCTCCATCGCGGCGGTGCTGGCGCCCAACGGCTTGCTCGTGCTTTCCGGATTGTTGCCGGGCGATGTCCCCGGTGTGCTTTCGGCCTATGCAGCCCAGGGACTGCGCCTCATGCAGCAAAGCCAGCGCGACGGCTGGGCAACCCTGCGTCTGCGCAAGGGCGGTGCAGCCGCTCGCAAGCCGAGGCGCCCGACAGCAAAAGCCCGCCCCTGGCTTTGACCGGGCGGGCTCGCGAACAACCGTTCCGCTGCCTCGAAAGCTTCGAGGCTTTGGCAGGGACCGTTGGCTGATAGTCTTTAGATATTCGGATAGCGCTTTGCCATCTCGGCGCGCAGTTCCATCGCTTCATGAACGACGTCGTGCACTGCGGCGATGAAGCGTGCCACGCTGTTGAAGAGGGTCACCAGGATCATCTCAATGTTCCTTGCTGTGCTTCCCCTGCGGAATACCGTCATCGTGGAAGCGTCGACAACGGATCGAGGCCTTAGCCTCACCAAACATCAGTTCGCGGATTTTTCCGCCTTGTGCATCGCGACCAACTCGCGTGCCAATGAGGGATAGTGCTGTTCGAAATAGCGCTGGGCCTTCGCCATCTGCGCCGCCTCGATCTTCGCCCAAAGCCGCTCAATAAAACCGACAGCCTTCCGCGGCTTCTTCGCCGCTACGGCATAGCCGGACATTGCTACTTCTGCCATTGCCGCCTCCGGATCTGGACGGACATCGCCGTCCCTTCATGCATCGCAATATAGGGAATGCTGCATCTGCGAAGAAGATGGGTCAGCGCATATGACCTAACTTAGATATGCAATAAATGCAGGTCTCGTGCGGATCTTGCCTCTCGATGCACGCGAAATGCGCCCAGGGTGCATGTTTCCGTGTCAAAACGGGCAAAAACTGGCCTGTCGCGTTGCGGCGGCGTTAACCCGTCATTAGTCTTGATCGACACGTTCGCGGATGAATACGGTGGGATCTCAATGGCATCTTCTGTTTTCCAGAGCTTCGACAAGCCCACCTCGGCGTCAACCGGTGCTCCCCGTCTCGCAGCCCTGCGCGAGGAACTCGTCAGACGTGGTGTCGACGGCTTTGTGGTGCCACGGGCTGACCAGCATCAGGGGGAATATGTGCCCCCGAGCGATGACCGTCTTGCATGGCTGACCAGTTTCTCAGGCTCGGCGGGATATGCCGTGGTGCTGGTGAATGCGGCTGCGGTGCTTGTGGATGGCCGCTATACGCTGCAGGTGCGAGATGAAGTCGACTTAGACGTCTTCACACCGGTTGCGCTAGCGGAAACAAGCGTCGAAAGCTGGATCGAGGCCAATCTGCCGGCCGGGGGCCGGCTGGGCTACGATCCCTGGCTGCACACGGTGCCGCAGGCCGAGCGTCTGGCTGCCGCCGTGGATGCAGCTGGCGGGGAACTGGTGGCGCTGTCCCCGAATCCGTTAGACTTGGTGTGGAGCGATCGTCCGGCTGCACCCGCGTCACCGGTCGTCGTTCATCCGTCGGAGTTCGCGGGCGAGGCTGCGGATGCGAAAGTAGCCGCCGTGCAGGAGGCGCTCTCCAAGGCGCGTGTCGGCGCCCTTGTCATCAGTGATCCGCATAACCTTGCCTGGCTCTTCAACATCCGTGGCGGCGACGTCAGTCACACGCCCCTCGTTTTGGCCTACGCGCTCCTGCCGGCGCAGGGACGCGCGACTTTGTTCATCGAGCCTGGGCGTGTCGATCAAGAGGTTCGCGCCCATCTCGCTGGTGTCGCCGATATCGTCTCGCCGGCGGCCTTTAACGAAGCTCTCGCGGCGGTCGCGGCCAAGGGAGCGCCAGTACGCCTCGACGCTGCGACAGGTGCGATGGCGCTGAAACAGGCGATCGAGCAGGGTGGCGGCAGGGTGGATGTCGGCGCGGATCCCATCACGCGATTGAAAGCTGTTAAGAATGCCGTGGAGCAGCAAGGCAGCCGCAGCGCCCACCGCCGCGACGGCGTGGCCATGGCGCGGTTCCTCGCCTGGTTTGCCCGGGAGGCGCCCGGCGGCGCTCTCACAGAGATCGCCGCGGTCGAGGCGCTCGAGGAGTTCCGCCGCCAGACCAACGCTTTGATGGACATCTCTTTTCCCACGATCGCAGGGGCCGGACCGAACGCGGCGATGCCGCATTATCGGGTCACGAGGGCGTCTGACCGAAAGATCGAGCCGGGGATCTTCCTGGTCGATTCCGGCGGCCAGTACCGCGATGGCACCACTGACATCACCCGTACCGTGAGCGTCGGTGCGGTCACGGATGAGATGCGCGATCGGTTCACGCGCGTGCTCAAGGGACATATCGCGGTCGCAACCGCGATCTTTCCGAAGGGCACGTCAGGCGCGCAGCTCGACGCTCTGGCGCGCCTCTCCCTCTGGCAGGCGGGAACGGATTTCGACCATGGCACGGGCCATGGCGTCGGCTCCTACCTCTCGGTGCACGAAGGGCCGCAGCGCCTGTCGAAGCTGGGGACCGTGCCGCTGGAGCCCGGCATGATCCTGTCCAATGAGCCCGGTTACTACAAGGAGGGGGCCTACGGCATACGCATCGAGAATCTGATCCTTGTGGAGCCCCGTGAGGTGCCCGGCGGCGAGCGGCCGATGCTGGGATTCGAAACTCTCAGCTTCACGCCGATCGACCGCGCATTGATCGATCCGTCGCTCATGACGGACGATGAGATCGCGTGGCTTGATGCCTATCACGCGGATGTACTCGCCCATATCGGGCCGCTCGTGGATGGCGAGGCACTGCAGTGGCTGCAGGAGGCGACGCGGCCGCTCCAGTCCTGAGCGAGGCAAACAGAGGCTGCATCACGCGCAAAACTGCGGAGGTTTTGCGCGTGGGACGACGGGCGTTCAGCCGGCAATGGCCCGGAGGCCGACGACGGCGAGAACCCCGATGGCGACAGTGGCGAGGAGGGGAAGTCGCGTCGCGGACAGGGCGGCGATCGCCGCCGCAATGGTCTCCGGCCAGCCGGTCGCCAGCGCGCTGGGCGCGATCACCGCGACGAGCACCGCCGGCGGAATGGCGTCAAAAGCCGCTTTCGCTCGTCCCGAGAGCGTGAGCCGCCCCGCAAGCGCGATGCCGGCGATGCGCGTGAGATAGGTTACCCCCGCCATCGCGAGAATCGCCATGAGGGCGGAGCTGTCGATACTCATGGAACTGGCAATACTCATGGGCGGCTACTCATGGGCGGCTTCCTGACGGGCAGTCGAGCGGGGCGCCGGGATCGAGGTTGGACAAGGCGTCGGCGATGAGGCTGCGCTCGGCGGGATCCGCGACAAGATCTCTCGGCGCAGTGAGATAGGCCACCGTCAGCCCCACCATCGCTCCGATGACGATGTGCCAGGGGGCACCCAAGGCCACGTAGCTCAAGGTTGCCGTGACGCAGCTCGCAAGAACGGCCGAGAGCGCCGTGCGGCTTGTCGTGAACCCGGCGATGAGGCTTATCAGGAGCGCCGTGAAGGTGAAGTCCGCTCCGATCGCGCAGGGGTCGCCCAGGCAGTGGCCGAAGCGGGCGCCGATATAGGTGCCTGTACTCCAGACGATCGGGATGACGACAGCCAGTGAGAACCAGAAAGCCGGTGTTAGCGGGTGGCTCAGAACGCGCCTTTCCGAGAGCGCCCAGGCCTCGTCCGTCAGGAAGAAGAAGGCGATGAACCGCTGACGGGGGCTGAAGGCGTGGGTTTTCGGCGCGAGGGATAGACCCATCAGGACGTGCCGCGCGTTGATCAGGAAGGTGGAGAGCGCGATTGCCGCGACCGGCATCGGGTCCAGCCATAGGTCCATCGCCGCGATCTGGGCTCCGCCTGCGAACACCAGGATGGACATCAGGCCCGCCTCCAGCAGCGTCAAGCCTTTCGCGCTGGAAAGGGCGCCGAAGAGCAGGCCGACGGGCATGACAACGGCGGCAACGGGCGCCACAGCTTTGAGGCCGTCGCACCATTCACATCTGACCGCTCGATGCGCGAGGCGGTTGGCCGCAGGCCGGGTCGGGGCCCCCGTCATGGGCGTTCCGCCGGGTCGAGTATGCTGGCTAGACGCAAAATGTTGCAGGTATTCACGGTCCACGTTTTATTTTTATCTGAATAACGCATCAATTTTCTCCTCACTTCCATCCTGTTGCGAGAAAAAATTGCCCCTCCGGGGGGTGCGCGAAAGATAGTGAAATGCCCGTTCGGAACGATTAAAAAAATATTGGTGGTTGTGCTTAGAAGGCGTCAATTTGCGTATATGCGTGAGAGCCGAGATCTTTAGTCTAAGCGCTTTATTATTTATAATCATGTGAATATGGTTCTGTTATTGCTTTGAGCCTGCGTTGCAGGTCATCGAATTCGGCGTGGTCTCCTTGACATCCTCGGTCTCGGTCTCGGTCTCGGGCGCGGTCGCATAGGCTGCGGCAATGCCCGCCATCGCGCCCGCCGCCACGTGCCAGGGTGGACCGAGCGCGAGATAGGTGAGGGCGGCTGCGCCTCCGCTTGCGGCGATGGTGATCGCCGTCGTGCGCCCCCTCCAAAACCCCGCGATCAACCCGATGAAGAGCGCGGTGAATGCGAAATCGGCGCCGATGCTTCTGGGATCGCCGAGCAGTGAGCCGACTGCCGCGCCGACGAGCGTCGAGCCGACCCAGGCCGTGGGAAGCAGCGTTGCCAGGGCAAACCAATAGGCCGGGGTCAGGGGAGCGGCGACGGCGCGTCGCTCGGCGAGCGCCCACGTTTCGTCTGTGAGGAAATGGAACCCGAGGTACCGCTGGAGGGGCGAGAACAGCTGCGTCTTGGGTGTGAGCGAGGCGCCCATGAGCACATGCCGGGCATTGATCAGCAGGGTTGAGAAAACGAGGGCTGCTATAGGGACCGGCGCAGCCCAGAGTTCTATCGCGGCGAACTGGGAGCCGCCCGCAAAGACGAGCGCGGACATCAGCCCTGCCTCGGCGACGGTCAAACCCTTGGCGCTGCAAAGCGCGCCGAACAGAAGCCCGATCGGCACCGCGGCGATCGCCACCGGTATGATCGCGGCAAACCCCGCGCGCCATTCACGGTTGCGGGCATGGTGGTGTAACGGCGTGTGCTGTCCGCGGTCCAGCATGGGCAACCTCGAAGGTGCGAGGGAAGAACGTCAGAACATGTCGTGCTCAGGATACCGCTGCCCGGTAGGCGCCCGGGGTGATGCCAATGCGGGCCTTGAAGGCCCGGGTAAGATGGGCCTGGTCGCAGAAGCCCGTGGCTGCCGCCGCTTCGGCTGGCGTAGCGCCGCGCCGCAGGGCCTCTTGGGCGGCGATGACTCGCCGGTCGACAAGGAAGGCATGCGGTGTCATCCCGGTCTCCTGGCGAAAAGCGCTGATCAGACGATGGCGCGGCAACCCCGCTGCAGTCGCCAGATGGCTGAGCGAGAGATCATCAGCGTAGTGGTCCGCGATCAGGCGCCCGATCTGCGCGACCCGATCCGCCTCCCGTCCCCTCGTGGCCGGCGGCCTGATCTGCGCATGTCGCGCCAGGCAATGGGCATAGGCGCGATAGAGCAACTCCTCGCCGGCTTGGACGTCTGACTGCGCATCCATTGCGACATGGGCGGCCACAAAGAGCGCGACGCCAGCCGGATCGTGGACCACCGGTTCCGGAAAATAAGGCGTCGCTGTCACCTCTTTCTCGCTGATCTCGGCGGCGATCTGGCGCAACAGCTCGATGGACGGATAGCTCATCCGGTAGCAGTAGCCGTCCCCATGGGGGGCGCCGTCATGGACCTCGTTGGGGTTGACGAAGACGAAGTCTCCCGGTCCGGCATAGCCGCGCATGCCGCGGACGGTCCATGTCTCGCAGCCGGCGATGACGGAGCCTATAACGAAAGTGTCATGCGTGTGGGGTACGTAGCGATAGGTGCGGAACGTCGCAGTCAGGCAATCGAGCGCCGCGAAATTCGGACAGGCAAAGAAGCGTGTGCGCTCCCCCTGACTCAGGGCGAAGATGCCCATGGCTTCGTTGGTGGCTGACATGGGCCCGTGCTGCGTTGCGTTTCCTTCCACGCGCGAATTTTAACGCCGCAGATTTCTCTGTCTTGAAAAAAAGTTATGGCCGGCTCAGGCCCTGCCCGAACCGACCGCTGTTGCGCCGTTTCGCCGCCAACCTGGCGGCATCAGCTTATTTCCGGGTCTGTTGATCGCGGTCCTTGCCAGCGCCGGGCGCAGACTGCGGGTTGTGCTGGCCAGAGGAGCCAGACGCGCTCTGCGTGCCGCTGCTCTGCGTGTGACCCTTTGAAGGATGCATGTTCTTCTGCATGTCCTTCTGGCCCTGCTTGCCTTCATGTCCACCTTGGTTCGGCATGATCATCTCCTTATGATCCTATGCGTGACCCGATGTGCCGGCGAAACGTCGAGGGGATCTTTACCGTGTACTCCGCCCATCACCGGCGCCATTAAAATAGCTGGGGCGGAACTTTGTTCCGTGATTTATTTTAAGACTTGGAGTAGAAACACGCGAAAATGTAATGCGCCGGAAATATGTTTTAATGTTGGATTTTATGTGCTTGCGAATTTTCAAGCATAAAGCCTAGATTAAGTTTCCGCCGATCTGTAAAGATCAAGTTTCCCACCGCGCTATATTTTCCTTCGCTTCGTATGCCGGGTACCTGCGGGCCGCGATGGAGCGGCCCGTTGAAGGTCATCGCCGATGATGAAGCGTGGCGGCTCAGCCTTGTCTCTGGACGAAGCTGTCCAGCACCATCTTGCGACCGGCCTTGTCGAAATCGACGGTCAGCTTGTTGCCATCGACGGCCGCCACGGAGCCGGGCCCGAACTTGATGTGGAATACGCGGTCCGAGGGCGCGAATTCGGAAGCCGGTCCCGATGACTTGGCGACGAGCTCGCCCTCGATAAGCAGGCCGCCACGCCCGGGACCTGACGAGCTCCCGTAGCCGCCCCTCCCTTGCGCGAAGCCTCCGCGGCTGCCGCCACCTCCAAGTCCGCCCTTGTTCTGGGCGCGCTGCCAGCCCGGCGTGGCGTAGGACGATGAGAACGATTCCACGTCATCGAAGCGGCTTTTGCCGTAACCGCCGTAGGAGAAGGCGGCAGGGGCCTCGGTGACCTCCACATTGGCTTCAGGTAGCTCGTCAATGAAGCGGCTGGGGATCGTCGCGTTCCACAGGCCGTGGATTCGGCGGTTGGAGGCGAAATAGATCTTGGCGCGGCGCCGGGCACGCGTGATGCCGACATGGGCAAGGCGGCGCTCCTCTTCCAGCCCTGCGCGCCCGCTCTCGTCGAGGGCGCGCTGATTGGGAAACAACCCTTCTTCCCAGCCGGGCAGGAACACCGTGTCGAACTCAAGTCCTTTTGCCGCGTGGAGGGTCATCAGGCTGACGCGGTCTTCCGTGTCATTCTCGACGGCATCCATGACCAGCGAGACGTGTTCCAGAAAGCTCCGGAGGTCGGGAAATTCCTCAAGGCTGCGGACGAGCTCCTTGAGGTTCTCCAGCCGTCCAGCCGCTTCCGCGGACCGGTCCTTCTGCCACATCTCCGTATAACCGGACTCCTCCAGGATCATCTCGGCGAGTTCCGTCTGCGGCGTACTGTCGATCAGCGAACTCCAGCGCGAGAAAGCTGCCAGCAGCTCGCGCAGGGAGCTGCGCGGCTTCGGCTTCAGCTCCTCTGTCTCCACGATGAAGCGTGCCGCTTCCATCAGCGGGATCCGCGCTGCCCGGGCATGGGCATGGAGCACCTGCACGGTCGCATCGCCGAGGCCGCGCTTCGGCGTGTTCAGGATGCGTTCGAAGGCGAGATCGTCAGCAGGCTGGGCGACGCAGCGGAAATAGGCCAGCGCGTCGCGGATCTCCATGCGCTCATAAAAGCGCGGACCGCCGATCACGCGGTAGGGTAGCCCGAGTTGCACCAAGCGATCTTCAAGCTCGCGCATCTGTGCCGAAATGCGCACGAGGATGGCGATCTCCGAGAGATTGTGACCCTTTGCCTGCAAGGCCTCGATTTCCTCGCCGACAAGGCGCGCTTCCTCCTCCGAATCCCAGGCGCCGGTGATCGTCACCTTCTCGCCTGGCTCGTCGTCGGTGCGCAGCGTCTTGCCAAGCCGCCCTTCATTGTGGGCGATGAGATGCGAGGCCGCGGCAAGGATATGGGCGTGCGAGCGGTAGTTCCGCTCCAGTCGCACCACCACGGCTCCCGGAAAATCGTGCTCGAAGCGCAGGATGTTGTCGACCTCCGCGCCACGCCAGCCATAGATCGACTGGTCATCGTCACCGACACACGCGAGGTTGCGCTGGCCAGGCTCGCGCCCCTGGGCGAGCAGCCGGAGCCAGAGATATTGCGCGACGTTGGTGTCCTGATATTCGTCCACCAGCATGTAGCGGAAGCGCTTCTGATACTGGGCGAGGACGTCCGGATGCTCGCGGAACAGCCGGATGGTCTCGGTCAGGAGATCCCCGAAATCCGCGGCGTTCAGGATCTTCAGACGTTCCTGATAGTGACGGTAGAGGTCAGTGCCGCGGCCATTCGCGAAGGCGGCGCCCTCGCCGTGTGGCACCTGGTCAGGGCCGAGCGCGCGGTTCTTCCAGCCATCGATGAGACTCGCAAGCTGGCGCGCCGGCCAGCGCTTCTCATCGAGATTGGCGGCTTGGATCACCTGCTTCAGGAGGCGGATCTGGTCATCCACGTCGAGAATGGTGAAATCGCTGCGAAGGCCGACGAGTTCGGCATGGCGGCGCAGGATCTTGGTGGAGATGGCGTGGAAGGTGCCGAGCCAGGGCATTCCCTCGGCGGCCGGGCCGACCAGCAGGCCGACACGCGCCTTCATCTCCCGCGCCGCCTTGTTGGTGAAGGTGACGGCGAGGATGTCGGAAGGCCGCGCCCGGCCCGTCGCGATGAGATGGGCGATCCGCGTGGTCAGCACCCTCGTTTTGCCCGTGCCGGCGCCGGCGAGCACCAGCACCGGCCCCTCCGTGGTCTCCACCGCGAGGCGCTGCTCCTGGTTGAGGCCAGCAAGATAGGCGGCGGGTGCGGCCTGCGCCCGGGCGCGCTCGCTGAGGCTCCCGCCGCGCGGCGCGAGACGTGTGTCGTCCGGCCTGCCGTCAAGCTGAGGATGGGTTCTATTGATGCCTTGATTCATATGGCGACCTTGGACCAAAACGCGAACGGCGTCGAGAGCGCCATTGAGCTCGTATCCGGCAGCGGAACTTCGATCGCCAGAACGAGCGCGCTAGCGGCCAAGCTCTGAAGTCATCGCGACAATAACAAGAAACGAAGGTCGCCACGCTGCGGGCTCAGACACTCGATCTGTGTAGTCAAGTCATGAACGACAATTTTCGCGCGAGATCCAGCCGTAAAGCACGATACATGGATATATGTTCGAGCCTCGTCAACCTGGCGAGGCTCATAGGCCTTTGTGGAGCCGTCGCAATCTGGTGCCACACAGTTCATTTCAACGCTGCACAGGCGGAAGATGCGGATCGGAGCGAGTTCGAACGCGATTTCCGGAGGCAGAATGAAATCATTATGAAGCATATGCAGAACGCGCTCGACCGGCAGAAGCAGCAACAGAGCGGGCACCGCCAGATCGAGCGGGAGTTCAGACGATCGCTCGACCGGGGCATGCACTGACGCCTGTGCGGCCGATCTTGACGCCAGACGGGAAGCGCTCCCCACAGCCTTCAACCAATCAACATGCCCTTGGTGGCGGTGGCGTCGGCCACCATATGTAATAACGTCCGCCCCGTGTGGGGTAGAGGATAGATGGAGGCGGGGCAAGATGTGGCAGAGATCGGTTGAAGAGGTGGCGGTCACACCCGGTCAGCGGCTTCTCAGACTTACTGCAGGGGCGTTCCTGACGCTGGTGGCAACGCTCTCGTTTGCTTATGCCCAAAACGATGCGCAATTCCAGCGCGAGTACCAGCGACAGAACCGCGCCATCGAGCGTCAGTTGCAGGACAACAGTCAGCAACAGCTCCAGCAGCAGCAGATGAACCAGATTCGCAACCAGCAGATGCGGCAGCAGCTGACACCTCCGCCCTATGTACCGCCGCCGCCGGTTCAGAATTTCCGCAGATAGGCCGCTCTGCCCTTCAGCCGCGAGAACAACGAAAGGCTGTTTCGGGAGCCGATACCTTGTTTTCGTTTCGACACCGTCCGCAAGCGCAGCTAAAAGGGCCCTTGACCATGCCGCGGCTGCGCCTCGAATGTCGCGGGTGAGGCAAGATGAAGGGGTCGATCGAGATGTTGCAAGCCGCGCCAACCGCCACTCGTCCTTCTCCGGATGCGGTCGCAGCCGTGATCAAGGTGCTGGCCGCCGACTTCGGGTCGCGGCTGGTGACGAGCCATGCGGTCCGCGAGCAGCACAGCAACACGTTGACCTGGGTACAGAGCCAGCCCCCGGATGCCGTCGTGTTCCCCGAGACGACTGAGGACGTGGTGGCGATCGTGAAGCTCTGCGCCGAGCATCGGGTACCGGTCATTCCCTTCGGGACGGGCACGTCGTTCGAGGGGCATGTGAACGCGCCGCTTGGCGGGATCTCGGTCGATACCAGTCTGATGAAGAAGGTCATCGCGGTCCACGCGGAGGATCTCAGCTGCGTGGTCGAACCCGGTGTCACGCGCAAGGAGCTCAACGACTTCCTCCGCGATCAGGGCCTGTTCTTCCCGATCGACCCCGGTGCGGACGCCTCCATCGGCGGTATGACCGCGACGCGTGCCTCCGGCACCAATGCCGTGCGCTACGGCACGATGAAGGACAATGTTCTGTCCTTGACTGTGGTCACGCCCGAGGGGGAGGTCGTCAAGACTGCGAGCCGGGCGAAGAAATCCTCCGCCGGCTATGACCTGACGCGCCTCTTCGTCGGGTCAGAGGGCACCCTCGGCATCATCACATCCATCACCCTCAAGCTGCATGGCATTCCTGAGGCTGTATCCGCCGGCATCTGCCCGTTTCCCTCGGTCCACGCGGCCTGCGATGCCACTATCCTCACCATCCAGACGGGTTTGCCGGTCGCTCGGATCGAGCTTCTGGACCAGACCATGGTGCGGGCGGTGAACCTGCACTCGAAGCTTGGCTTGCCGGAGAGTCCGTTGCTGTTGCTGGAGTTTCACGGCACGGAGGCGAGCGTGCGCGAGCAAGCGGAGCGCTTTGGCGAAATCGCCGAGGACCTCGGGGGCGGGCCCTTCATCTGGGAGACCAAGGCGGAAGATCGCTCCCGGCTCTGGCAGGCGCGCCATGACGCCTACTGGGCGACCCTCGCCCTCCGGCCGGGCGCGCGGCCAGTGCCCACCGACGTTTGCGTGCCGATCTCGCAGCTTGCCGATTGTGTCGAAGAGACTCGGGCTGATATTGCTGAGATCGGGCTGATCGCGCCGATCGTTGGCCATGTTGGCGACGGTAACTTCCATGTCCAGCCGCTTGTGAACACCGATGATCCGGCCGAGATCGAAGTGTTGGAGGCATTTCTGAAGCGCCTCGTGATGCGCGCGCTGGCCATGGGCGGCACCTGTACCGGCGAGCACGGGGTCGGTCAGAAGAAGATGCACTATCTCGAGGCGGAGCATGGCGCGCCGGCGCTTGATCTGATGGCGCGAATCAAGCGGGCGATCGATCCGCTCAACATCATGAATCCCGGCAAGATCGTCGACGTTTAATGCGCAGATGCCCTCGAAATGCCAATCGGGGGCGCTATGGTGTGGCAAGTTGTGCCGCAAGATGTGTTCGCTGCACGGTGTGTGGGTACCGGCGCGGCGACTCACGGCGCAGCTCATACCGTTTTGGCCAAAATACTTGGTGTCCCTCGCCATTTTTTGACGGGAACCCGTTACTATAGGTCTGACCGTGGTGGCCGCCTGGCCGCGTTCTCTCGCAACCGACTGCCCATGACCGACTGATCCCATGAGTCTAGAAGCGTGCGCGATATCCTAACGATCATCGCTGGCCTGATTGTCCTCGTGCTCTGCGCGGCTCTCGCGGTTCCCTATTTCATCGATTGGGACGCGCGACGCGGGGACGTCGAGTTGGCGCTGTCGCGCGCGCTTGGGCTCCCGGTCATAACGCAAGGGGACATAAACCTGAGGCTCTTGCCTTCGCCGCGGGTGGTGTTGGGCCGGGTCACCATTGGTGCGCCGGCGGCGGGGCGGCCGGGTATCACGGCCAACGCGCTGTCGGTGGAGTTGGAAACGGCCGCATTGCTGTCGGGCGCGGTCCGGGTTGTCGAAGCACGGCTCGAGCGACCGGTGGTCACCGCCGTGGTGGGCGACGACGGACGTATCATGCTCCCCGAGCTCAACAACTCGATCCCAATGCCGATCACCGCTTTCGGGATCGAGAAGCTCGTCGTGGAAGCGGGGCAGCTGCGTCTGATCGAGGCCGAGGGCGGCGTCCGCGATATCGGACCGATCAGCGGCGAGATTCAGGCTACGGCGCTAGCCGGTCCATGGCGGATCGCCGGGCGCGTAGGGAACGTGCCGCTGCGCCTTTCCACCGGCACGATCGACGCCGAGGGGCGCCTGCGTGTCAAAGGCGCCATTGGCGAGCTGACCTCGCCGCATCTCGACATTGATGGCGATCTCCTCCTCGCCGCAAGCACAACCGCAAAAGGCGGTTCACGCGTATTCGCGCCCGGATTCAATGGCCGGCTTGGCGCGGTGATACCCTTACCGCCGGCCGAGATGGTGCGTGCCGATAGCGCGCAGGACGCAGCCCAACAGCCGCCCGCACTGATGGTCACAGCGACAGTGACGACGGTGGGGCGCCGTCTGAAAGCGGAAACCGTCGAAGTCACCAACGCAGCCGGTGGCTCCGGCCTGGCGCTGGGAGGTGCCGGGGAGCTCGATTTCGGGCGGAGCGGCCCGTCATTGTCAATGGCTCTGACGTCACGCCGCCTGGAGATCGCGCAAGGCACCGATCTCGCGGTACGCACCGGCGAGATCGGGGAGCGTCTTGTCTCGATCCTGCCTTCGCTGAAGGCGTCCATCGGTGTCCAGGCCGCGAGCTTCGCCATTGCGGGTGAGGAAATTGGGCCGCTCGATCTCGTCGTCGGCCGCGAGGGCGGCAAGGCTACGATCGAGCGCTTGCATCTCGCCGGGGCGGGGGACGCGCGGCTGGAGGCGTCCGGCACCGTCGACTTTGGTGCGGAGACGGCCTTTTTGGGGCGTGTGCAGTTCGGCATCAAGGAGCCGGCGCGCCTCGCCCTGTCTCTTGGCCGCATTGGTTTTCCCAGGCCGCTGATGGAGGCAATCGCTGCGCTGCCGGCATCGCGCGGCGTCGCCGATCTCTCCCTGTCCTCGGCGGTACTCGCCGCGCGCAACATCCGCTTCACCGCGGGCGATGCGACGTTGTCCGGGTTGTTCCGCTATACGCCACCGACGGGAGCGGAGCGCGCCCGGTTTGACGCGCAACTCGCCGGCAAAGGGCTTAATCTCGCGAATATGCCCCTGCTGGACGCCGGCATGGGTGGGTTGACAGATGCGGACCTCGGCCTGTCGATCGATCTTGAGGCACCTCGCTTCGGGACGATTGCTTCCCCGAGCGGACGACTGAAAGCCAGAATCACGCGTGATGCCGAAGCCTTGACGATCGCCAGCGCCGAGATGACGAACGTCGACGGCGCGAATATGAAGCTCGCGGGCCGCATCGGCCGCGATGGCGGGCAAATCGATGGAAGCTTGTCGGCTCCGCGGCCGGCCGTCATCGCGGCGCTTGCTTCGCGTTTCCTACCGCCGTCCTTCAACGAAACATTGCAGCGGATCGCGCCACTGGCCGCCCCGCTGACGCTTGCCCTGAGAGCCGAGAGGCGGGATGCGCAAGGGCCTGTGGTCGCGACCCTTGAAGGGCAGGGCGGCGGTACGGCGTTCCGGACGGCTCTCAGTCTGCCTGCGCCTGGAGCGGATCAGGCTGCGCAAGCTGGCGAAGCTAGCATCCGCATGGATCTTACGGCTCGCGATGGTGTCGATCTGCTGCGGCAGCTTGGCGTCGATGTCGTACCCCTTCCCGGCACGGGCGAAGGGCGACTCGTCTTGGACGCCAAGGGTCGGACCCTCGCCGATCTCGCCGGCACGGCGGAGCTGCGGGTGGCAGGCGCGACGCTCTCGGTTGCCGGAGGCCTCGGTGGACCTGTTCAGCCCGGTGGACCTGTTCAGCCCGGTGGGATGCCACCGCTTGCGCAGGGCAAAGTGAAGCTCGCGACGAGCGACCTCGCAGCTTTGGCGCAGGTGCTTGCGCGATCATTTCCGGGCCTTCAGCCAGGGACGGCCGCGCATCTCGAGGCGGACGGCCGCCTGTCCCAGGAGGGTGTGGTCTTTACCGGCCTTAAGGGCGACGTCGGGGGCGCCGCCGTTGAGGGTCGCCTCGCCATCAACGAGGCTGGCCAGATCGACGGCGCGCTGAAGGTGCCGCAATTAAGGTTCGCGGATCTCGCCGCGCTGGCATTGGGGCCGGTACCTCCACCTGGGAAGGGGCAGATCTGGCCGTCACAGCGCTTCGTTCAGGCGATGCCGCCGGTGTTCGGCAAGTTGGAACTCGGCTTTGGCCGGCTAGACGTCGTTGACGGCGTTGCGCTGGCGGAGGGCAAGCTTGTTCTTGATCTCACGTCCGATGCCATCGCCCTCCGTGATCTTAGCGGGCGTTTCGGCAATGGTTCCGTGCTCGCCAATGTGAAGCTCCAGCGGCAGGGCAGCCTTGCTGCGCTGACCGGCAATGTGGCGCTCAAGGATGTGGAGGCGGCCGCGATCCTGGGCAAGGGCGTTGGAGGGCGGCTTTCCGGCCGCATGGAAGCGGGAAGCTCGGGGGAGAGCGTCGCGGCCCTGGTCGCCAACATGTCCGGTGGGGGCGAGCTGCGTAGCGTCGGCTCGTCTATAGCGCGGCTCGATCCTGCCGGGATGGGGCGGGGTATCGGCAAGCTCATGGCGCAGGATCCGATCCGCGCGGAAGCGACCGTGGTCCGCGACACCGTCGCGCGCGAGCTCGATGCATCGAACTGGCCGCTCTCCGAAGCGGTGATGCCTCTCACGCTGGCGGGCGGAACATTGCGCTTCGGGCCGGTCACGATCGAGGATCGAAACGTGCAGTTGCGGCTCGCGGGCTCCGTGGAACTTGGACCGCTCACCTTGGACGCGCGCGGTTTGATGGTATCGAGACAGCTGCCGGCCGGCTGGAGCGGTGCCGCTCCCGAAATCGCCGTGTCATGGCGGGGGCCCCTGACCGCTCCCAGCCGCAGCGTTGAGGCTGCCGCGCTCGCCAATGGACTTGCCGTCATCGCGCTCGCGCGCGAGCTCGACCGGATCGACAAGCTGGAAGCGGACGCAAAGGAGCGGGCCGAGCGGATCCGCCAGCTTCGTCTGGAACGAGAGCGCTTGGCGGCGGAGAAGCGGGCGGCCGAGCAGCAAGACGGCCAGGAACGCAATAGCCCGGATGGTGGCGGCTCGGACCCGGCGACAACCGGGGGCACAAACAACCTCCCGTTGCAGGCGCCGCTGCCGCCCGCCGTGCCGCCCGTGCCGGTCTCACCGCGTTCGGAGCTTCCGACGATCGTGCCTTCCTTCGTGGGTGACGAGGACACGGCAATCGGTCGGGGAGAAGGAGAGGCACAGGAACGCGCCTCGCTGAGCAGCCATGGTGTTCGACCAGTCCAGCCTGTCCGTGTTCCAACAAACCCCGCTGCGGTAGGCATGTCCATGACAACGGGCACGCAACCCCTGGCGCGGCCCCGGACAACCGCGCCGCTCGACCTTACCCCGCCGGGTTCTGCTCCCTTGCGGTAAGGGAGTTCTCAGTTCACGGAGCGCTTGCGATAGTGCTCCAGGATCGTGACCCGAATGGCCGAGGACAAATTATTACCGGCGCGGCCCGCATCGATCGCCGCGATGAATTCCGCGATAGGCTGCTTGTTTTCTGCGGCAATTTCCTTCAGCGCTTCCCAGAATGGCTCTTCGAGCGAAACGCTGGTGCGATGGCCTGCGATGACGACTGATCGCTTCGCGACCAGGTTAGGCCCCGCGGCGGATTTCTGATTGGTAGCCATCATGATGTGGGTTCGCCATCGGCGCTCCCTTCAACGCGGGGCGGCCGCTCCAGGCGATGGCCGTCGAGCTGGCGCTTGTCGCGTTCGTCCTGAACGTCCCGAGCCCGGCGCAGAGCTGTTGGCTCTCCGAACCGGGCGCGGTTAGTGTTTGCTTCTGCCTCGCGCTCAGCGCGAAGCTTAGCTTTGCGCGCCTGCCTGAGATTGACGATCTCCGCCATAGTAGCCCCGTCACGCGGTGGTCGGCATTCGTAGCCGGCTCACACTCTTCTCCGGGCGGCATCATATCGCAACTTGCGGCTTTCTGGAGGCAGCGTCGTAAGTGGTAAATCCCTTATCCTAATGAGGACTCAACATGTCCTGCGGCCGGACGATGGCGTCGAATTCCTCGGCGGTCACAGCGCCCGATTTAAGGGCTTCCTCGCGCAGGGTGGTACCATTGTGATGAGCTGCCTTGGCGATGGACGCCGCCTTGTCGTAGCCCACTTTCGGCGCCAGCGCCGTCACCAGCATCAGCGAGCGCTGCATGAGTTCATCGATGCGGGTGGTATTCGCCTCAATCCCAACCACACAGTTGTCGGCGAAGCTCACGGCTGCGTCCGCCAATAGCCGGACCGACTGCAGGAACGCGTAGCCGATCACGGGCTTGAACACGTTGAGCTCAAGATGGCCCTGGGAACCCGCGACAGAAATCGTGGTTTCATTGCCCAGCACCTGGGCGGCGACCATGGTGATGGCCTCGCATTGGGTGGGATTGACCTTCCCCGGCATGATCGAGGAGCCGGGCTCGTTTTCCGGCAGTGACAATTCGCCGAGACCGGAACGTGGCCCGGAACCGAGCAGCCGAATGTCGTTCGCGATCTTGTTAAGCCCCGCAGCAACGCTCGTCAGGGCGCCATGGGCGAAGACCATCGCGTCGTGCGTCGCGAGCGCCTCGAACTTGTTCGGCGCCGTGACGAAAGGTAGGCCGGTCAGTTCCGCGACCTTGGCGGCGAACCCTTCGGCGAATTGGGGATGGGCGTTGAGGCCCGTGCCCACCGCCGTTCCGCCCTGCGCCAGACGATAGAGATCCTCCAGCGTCTTGTTCACGCGGGCGATGCCGTATTCGACCTGCGTGGCGTATCCTGAGAATTCCTGCCCGAGCGTGACCGGCGTCGCGTCCTGCAGATGCGTGCGACCGATCTTGACGATGTCCTTGAAGGCTTCGGCCTTGTCGTTGAGCGCCTTATGGAGATGGGCGAGGGCCGGAAGGAGATGCGCGGTGATAGAGCGAGCCGCGGCGATGTGCATCGCGGTGGGGAATGAATCGTTCGATGACTGGCCGCGGTTCACATGATCATTGGGGTGCACCGGCTTCTTCGAGCCGAGCTCACCGCCGAGGATCTCGCTGGCGCGGTTGCCGATCACCTCGTTGGCATTCATGTTCGACTGCGTGCCGGACCCGGTCTGCCATACGACGAGCGGGAAATGGTCGTCGAACTTGCCGTCCATCACCTCTGTGGCGGCTGTGGCAATGGCATCCGCAAGCTTGGGGTCTAGAGCACCGAGGTCCTTATTCACCAGCGCCGCGGCACGCTTCACCAGCGCGAGGGCATGAACGAGTGGAAGGGGCAGGCGTTCGCCGCCGATGCGGAAATTCTGCAGAGAGCGCTGGGTCTGCGCACCCCAATAGCGGTCCGCGTCAACATCGATCGGGCCAAAGGAATCAGTTTCGCTGCGGGTCTTGGACATCAAGCGCTCCCTGTCACGGTTCCGCGCAGGCCATATAAGCCTTGAGCCGAGGAGTCGAGAGGCAGGCGCAGGAGAAATGCCAATCGGGAGGGCTTTTCACGCCGATACGCGCCTTCCCGCACGAGGATGAAGGACGCGCAACTCGCGGGTCCACAAAACCGATCACCTGTTACTGATCAGGTCTTCTTGCGGAACGCGTCGAGACTCACCACTTCCGCGCCTGCCTCCGCGCCGGCCTCAGCCGGCTCCGAGGGGGGTGGCGCCTTGGCGGCCGGCTTCACCTTCGCAGGTGGATCGCGAACTTCCTCGGTCGCACCCGTCGGAACAGGGCGCCGCGCCGGAGCAAGGCTCGCGGTTCTCGGCTTGTCAGCGTCCGCCTTGGGTGTGGCGGCGGAGCCGGTGTCCTTGGCGTCCTCTCCCGTCGCTTCACTGTCCGTCTCGAACTTCAGTCCGAAATCCACCGAAGGATCGAAGAAGCCCGTGACAGCCTCAAACGGCACAAGCAGGCGCTCGGACACGCCGGAGAACGAGAGGGAAACCTCGAAGGCATAGTCCGTGACCGCAAGATCCCAGAACTGGTGCTGCAGCACGATCGTCATGTCATCCGGATAGCGCTCGCGCATCCGCGCCGACAGCCGGACGCCCGGGAAGCGCGTTCGGAAGGAGATGAAGAAATGATGGTCCCCAGGCAGGCCATCACGTGCGACTTCTGAAAGAATCTTGCGCACGGCACCGCGCAAGGCTTCCTGAACATGGAGATCGTAGCGAATTTGATCCTGGGCCATCAGCTCGGAACGCTTGGGACAAACAACGGACGACGAAAAGAAAGTGGAGGCTTCTGTTGCCAGGTGCCTCCGAACCCCGCCCGACGGGGCTAACCGCCGGGACTTTAAATCGGGTACCTAAACTGCGTTACGCAGCCTGGGCAACCGGAGCATAGTTGTCGTTGGCAACTATAAGTTCGGCCCGATAACGGCGGAACCATGCCGAGCAAAAGTCCACCCTTTACACCCTCGTCGATCCTATTTCGCCCCCGCCGAAAGGCAGCCGCGCCCCGAATGGAAAGCCGCTGCCCTTTGGTGGAGGCGCCGGGTACCGCCCCCGGGTCCGAAAGGTTTATTGCGATGGCCGTTTATCGCCATAGCCGTCTCGCGACGGCACGAATAATATAGGGACCTTGGAGGCCGCTGGGAAGATCGTCTTGCCCTCCGATGCACAATCAGGGCGTCGCTCCCTGCATTTTTTTGACGCAGGCCACGCCTGCGGCCCCTATCCCATCAGAACGGCAACGACATTCTCGATCATTCAGCAGCGGGATACGAGGGGGCCGTCGGGACTGTCATGCCCCGCGCTACCGTGGCGTGAACGGCAAGGTCGAAGCTCTCGCTCGGCGCGGACATCTCGAGTATTGCGGTACCCGCCGAATTGGCACCGGATGCACCGTAATGTACGGAAATGCAAAGTATTTTTCGCATACACGCTCGTTATGCGTGCATCGTGAAACCAAATGCACCCTAGAAATATTGCTTATTCGATCAGCATTTTCTGATCTCGTTTGTGAGGTAGTGACATGTTGAAACGTGCATTGCTTGTAGCAGCGGCCGCAATTGCTGGCGGCATGATGATCTCAGCTCCGGCCTCCGCTCAGGTTATCTTTACCGGCGGCTACATCTCGGGCGGGCCCGTCTATTTCGGCGGTCCGGTCGCAGGTCCTTTTGTGTCGGGCTACACGCTGGCTTCCGGCGTGTTCGGTGAGCGTGTCTATGTGCGCACAGCCCCGGTCGTCACTCATGTCGTTGCCGCTCCCGTGGTGCGGACCCGCGTCATAACCACCCGTGTCGTCTCGACCCCGGTGGTGACAACCCGGATTGTACGCCGGCACTACGTTGTCGCCACGCACCGTCACGTGGTCCGCCGTGTGATCCACCGCGCCGCCTACACGACGGTATCACCCTGGACGCATGCGGCTTATTACTATTAATATGTTGATTTGTTTATATTTTTTAACGACCTCTCACAGTGTTAGCTAGCGCCACGTGGCGTTTCGGACCGCGCGCAAAACCGGGATCCCAGGTCCGAACGCATCCGGTTGGGTGACGATCCATCCGGAGGATTGCATGGCGCCGGGGTATATGGCGGGGCAGCCGGCTAGCGAAGCTGCCCCCCACATCCGTTATGCACAAGAAATGCCGCAAGAGGGCTGCTGAAGATCCGCCGCTTCGTTACCATATGGAGGGCTTGACGGGTTTCTAATCGTTCAAGCCGCTTTTTCGCGCTTCGCCCCATGCGGCAGGTGACCATGCAGGCCTATCACGATCTTCTGCGCCACATCCTTGACGAGGGACGCTCTAAATCCGACCGCACCGGCACGGGTACCCTGTCGTTGTTCGGTTACCAGATGCGCTTTGATCTGACGGAAGGCTTCCCGCTGGTCACGACTAAGCGCGTGCATCTGAAATCAGTGGTTCACGAGCTGCTCTGGTTCCTTAAGGGCGATACGAACATCCGCTATCTCAAAGACCATGGTGTCTCGATCTGGGATGAATGGGCTGACGAGAACGGTGATCTCGGTCCCGTGTATGGCCGTCAGTGGCGTTCCTGGGCCGCGCCGGATGGCAAGGTCGTCGATCAGATCGCCTGGGTCATCGACGAGATCAAGCGCAACCCCGATTCGCGACGCCTTGTCGTGAGCGCCTGGAATCCAGCCGATCTGGACAAGATGGCGCTTGCCCCCTGCCACTGCCTCTTCCAGTTCTACGTGGCTGATGGGCGTCTCTCGTGCCAGCTTTACCAACGCTCGGCTGACGTATTTCTCGGCGTGCCGTTCAATATCGCAAGCTACGCTCTGCTCACCCATCTCGTGGCTCACGAATGCGGCCTCGGTGTTGGCGATTTCGTGCACAGCTTCGGGGATGTGCATCTCTACATCAATCACCTTGAACAGGCGCGCCTGCAGCTCTCCCGCGATATCAGGCCGATGCCCCACCTCAGGCTGAACCCTGCCGTCCGTTCGCTGTTCGAGATCGGCTTCGATGACATCGTCTTCGAAGGCTACGATCCACATCCCGCCATCAAGGCGCCGGTTGCCGTCTGATAGCCCGTGCCGACCTCGTTTTGCCGCGCCGAATCACGCAGATTCATCGTGGCTGGCAATTCTGCGCGGGTGAGGCAGATCCTGTGAAGCGAGTGTGATGATGCTTTTCTCCCTGTCCGAGCGTGCCGTTTGCGTGCCGCGATGACGAAGCCGCTCGCTCTGATCGCGGCGGTGGCCGATAACGGCGTTATCGGCGGAGGTAACCGCCTGCTGTGGCACCTGCGCACCGACCTCCAGCGATTTCGGCGCTTGACCCAGGGGCGCCCTCTGCTCATGGGGCGCAACACCTACGATTCCATCGGCCGGCCGCTGCCCGGACGGGCCGTCGTCGTGCTAACGCGCGATCCTGCCTTTGCACCCGATGGCGTCGTGGTGGCGCACGATCTGATGGCGGCGCGGCTGCGGGCGGAGGAGGCTGCGGACCACCTGGGCGCCGACACTGTGATGGTGGCGGGCGGCGGAGAAATTTACGCGCTGACACTGCCGTATGCTCAGCGGCTCTACCTTACGCGCGTGCATGTTGCTCCGGCGGGAGACACGGTCTTTCCGGCCTTCGACACCGCAGATTTTCGTGAGACCCTGCGTGAGGAGCATGCGCCGGGGCCTCATGACGATCATGCATTCACCTTCATCGATTATGAGCGGGGACAGGGTGAGAGCGCCCGCTGATCCTCGGCATGGCGCGATTTCGGCGGGGTCCCGCCATCCCTGATAACCTCGTGAGTTGACGAACTATGGTTTTAACCCCACTTGCGCTTGACATGGGGGCCTTCGGCAACCCATCAACCTTGAGCAAACCCTTCGCGGGCGCGCCATGCGGATAGGCCGCTGACCTGTTGTACGAAAACGGGCGCGGCCGCTGGATGGTGCGAAACTTGATGGTTTGGGATCGGGTTTGGCCGGCCTGAGTGCTGGGCGGAGCTGGACCCCAAACACGGCGGCAGTGAGGAACGGCTGAGCATGTCTTGGAGCAACCACAGCGGCGGTCCGTGGGGCCAAAAGCCCGGCGGTCCTTGGGGATCGGGCCCTTCGGGAGGCGGCGGCGGCGGTAACCCGCCGGATCTCGAGGACTTTATCCGGCGTGGCCAGGACAAGCTGCGCAACATCATTCCTGGCGGCGGCGGTGGTGCCAGCGGCCGGGGTATAGCCCTGATCGGCCTCGGCGCTGTACTGCTGTGGCTGGCCACCGGCTTCTATACGGTGCGTCCCGACGAGGTCGGCATCAACATGATTTTCGGCCGCTATGTCGGCACGACCGGTGAAGGCCTGCGTTACAACTTCCCTTATCCCATCGGATCGGTGATCAAGCCGCAGGTGACGACGGTCAACACGATCGAAGTGGGCCAGCGCACGGGGGACACCACGCGTCGTGTATCGACGGCGCGCGAGGTGCCGGAGGAGAGCCTGATGCTCACCGGCGACGAGAACATCGTCGACATCAATTTCACGGTGCAGTGGCAGGTCAGCCCCTCGCGTCCGCAGGACTATGTCTTCAATCTCCAGAATCCGGATGCGGCGATCAAGGCCGCGGCCGAGAGCACCATGCGTGAGATCGTCGGCCGACGTAACATTCAGTCGGTGCTGACGACCGACCGTGGTGCGATCGAGGCGGAGGTGCGCCAGTCGATGCAGAAGCTGCTCGACGAATACGGAGCGGGTGTCGAGATCCGCCAGGTACAGCTCCAGAAGGTGGACCCGCCCCAGCAGGTCATCGACGCCTTCCGCGACGTGCAGGCTGCCCGTCAGGATCAGGACCGCATCAGGAACGAGGCTGAGACCTACGCGAGCCGCGTTGTCCCCGAAGCGCGTGGTGAGGCTTCGCGCATCATCCAGGCCGCCGAGGGCTACCGCGAACGTGCTGTCGCCGAGGCGCGCGGTGCAGCCTCGCGCTTCACCCAAGTTTATGAGGCCTATGCGGCCGCGCCCGACGTGACGCGCGAGCGCATGTTCATCGAGACTATGGAGCGCGTTTTGTCGGGTTCGGACAAGGTGCTTATCGATTCCAAGGAGAACCAGGGGGTCGTGCCGTATCTGCCATTGGGTGAGTTGCAGCGGTCGGCACCGTCGGTGCAGGGCTCCACCGTGCGTCAGGGAGCCACGCGATGAGCAGCGCCCTCAAGACCGGCGGCATTATTGTCGTTCTCATCCTTCTGATTGTCCTCTACAGCGCGACCTTCGTCGTCAGCCAGACCCAGCAGGCACTCGTGCTTCGCTTCGGCGGCGTGCGCGAGGTCATCTCGAACCCGGGCCTCTATTTCAAGTTGCCGTTGGTCGAGAACGTGGTCTATCTCGACAAGCGCGTGCTCGACCTCAACCTGCCCGAGCAGGAGGTGATCGCTTCTGATCAGAAGCGTCTCGTGGTCGATGCCTTCACGCGTTATCGCATCTCAGATCCCGTTCGCTTCTACCAGACGGTGAGCAATGTGGCAGGCGCCAACCTGCGCCTCGCCAACATCATCAACTCAACCGTGCGCCAGTACGTGGCTGACGCGAGCTTCACCGACGTGGTGCGTACGCGCCGCGAGGAATTGATGCAGCGCATCCGCCAGGAAGTGAACAAGCAGGCCAATGGGCTCGGCATTTCGGTGGTCGATGTGCGCCTTCGCCGGGTGGACTTGCCGCAGCAGAACAGCCAGGCCGTCTTCCAGCGCATGCAGACCGAACGCCAACGCGAGGCGGCCGACATCCGCGCCCAAGGTTCCGAGCTTGCCCAAGGTATCCGGGCTCGCGCCGATCGCGAGGTGACGGTCATCAAGGCCGATGCGAACCAGAAAGCTGAGACTCTGCGCGGTGAGGGTGATGCGGAAAGCAACCGCGTCTACGCCGAAGCTTATGGCAGGGATCCGGGGTTCTTCGCCTTCTTCCGCTCGATGCAGGCTTACGAATCGAGCCTTGGGGCGCAGGCGTCTGGCGGCACGCGTCTCGTGCTTTCACCGAATTCGGACTTTTTCCGTTACTTCATTGATCCTGCAGGGAAATTGCCCAGCGCGACCACGCCGCCTGCCGCCGTCCAGGGCGCACCGGCTACCAATCCCTGATCGAGCATGCGGCCGGATGCGGACGGTGATGGCCGTTTTTCCTCTTGCATCCGCATGCTCGCGTACAAGACAAAAAAGAGTGCACGTGAAGGAGGGCGCCCCTCCTTCACCCATGTTGTGATGGCGTGCGGGGGCCTGGCATGACCGATTTCTTGGCTGCGTTGGGCCTGTTGCTCGCCATTGAAGGGATCGTGTTCGCGGCTTTTCCGGCCGCCACGCGCAAGGCGCTCGCAGAAGCCGCGGAGGCCCCGATTGAACGGATGCGCATGGTGGGCGTTATCTCGGCGGTAGCGGGCGTCTTCATCGTCTGGATTGTGCGAAGCGGCATCGTCTAGGACTTGTAAGTGCAGGATTTGAACACGATTTTCTTGGCCGGTGATCTCCGTGCCGGATGATGTTGCCGCAAGCGCGCGTTGACGGGGAAGTGACAGAGGAGCCGTCGCGGGGTTGCCTTATTCGTGCTTCAATAAGAGCTGCCCAGAGGCGGCGTTGATTTCAAAGAGATAGAGGGCTCCATGGCCGGTTTTTCGACGTTATCGATGTCCGTGGTGGCGACGCAGACGAGGCGGGTCGCATCTGCGATAGCGATCGTGTCGGCCATCACGCTGGCGGCTCCTTTACCAGCCGTGGCGCGGGGGCCTGAAACCTTCGCCGACCTCGCCGAGCAGGTGACGGATGCCGTGGTGAACATCTCGGCGGCCACGACGGGCGGTTCCGCGCGCGAACGCGCCATGCCGCAGTTGCCGCCAGGCACGCCGTTCGAGGATCTGTTCGAGGAATTCTTCAAGCGCCGCGGGCAGGGAGGCGATGCGCCTCAGCCGCCGCGCCGTGCCAGTTCGCTGGGCTCCGGCTTCGTGGTCGATTCGTCGGGCATCATCGTGACGAACAACCACGTTATCGGAGAGGCCAACGAGATCACGGCCATCTTCAATGACGGCACGAAGCTGAAAGCCGAGCTTCTCGGCAAGGACTCCAAGCTTGATCTCGCCGTGCTGAAAGTGAAACCCGACAAGCCCCTGAAGGCCGTGAAATTCGGTGATTCCGACAAACTGCGGATCGGCGATTGGGTGATCGCGATCGGCAACCCGTTCGGGCTGGGCGGCTCTGTCTCGGCCGGTATCGTGTCGGCTCACAACCGCAATATCGACCAAGGCCCTTACGACAACTACATTCAGACGGACGCGGCGATCAATCGCGGCAATTCGGGCGGCCCGCTGTTCAACATGGCCGGCGAAGTGGTCGGCATCAACACGGCCATCCTGTCTCCCACGGGCGGATCCGTCGGCATCGGTTTCGCCGTGCCTTCGTCGATGGCTTCCACTGTCGTCGACCAGTTGCGTGAGTTCGGCGAGACGCGCCGCGGCTGGTTGGGTGTTCGCATCCAGGGTGTCGATGATCAAACCGCGGAGGCTCTGGGGCTGGAAAAGGCCCGGGGCGCGCTCGTCGCGGGCGTCGATGAAAAGGGTCCCGCCAAGCCCATCGGCATGGAAATTGGCGACGTGATCACCAAGTTCGATGGCAAGGAAGTGAAGAGCGCGCGGGACCTGCCACGGATGGTGGCTGCGACGCCGGTCGGCAAGGATGTGGAAGTGGTCTTTGTCCGCAAGGGCAAGGAGACCACCGCGACCGTCAAGCTGGGCCGTCTCGAGGACGGGGAGAAGCAGGCGAATGTGTCGAGGGATAACGGTGCCGAGAAACCGGTGGCGCGCAAGGCACTCGGTCTCGACCTGTCCAGCATCACCGACGACCTGCGCCGCCGCTACTCGATCAAGGACGAGCTGAAGGGCGTAGTCGTCACGCGCGTCGATCCGAATTCCTCAGCTGCCGACAAGCGCATCCAGAGTGGCGATATCATCATGGAAGTCGGCCAGGAGTCGGTCTCGTCGCCGGCCGACGTCACCAAGCGTGTCGAGGCCTTGAAGAAGGATGGCAAAAAGTCAGCGCTCCTTCTCGTCGCCAATGCTCAGGGTGAAGTGCGCTTCGTCGCCGTCACCATCGAGTAGACAGGGCGGAGCGGCGGCTTTCCGCAACAGCGACACCAGGCAGAACTCGTCATAATGGCCGTCCCCGGAGTTCGGGGCGGCCATTTTCTTAGGCCAGCGGACGCGTGTACACCTCGACGGCTCCCGGGATGACATGGAAGCTCGCCGGGGTCTTGCCCGTGAGCTCTCCATCGGTGTTGATGCTGCGAGGCCGGCGTGTCTCGACTGTGCAGGCCGTCGTGGTGAAGGTGTAGACGTCGCGCCATCGTCCGTGAGTGCCCTGCTTCAAGGCGGGGAGCAGCGCCAGCAATTGCCACCAGTGCTCGACGCCAAGACTGTAGACGTGCAGCAAGCCGTCATCCGGTCGCGCGTCGAGGTCCACGGTAAGGCCCCCACCATAATGCCGGCCGTTCCCAACCGACACCTGGACCGTACGGATGACCTCGCGTTTGCCGTCATGCTCGATCGTCACCGTGAAGGGTCGCATCCGGGCCAGGATGCGCAGGCCTGCCAGCGCGTAGCCCAGGGTGCCATAGCGCTTCTTGGCGTCGGCCGTCAGTTCGTGCGCGAGGTCGGCGCTGAAGCCGATACTGGCGACATTGAAGAAAGGAACGCCGTTCACCTCACCGAGATCGATCGGACGGTGATGCCCTTCGACGATAATTCCGGCCGCGTCGATCGGCGAGGCGGGTATGGCAAGGCTTCTGGCAAGATCATTGGCGGTGCCGAGCGGAAGGATCCCGAGCGGCAGATCGGTCCGCGAGAGGGCGGGGGCCGCCCTGTTCAGGGTGCCATCGCCGCCGCCGATGATGACACAGTTGCACCCTGAAGCGCGTGCGTTGTCGATAGACACCGCGACGTCAAGCGGATCAGCCTCCATGAGCTCGATGCCGCCGGCGCGAAGGCGATCGAGTGCTGCCTCCGGAAGGGGATACCCGTTGCGTGCATGGCGATTTATAACGAGCAGGGCCTTGCGTGCGGCTTCTGGCAAGATGATCTCCACGTGGAGCTGCGCCATGTCAGTGGATGCCTCACGGCATGGGCGCTGTTTGACGCTCTGTTGAAGGGATTAAAATTGTCCTGAAGACGGGAAGTGCGGGACAGCCGCTTCACTGCGGAATGCGGGCCTCGCTCTGGTAGAAAGCTGCATCCCTTGAACCGGCTCGAACCCTGCGGGGTGACGACATTGCTTTTGTGGCCTCAGAAGGGGTGCTCCGAACCAAGTCTACCTCTATCTAGAGATAGATCGTGGAGCGTCCATGGCGTCGCAAGGGCATAAGGAGGACAAAGCTTGGGCTTCGATTTCACGGCCATATCGAAAGGGGCGCTGCGCGAAGTCGGCCTAGTGATTGCTCTCCTGGTGGTGGCGGGCGGGATCCTCGGCTTCCTTGCGGTTGCCGAGGAAATGCGCGCGGGCGAGCTGGAGGCGTTCGACACGGGGATTCTCCTCGCCTTGCGCAATCCTGCTGATATTGCTGATCCCATTGGTCCGCGGTGGCTGGAAATCGTCATGCGCGACATCACCAGCCTTGGCGGCATTCCGGTGCTGGTGCTGATCGTTATAGTGGTGATCGGTTATCTCATACTCGTGCACAAGCGCGCCATTGCCTTATTGATCACTGTATCCATGGGGGGCGGACTTCTTCTCGGACATCTTCTCAAGCTGCGTTTCGACAGGCCGAGGCCCGACCTTGTGGCCCATCTCGTCGATATCCATTCGCTCAGTTTCCCGAGCAGCCATGCGATGCTCTCTGCCATTACCTATCTCACGATTGGCGTGCTCCTGGCGCGGGTTGAGAAGCGGCGCGTCGTTCGTATGTATATCCTCGCGGTTGCAATCGGGCTGACGCTCCTGGTCGGCTTGAGCCGGCTCTATCTGGGCGTGCACTGGCCGAGCGACGTGCTGGCGGGCTGGTGCGCCGGGGCGGCTTGGGCCATGACGTGCTGGCTGGTGCTGGTTTTCGCTCAAGGACGGTGGTCCGCTCGCAGCGACGTTGCGCCCTTGGCGCCCGAGCCTGGCCCGAGAAGTGCTGTCGAGCCGAGGTGAACAGCCAGCGCACGGCGCTGGCAGACCGCGCGGAACAGCGTCGTGTGCATCGGCTCACCGTCGAGATTGACGTGCAGGACCTCATCCGATGTGAACTCGATCCAAGGGCTTCTAACGCGCACCAGCAATTCTTCGATACCAGCCGCGCCCTGGCTGAGCAGGCGGCTGAGCGCGTCCAGACGCTCCTCCGCGCCGAGTTCCGGCAGGATCATCAGATCGAGCAGGCCGTCGTCGATCAGCGCATCGGGGCAGAGCGGGATGCCCCCGCCTGCCTGGCGCCCGTTGCCGATCGCAAGGGCAAGGAAGCGTCCCTCCCATTCAAAGTCCTCAGCGATGAAACGCCCACTGTTCGACGAGAGCTCCCGAAACCGGCTAAGCCCTGTCAGCAGATAGGCGAAGCCGCCGAGACGGCGCTTCAGTTCGGGATCGGTTTCCACCGTCACGCGGGATCCAAAGCCGCCGGTCATCACATTGATGAAGTTCCGCTCGTTGATGCGCCCGACATCAATGATGCACGCTCGCCTTTCCACCGCGATCCGCAGGGCGGCGGTCATATCGGCGACGGGTATGTCGGCTGAGCGGGCGAAATCATTGGCCGTGCCGAGCGGCAGAATACCAAATGAGCAACGATCCGGCGGACGTGCCGTCAAACCAGCTGAAAACACCTCATTGACGGTGCCGTCGCCACCGCCCGCCACAATGACATCGACGTCGCCCTGGCGCGCGGCCTCCACGGCCTCCTGCGCCATCCGCGCCGCATCGCCTGGTTCATAGGTCACCCGGACGCTGACGCCGTGGCCGTCCCGCCGCAAGGCGCGGACCGCGTGGCGCACCTCCGCGTTACCAGCCGCCTTTCCGTGAAGGATGACGCGGATGTTGGTCATGATCCATCACCTGTTGCCGTGTGTGATCGCGGTCATGGGTTCAGGGATGCCGGGCACGTTGGCACGGATGGCCTGGGAAAAGTCCGGGTTTGCGTCAGCCGCGATAGCGCGTTCCGTGATCCGGCCTCGTGCTCTGAGTTCGGCCACGCTGTAGTTGGTCTCGAGGCCGCCAACATCGTGGATATATTCCGGCAAGTAGCCTGAAAGTACGAGCCGGTAATCCATCGGCAGGCCCGGCACGATGCGGTTCACCATTTCATAGACGATGGTGGTGCAATTGGCCGTGATGGTGTTGTAGAAGCGCGGTCGCTGCCTAAGGGCATTCGCCGCCTCGGCATAGGCGAGAAACAGAGATCTCGCGGCCTCCTTGGGCATGCGAATCCGGTAGATATAGGTGTCCTCACCGCGCACATTCGGTCGCAGCCGGATAATGTCGCGCTCGTCGGCGGCGACGATGCTTGTCTCGAATTCCTTGAAGAAGCCGCCGATCTCCGAGAAGCTCTCGTTCTTCTCCTTCCGGATCTCGACCGAGAAGACGACGTACTGGCCGTCGGCAAAGCCGAAGGACACCAGGGTGTGGGCGATGCCTGGCCGGCCCCAGTAGGACAGCACCATGTCGACCGAAGTCAGGGTGTCGAGATCATACCTGCGTGTTTCCCAGCGAGGCGTATAGTCCGTCTCCGTGCGCCATTCAAAATCGCGAACGTTATGCAGCGTGACGCTATTCCCGTTGATCTCGGCTGAAAGCATCTCGCCGACGTCATCGGCCCATTCCCGGTTGTTTGAGGGCTTGATGGTGCTCCACCACAGGCCAAGCCCGACGAGCACGACGGCGTAGGGAAGGAGCGGTCGCCAGTCTCCCCGAAGAACCATGACGATGGTGCCCAGCGAGAGCACGCACCAAGCTGCGATCGCGGCGTATCGCCCATATGGGCCGACAGGCAGGCGGAACCATAATGCCCCGGACCACCAGATCCCGCAGAGAATGATCGCGACCGTGAGCAGGGCGACCGCGATCATGCGCAAACCCCACAGATACCGAGAGCGGCCGCGCGCGGCGGCGGCGGTGTCGTTTTGCAGCTCAGTCGGTCGGCCTGACGAATTCATCGCTGCGATAGCCCTGAGCAAAGAGGAGGGCGGTGAGATCGGCATGGTCGAGGCGCGCGTGAGCGGCAGCGGCCACGGCTGGTTTGGCACGGAATGCTACACCAAGGCCAGCTTCTCCGAGCATCGCGAGATCATTGGCGCCGTCGCCGATAGCCACCACCTCATGCGCGGCGAGCCCGAATTTTTCACGCAGCTCCTGCAAGGTGGCGAGTTTCGCTTCCCGTCCGAGGATCGGTTCCTGGACCTTTCCGGAGAGTTTGCTGCCCTCGGTCAGGAGCTCGTTGGCGCGGTTCTCCTGGAAGCCGATGGCCGCGGCGATCTTGGTGGTGAACAGCGTGAAGCCGCCCGAGACGAGGCAGGTATAAGCCCCCCGCGCCCGCAGTGTCGCAATGAGCGTCAGACCGCCTGGGGTCAGGGTGATGCGCTCGGCGATGATACGATCAACCACGCCCACATCGAGACCGGCGAGGAGGGCGACGCGTTCGCGCAACGCCGGCTCGAAGGCGATCTCGCCGCGCATGGCGCGCTCGGTGATGGTCGCGACCTTGTCCTTCAGCCCCACGAAGTCGGCGAGTTCGTCGATGCACTCCTGACCGATCATGGTTGAATCCATGTCGGCGAGGAACAGCCGCTTGCGCCGCTCCGCCTGCCGCTGGACGATGACATCGATCGGCAATCCATCGAGCGCAACATGGGCACGCTTCGCCATGACGCGCGGATCCGGGTCCGCGCCGGTCTCGACCGCCGGGTGGAAGGGTATGTCAACCGCGATCGCCGGATCGAGCCGAGCGGGCAGCCCGGCTTCAGGGAGGGCTTGCGCCACGCGTGCGATAAGGGCATCGCTGAGGAGATCGCTTCCCGGGGCCGCGACCAACGTCGCGACATGCGTCTGGGTGGTGTCGGTCATGCGGATAGGGTGGCCATGCAAACGGGGTGAATGGGAAAGGACGTTGACGTGACGGAAAGACTGCGAACCATTCTCATCGCAGGGCCAACCGCGTCAGGCAAGTCCGCGTTGGCCATAAGCCTTGCGCGCCGCTGTGGCGGCATCGTCATCAATGCGGATTCGATGCAGGTTTACCGCGACCTCCGGATCATTACGGCGCGGCCGAGCGTCGAGGATGAGGCGGTCGTGCCGCACGCGCTCTACGGCCATGTCGACGGCGCTGAAAATTATTCCGTCGGCCGCTATCTCGCAGATATCGAATCGCTGCTGGCCTCGGCGAGGGAGAACCGCACGCCGGTCATCATCACTGGCGGCACGGGCCTCTATTTCAAGACGTTGATCGAAGGCTTGTCCGACATTCCGCCCGTTCCCGAGGACGTGCGGAGCAACGTGCGGGCGCGGGCCGAGGGACGTGATACGCCGTTGCTCTACGCGGATCTGGCGGTGCGAGATCCGCAAAGCGCGGCGCGGATCGGGCCGACGGATCGTCAGCGCATTCTGCGAGCGCTGGAGGTGCTGGCGGCGACTGGCCGCTCGCTCACCTTCTTCCGCAGCCATAAGCGGCCGGGCCTCCTGTCCCGCGCTGACCGCTTGGGGTTGTTCCTCATGCCGGACCGCACGGAGCTCGCCCGCCGCATCGATGGGCGCTTTCTCGCCATGATGGAGGCCGGCGCGCTTGAGGAGGTCAGGACGCTCGCCGCGCGGGGGCTTCACCCGGATCTTCCGGTCATGCGGGCTCATGGCGTTCCCTGGCTCATCCGCCATCTCGGAGGAGAGATCAGCCTCGACGAGGCAATCCGCGAGGCGCAAAGCGACACGCGTCGGTACGCCAAGCGGCAGTTCACCTTTTTTCGGCACCAGCTCGGCGGTTTTCAATGGGTCACGCCGGAGGAGGCCGAGAGGGCTGTAGCCGCTCAGGGCTGGCTCGAGTGGCCAATGGTGCTCGGCACGGACGACGGTTGATCGTCTTTGCTGTCACACCAGTGCCATCAAGCCTGAGCTAGACGGGGCGATCTCCACTGAGGGAGCCCCTTATGATCACGCGTCGCGAGAGTTTGAAAATCGGCGGCATGGCCGCCCTTATGGCCCCCTTCGCGGGCTTCGGCGCCGCGAGCGCAAGCGCGCAGGCGAGCCCGGACTTCCGCTTCGGCATCATCGCCGATCCGCAATATGCGCCCGTTCCGCCGAACCCGCAGGGCACCCGCTTCTACGCCAACAGCCTGTGGAAGCTGTCCGAGGCCATCAAGACCCTCAACAAGGAAGACCTGCAGTTTGTCGCGACCCTTGGCGACATCATCGATCGCCACTGGCAGAGCTTCGGCGATATCATGCCGCTCTATGATGCTCTGAGGCATGAGAAGTTCTTCCTGCTCGGCAATCATGATTACGAGGTCGCGGCCGACTATCTCAACTCGGTCGTCCGAACGGCGGGCATGCCAAGCGCGTATTACGATTTCAAGGGCGGTGATTATCGCTTCATCGTGCTCGATGGCAATGATGTCAGCCTGTTCTCGACCGGTCCCAAGGACCCGAAGCAGGAGATAGCCCGCGAGCGTTTGAAGAAGCTGCAGGAAGCCAAGGCCATCAACGCGATGACCTGGAACGGCTCGCTGAGCGACCAGCAGTTCGCCTGGCTGCAGGCATCCTTGGACAAGGCCAAGCAGGCGGGCGAAAAGGTTATCGTGCTCTGCCACTATCCCGTCTTTCCTGCAAATATCCACAATCTGTGGGACAGTGAGCGGATCGTGGATCTGCTGACGAGCTACGATAATTTCGTGGCCTTTTTCAACGGCCACAACCATGCAGGCAACTACGGCGAAGTATCGGGCAAGTATTTCGTCAATTTCAAGGGCATGGTCGACACGCCCGATACATCGGCCTTTGCGGTGGTCGAGGTCTACGGCGACAAGATCGCGATCCGTGGTTTCGGTCGCGAGACGAGCCGCACCCTCAGCATCCGCGCCGTCTGACGCCAAAGGCTTACGTCACCTCGTCCGTCATCACCGAGAACTGGACGAGGCTGCTGCGGCCGAAGCTGGTCGAGATGGCGACGTCCGTCGCGTCCCGGCCAGTTGCCATGAGGATTCGGCCGATGCGCGGCGTATTATGCCGCGCATCGAAGGTATACCAGCGACCGCCGAGCCAGACTTCAAACCAGGCACTAAAATCCATCGGCAGATCAACGGGCGGGATGCCGATGTCGCCGAGATAGCCGGTGCAATAGCGCGCCGGGATATTCATGCAGCGGCAGAATGTGATGGCGAGATGCGCATAGTCACGGCAGACGCCGATCCGTTCCGCGAAGCCGTCCGAGGCCGTCCGCGCGGTCGAGGCATGTTCATAGCCGAAGGCGATATGATCGTGCACGAAGTCACAGATCGCCTGCACACGTGCCCACCCGGGCTGGATCTCGCCGAAAAGCGCCCAGGCCCTGTCCGCCAACTTGTCGGTGTCGCAATAGCGACTGCCGAGAAGATAAACCAGCACGTCGTCTGGCAAATCCTCGATGGCATGCTGCGGGGCGTCGGGGACGACGGGGTCTGGAAGTCCACTGTCCCTGATGACGAAATTCGCCGCGAGGGTGAGCCGCCCCTCCGGCGCGGTCAGCCGGCCGCAGTGGTTGCCCATGCTGTCGATGTAAGAGGTGATGGGTATCGGCGGGTCGGGCGTAATGGCTTGCGGTGTGATGAGATCCTGCTCGCGTGAGGGATGCACGCTCAAGAGGATGAGCATCGGCGTGCGCTGCGGGCAGTCGTACGTGATCTCGTAGCCCGCACGAATTTTCATCGCTGCTCATCTCCACCTCAAGCTGATCTGCTTCGAGCCAAGCCACAACACCTCCAACCCCCGCGAACGGCTGTTACGAGGGTGCAAGCAAACCCCTGCGAAGGCCTTATAGTCTGGCTGATCTCGCGCTAGTTGCGCTGATCGACAACGCGCCGTGGGCCGTCGCGTTCCACAGGCGCTCCATCCGTGCCGGCACGGTTGGTGTTGGCGGCTTCCGACGAGACCTGCACCTCGACGACCATGTCGAGGGAATCGCCGGGCAAACCTATCCAGGTCCCGGACAACGGAACGGCCTGACTCGGGTCCCGCGCCACTGCGACGCGGATGAGATCCCGGTTGCCGATGATCCCGTTGGTCGGGTCGAACTCCACCCAGCCGGCGCCGGGCAGATAGACCTGACACCAGGCATGGGTGGCGCCGCCGCCAAGCCGCGTGGGGCCGTCGCGATCGGGAACATAGAGGTAGCCCGTGACGAAGCGCGCCGCGAAACCGAGCGAACGTACGGCCTCCATCATCAGCAGCGCGAAGTCGCGGCAGGTCCCCTGACGCAGCCCGAGCGTCATGGCCGGTGGCTGGATGCCCGCCTCCGTCCTCCTGGAATAGCGGAAGCTCTCCTGGATGGCGCATGTCATCGTCATCAGCAGGGTGCCGGTGTCGGTGGGATGGCCGACGCGCAGAAACTGCCGCGCCCAGTTGCGTACAACGTCACCCGGGTCGGGATAATGCGGCTCCATGCACCGCGCAAGATCCGGCAGTTCCTCCGCGCTATAGGCAAAGGGGTAAGTCTTCGCGTCGGCATCCATCTGGAAATCCGGCGCGTTGAACGGCGAGTGCTCAAGCTTGATCTGGCTGTCGAAGGTCAGCTCACTGGCGCGGCCCGAGAAGCGGACGAGCGCGACGCAATTGCCAAATACGTCGTGGATCCAGCGGGTCGACGCCGGGGGCGGCGTGATCGTCAGGCGGCTGTCGAGGAAGCCCTGGTCATAGCTGTCGCGCGGACGGAACATCAACCGATGCTCGCCGAAGGCGACCGGCTGCCTGTAGCGATAGGTCGTGACATGCCTGACAGTCAGAATGCTCATCGCCGCGTCGTCACACGGAAAACTGTCCAGCTGTCGGGCTGGGCCGAGCTCATGATACACGCGTCCAGGTCTTGGCATGGCCAATGGCCCGTCACCTTCTTCATCATCTGGTCCCGTCGCAGCGTTTCACGATTCGCAGATCCGGGATCTGCGAAAATCGTACCAGCCACAACATTCGCTGGCGGCGAGCATTTTGCGGCCCATCATCTGCGGGGCCGGTCACCGCGAGCGGGCTTCTGGCGGCAGACTGTGGCGGTTTCGCGGAAGGACCGAACTTGCCATCTTGGGCGCATGATCGGCCTGACGCTCGGGCGCATGGCCGCGCAAGAGGCGCTCTCTGCCCATCAAATGGGCAAGGTGGCCATTTGGCCAGGCAATATAATTGCGCTGCTGCTGCATTTTTGGCGTAATTCTGTCTTGACCGGTTCAGGCCTCTCAACTAACGTCACGCCAATTCAGGCTAAGGATGACGGGCGCATGCGCGCGAAGCTTATTGTATCGGGGGCGCCATCGACGGAGCGGGACTGACCCGCAGGTCCGTTTGGTGGCGCATGCAAGGCTCCTTCGGGGGCCTTTTTTGTTGCCCGATGCGGATCCGGACCCCTCCAGCGCGACGCACTACGGAGCGATTTCCACTCGGAGCGAATTCCATGAGCAAGACCAAGAGCGAAACGGTGAGCGAAACAGCAGACGAGATCATGAGCGGCGCCGAGATGGTCGTGCGGGCGCTTCAGGACCAGGGCGTCGAGCATCTTTTCGGCTATCCCGGCGGCGCCGTGCTGCCGATCTATGACGCGCTGTTCCATCAGGAGACCATTCGCCACATTCTCGTTCGGCATGAGCAGGCGGCGGTGCATGCCGCCGAAGGCTACGCCCGGTCGTCAGGCAAGGTCGGCTGTGTGCTCGTGACGTCAGGCCCTGGCGCGACGAACGCCGTCACCGGCTTGACCGATGCGCTCATGGACTCGATTCCGGTCGTCTGTATCACCGGTCAGGTGGCCACGCATCTGATCGGCTCCGACGCCTTTCAGGAGGCGGACACCGTCGGCATCACCCGCCATTGCACCAAGCACAACTACCTCGTTAAGCGCATCGAGGATCTGCCGCGCATCCTGCACGAGGCCTTCTACGTGGCGTCGCACGGCCGCCCCGGACCGGTCGTCATTGACATCCCAAAGGATATCCAGTTCGCCAAGGGGGCGTATGCCCGGCCAACGGACAACCAGCACAAGACCTACCGTCCGGTGGTGTCCGGCGACATGGAGAAGATCCGCGCCGCGGTCGCACTGATGGCCTCAGCCAAGCGCCCGATCTTCTACACTGGCGGCGGCGTCATCAACTCCGGTCCGGAAGCGGCCTCTCTGCTGCGCGAACTCGTGCGCCTGACGGGTTTCCCGATCACCTCGACCCTGATGGGGCTCGGCGCCTATCCGGCGTCCGACAGCCAGTTCCTCGGAATGCTGGGCATGCATGGCACCTATGAGGCCAATCATGCCATGCATGACTGCGACGTCATGATCAATATCGGCGCGCGCTTCGACGACCGCATCACCGGCCGCATCGATGCGTTCTCGCCCGGCTCACGAAAGATCCACATCGATATCGATCCCTCGTCAATCAACAAGAATGTCAAGGCTGATATCGGCATCGTGGGCGATTGCGCCCATGTGCTCGAGGACATGCTGCGCGTCTGGAAGGGCTTGCCAAAGGACGTCGAGAAGCCGAGCCTGAAGAACTGGTGGGGCAAGATCGCGGGATGGCGCGCCCGCAACTGTCTCGCCTATCGTCCCTCGGACACGGTCATCAAGCCGCAGTACGCGTTGGAGCGTCTACAGGCCCTGACGGAAGGGCGCGAAACCTACATCACGACGGAAGTCGGCCAGCACCAGATGTGGGCGGCGCAGTTCCTGAAGTTCGACAAGCCGAACCGATGGATGACCTCCGGCGGCCTCGGGACCATGGGTTACGGCCTGCCGGCAGCCATTGGCGCGCAGATCGCCCATCCTGAGGCGCTTGTCATCGACGTGGCGGGCGAGGCCTCCATCCTCATGAACATGCAGGAAATGTCGACTGCATTGCAGCACCGTCTGCCGATCAAGGTCTTCATCCTGAACAATGAGTACATGGGTATGGTGCGCCAGTGGCAGGAGCTGCTGCACGGCGGCCGCTATTCGGAAAGCTATTCGCATTCGCTTCCGGATTTCGTGAAGCTGGCTGAGGCTTACGGCGGCGTCGGCATTCGCTGCGAGAACCCCGCAGATCTCGACGAGGCGATCCTCGAAATGATCAACTCGCCGCGCCCGGTGATCTTCGACTGCATCGTCGACAAGATGGAGAACTGCTTCCCGATGATCCCGTCGGGCAAGGCCCACAACGAGATGATCCTCGGCGATGCCGTCGAGGACATCGGCGCCATCATTGATGAAAAGGGCAAGATGCTGGTGTGAGATGAGGGGGCCGAGTCCCGGCGAAATGAGGTGCCTCGCCTTGAACCGTTATCCCGGTCCAGGGTCTTGGTAGAGGCAGAGATGTAGGGCTTGCCTTCTCCCCTGTGGGGAGAGGGGGGTTAGGGACAGCTCCCAGTTCGGATTATTCCCTCACCCGGCCCTGCGGGGCGACCTCTTCCAGCCAGGGAGAGGTGAAGCGCGGTGATCGTTGCCCTCACAATTTTTCATTGGAACGGATGAACGTCCAGCGTCACGGTCAATGACCACCACATCCAGCACGGAACGTCCCATGCCGACCCTCGTCATCGCCAACAAGCTCTATTCCTCATGGTCTATGCGGCCATGGCTTCTCCTGCGTCAGCTCGGCATTCCTTTCGAGGAGGTGCTCATTCCGCTCGCGCAGCCCGACACCAAGGAACGCATCCTTGCGCTGTCGCCCGGCGGCACGGTGCCGATCCTGATCGACGACGGTGCCACCGTCTGGGAATCGTCGGCTATCATGGACTATGCGCACGAGCGTTGGCCCGAGGCCGGCGTATGGCCTGCGGACCGGATCGCACGCGCGGTAGCGCGCTCCATTTCCGGAGAGATGCACGCAGGGTTCCGTGGCTTGCGATCCGCCTGCCCGATGAATCTCGGCAAGATCTATGAGCCTCGCGATCGCGGCCCGGACGTGCAGCGCGACGTCGATCGTATCACGACGATCTGGCGCGATGCCCGCAAGCGCTTCGGGGCGGGCGGCGCCTTCCTGTTCGGGGCGTTCTCCGCCGCGGATGCAATGTTCGCCCCTGTGGTGACGCGCTTCATCTCGTATTCGATCCCTGTCGAGCCGGATATCCGCGAATACATGGATGCCGTCACTGGCACGGCCGCTTTCCAGGAATGGAAGGACGCGGCCTTGAAGGAAACATGGGTCGTCGCCCATGACGAGCCGGATGAGCCCGTCCTGACCGACCTCAGGCCCAATCTTTCTCGAAAGCCCTGATAACATGCGTCATTTTCCACCACCTTCACGAGGGAACCCCATGTCGTCCGTCTATTCGGATCCGCCGCCCGCCGCTCCCGTGTCGCGCCACACCCTCGCGGTCATCGTCGACAACGAGCCAGGGGTTCTCGCCCGCATCGCGGGTCTGTTCTCGGGGCGCGGCTACAATATCGAGAGCCTGACGGTCTCGGAGACGGAACACGAGAAGCACCTTTCGCGCATCACCATCGTCACGACGGGAACAGAGGCCGAGATCGAGCAGATCAAGGCCCAGCTCGCGCGGCTTGTGCCCGTGCATCGGGTGCGCGATCTTTCTGACGAAGGGCCGACGATCGAGCGCGAGCTCGTGCTTCTGAAGGTGGTGGGGCAGGGGGATCAGCGTGTCGAGGCCTTGCGGCTGGCGCAGGCCTTCGGCGCGCGCACGCTCGACGCGACGTTGTCGTCCTTCGTGTTCGAATTCACGGGTGCCCTCGACGACGTCGAGCGCTTCATCGGCATCATGGCGGATTGCGGCCTCGTCGAGGTCTCCCGCACCGGCGTCGCGGCCATGAGCCGCGGCGCGGAGGCGATGTGACAATCCGCGATGGTTATGCTGGCGAGTTTTTACTCAGCCTGCGAAGCCGCCCTCGTCGAGAAACCGCTGCTCTTCCTCCGTGGTGTCACGGCCGAGCAGCGGATTGCGATGGGGGAAGCGTCCGAAGCGGACGATGATAGCGCGATGTTCCTCAGCGAAAGGCAGCCCCTCAGCTGGACCGTTGGCCTTGTACAAGGCAAGGCAATGGTCCTGGTCGGCGAGGTCCTCGGAGTGCATGAGCGGCAGATAGAAGAACTGGCGTTCTATGGGAGCCACCTCGCGGTCGAAGCCGCGCAGGATCGCACGTCCAGCCACTTCCCGGGCGAGGGGATCCGTGGCGAAGCTGCGGGCGGTGCCGCGGAACATGTTACGTGGGAACTGGTCGAGCAGGATGACAAGCGCAAGGGCCGCCTTGGGGACGCTCTCCCACGCAGCAAGCGCGCCTTCGGCGGCCTGCTCGTGCAGCGCGAGGAAGCGGTCGCGGACGTCTTGGTCGAAGTTCAGGTCCTTGACGTACCAACGCTCCGGCCCCGCTTCGAACCAGAATGTCAGAACATCCCTTATGCCGGCGTGCGTCATGGTGAGCCTTCTCCAATCGACTGAAACGCGAGTGTGGCGTGTCGTGCAGACCTCAAATTCACGAATGCCACTTGACCGAACGCGCCGCTCACGCTTTACCGCCGCCAACGCGAGTGGCGGAATGACATGAGCCGGAACGAGCCAACAGCGTAACAAACTTGCCAAGGAAAGGGCATCTCATGCGCGTGTATTACGACCGTGACGCCGACATCAACCTCATCAAGGGGAAGAAGGTCGCGATCATCGGCTATGGTAGCCAGGGCCATGCCCATACGCTGAACCTCCGGGATTCCGGCGTGAAGGAAATCGCGGTCGGCCTGCGCAAGGGCTCGGCCAGCGCGAAGAAGGCTGAAGCCGAAGGCCTGAAGGTCCTCGAAGTCGCCGAGGCGGCGAAATGGGCCGACGTCGTCATGATGTTGACGCCGGACGAGTTGCAGGCCGATATCTACCGCGATCACCTGCACGACAACATGAAGCAGGGCGCAGCGCTTCTCTTTGCGCACGGCCTCAATGTCCATTTCAACCTGATCGAGCCGCGCGCTGACCTCGACGTGCTGATGGTCGCCCCGAAGGGTCCCGGCCACACCGTCCGTTCCGAATATCTGCGTGGCGGCGGCGTGCCCACCCTGATCGCCATCCATCAGGACGCGACCGGCAACGCCCATGACCTCGGCCTCTCCTACGCCTCAGCCAACGGTGGCGGCCGCGCCGGCATCATCGAGACGACCTTCAAGGAAGAATGCGAGACCGACCTGTTTGGCGAGCAGGCGGTTCTCTGTGGCGGCACGGTCGAGCTCATCCGCGCCGGCTTCGAGACGCTGGTCGAGGCGGGCTATGCCCCCGAGATGGCCTATTTCGAGTGCCTCCACGAGCTCAAGCTGATCGTCGACCTCATCTACGAGGGCGGCATCGCCAACATGAACTACTCCATCTCCAACACGGCCGAGTACGGCGAGTATGTCACGGGCCCGCGCATCATCAACGCGGAGACCAAGGCCGAGATGAAGCGCGTGCTCAACGACATCCAGTCCGGCAAGTTCACGCGCGATTGGATGCTGGAGAACAAGGTCAACCAGGCTTCGTTCAAGGCCACTCGCGCCCGTAACAACGCCCACCAGATCGAGGAAGTCGGCGAGAAGCTTCGCGCCATGATGCCCTGGATCAAGGAAAAGGCGCTGGTCGACAAGTCCAAGAACTGATTGGTTCCAAGACGAGCAGAGACGAAAAGGGCGGCTTCGGCCGCCCTTTTTTGTTGGCGACGCGGCCGGGCTGCGCCGATCCCTCCCCTCAGGGGAGGGTGGCGCCGCAGGCGCCGGGTGGGGGCTACCGGAGGCTGACCCAACGGCAATATTGGCCGGTCTGGTATCGTCTAGAGCATTTCCGGTGAACCGGAGTTCACCGGAAATGCTCTAAATATTTGTTTCCGCGCATTTTCTTCACGCGAACCGGTTTCCACTTCGCTCGAAAATGCTCTAGTGCGGCGTGCTCCCCACCCGACCTCGCTGTCGCGAGGCCACCCTCCCCTGAGGGGAGGGATCAGCGCGGGCTGCACCCCTTTTCATCCCCCTCGCGCGAGGACCTGAATGACCCAGCGCCTGCCTTAGGCCGGCTTCTCCCATTCCATGACATGGCAATAAGGGATGCTGCGATAGCGGGCGCGCCTGTCAGCAGGGCCGCCGGTCGTATCGGGCTCGTCGAAATGACGCAGGACAAGGCCTGCCTGGATGAGAGGCTTCATATAGCTCGACAGGGGCCGGTGCCAGTTCCGGATGCGGATGCCGCGCCATTCCACCCATTCCGCGCGCTCGTCGAGATAGTCGCGGATCACGAAGCGGCTTTTCAGAGGCGGATCCTCCCAGGTGCCGGCGGTCGCGAAGCTGTTTAGGTTGACGATGATGAGGCTGCCACCGGGGCGGAGCACCCTTGCCATCTCGTGGATAGCTGCTGTCGCATCCGTGATGTCGATCAGCGAGAGATAGCTGACGACAAGATCGAACATCTCGTCCTGAAACGGGAGCGCCTCGGCCTGTCCAAGCCGATAGTCGCCGCCGGGATCGCGGCGCCTTGCCTCAGCAAGCATCCCCTCGGTCGGGTCAAGGCCGATGGCATCGATGCCGCGCTCGCGCAGCATGCGGCAGAAACGTCCCTCGCCGCAGCCGACATCGAGGGCGTTGCGATAGCCTCGCCCGTCGATCAACTGGAGAACCGGCTGGTCGGTCACAAACTCGCGGGTGAAATCGCCACGCTCTCCCATATCGGCGATCCAGGCAGCCGCAGATTCACTCCATCCGTTGGACATGGGAATACCTCACGCGTGGGAAGGGGGCGCCGTCCCTCGCATGAACCATCCGAGGCGTCAACCATTCGGCATGTCATCGTGCCTTTCCGACATGGAAAGACGACTGCCAACCCCATATGTTTCGCACGCATACGTATCGGTTGAGGCAAGCACGATGAACGCAGACGATTTTTATGACGGCGTGCCAATCTTCACCCGGTTCGCGGATCTGCTCGACGAAGCCCTTTATCGCCCGTTGCCGGATGACTGGGTGATCGGGCTTTCGGATGTCGTATCGTCAACGGCGGCGATCACCGCAGGCCGGTACAAGGCGGTCAATATTGCGGGCGCAGCCGTGATCGCCGCGGTGAAGAACGCTCTCGGCAACATGGATTTTCCCTATGTCTTCGGGGGCGACGGAGCGAGTTTTGCGGTGCCGTCGGCACAGGCGGACGTTGCGCGCGCGGCGTTGGCGAGGACGGCGGGGTGGGTCGGCGCCGATTTGCAGCTCGACCTTCGTGTCGCGCTGGTTCCCGTCGCAACCGTCCGCGCGGCCGGCTTCGATCTGCGTGTGGCGCGATTTGCGGCATCGCCGCATGTCAACTATGCGATGTTCTCCGGCGGGGGGCTGGCCTGGGCTGTCGCCGCGATGAAGGCGGGCGAGTTCGCCATCGCGCCCCGCAGCGACGAGCCACCGGATTTGACGGGTCTCTCCTGCCGGTGGGCGGAGATCCCGGCGGAGCGCGGGACTATTCTCTCCGTGATCGTCACACCAGCCGGCGAGCGCCCGACCGACGCCTTTCGCAAGGTCGTCGAGGATGTGCTGCGGCTTGCAAGCTCCGCTGGACGGCCTACCCCGGTGCCCGCCCGCGGATGGTCACGCTCCGGCGCCGAGCTCGAGGCTCTCGCCATGAGACACGACGGCAGGCCGCTTGTTCTCAGGCGCGTGCTCGCGAGGCTGAAAGCCATGGGCAGCGCGGTCGCGTTGAGCCGCCAGCGTATCGGCAGCTTCGATGCTGCACGCTACCTTCATGAACTCGGCGAGAACACGGACTTCCGTAAATATGACGACGGGCTGCGGATGACCATCGACTGCACCCTCGCCGAGGCGGAGGCCATCGAGAGTTACCTCGCCGATGCGGCCGCTCGTGGCATTGCCCTCGTCGGTACGCACCGGCAGGATGCGGCCCTCATGACCTGCCTCGTGCCCTCGGCGATGAGCAACAATCACGTTCACTTCGTGGATGGGGCCGATGGCGGTTATGCGACGGCCGCCATCCAGTTGAAGAAGGCCTGGGCAACGGCGAGCTAGGAGCGATCACTCTCTGGATCGGTGCGGACAGGCGGCTTGAGGCTCCTAACGTCGGGGCCTTGCGTCGATGCCGCCGCCTTTGCTCGCTTGCCGAGCGATTTCAGGCACCAGTCCGGCTGGTTTCCTCGTCCCCTCGGCGTCTTCATCCTGGGAACGACATGCGGGTGTCCGCCGCTGCGGCGTCACGCCGGCAGAAAGGCTCTCAGCGTGGCTGCCGCCGGCGCCAGAACCAGGAAAGCCCAGACCATGGCCGAGGCCACATTGGCCATATGAAACAGCAGCGCGGGCGTGCCGAACATGCCTGCGACGAGTGCCCCGACGCCGTGCAGAGGCCCTGAGAAGCGGGTCAGAAATACCGTCCATGACCCCCATCGTTCGAAGAAGCGCTGACCTGCCGCCATGGTCTCGGGGTAGCGATTGAACGGCCACATCGTCAGAGCCTGCTCGCCGTAGTGACGGCCAAGCCAGAACGAGATGAGATTGCCGAGCGTGCCGCCGGCGACTGCCGCGAGCCACGAGGGCCAGAGTTCGATACCGCCCGCGCCGATGAGGGCACCGATGGCGAGCAGCACCACGGAGCCCGGAACGAACAGGGAGAGAATGACGACGGATTCGCCGAAAGCGAGGCCGAAAGCGAGTGCAGGCGCCCAGCTGGAATGGGCCTGAACAAAGCTGGTGATGTCGGCGACGAAATTGGCGAAGGTCATCCCCCAGCTATGGCGGCAGGCTGGCACGACGGTCAAGTGTTCCGCCGCAGAGCGCGTGGAAGCAATTTCGCAATGGATGTGTGTTAGGCGGCGCTGTCCGCCCTGGAGGGCGTTTACGCGGAAGGTGCTCTATGCGTCCAGTTGTGTTGACCGGCCTGGTGCTGGGATCTCTCGTGCTCGTCGGCTGCGTTTCGACCACGTCCAATCCAGAAGCGCTCAAGGAGCGGCACCGCCAGCAATGCACCGAGTTCGGTTTCGAGCCCGAAACCGACGGCTTCGCCAACTGTATGATGGAGCAGTGGGGGCGTGCTGAGGACCGCGAGGCGGAGGAGCGGCGCCGGACGAATGAAATCATCCGCGAGAACAATCGGCGTGCGGCCCAGACCGAAGCCCTCAAGGCCCAGAACAGGCAGATGAGCTTCATGCGGGCCGGGAACACGAGCTTCCCCGTCTGCAACGCGGCGAGCCCGGGCGCGGGGCTCGATGTCACATCAGGCAAGTGGTATGGCAATTCGTGTCGCGCCTACTGAGCTCCGCGCGAGGGACTGCGGTGGTGCCGATGAGCGCCCGAGCGCTTAAGCCGCGCTCTCGCTTTCGGGTTTCCGAAAAGGCATGATTGGAGTACACCGATCACCCGATCGGATGGACGTCCCCATGAATATTCTCTCGATCCAATCTCACGTCGCCTATGGCCATGTCGGGAATGCCGCCGCCGTCTTCCCCATGCAGCGGCTCGGCGTCGAGGTATGGCCGATCCATACGGTGCAGTTTTCCAATCACACGGGCTACGGCGCCTGGAAAGGACGTGTGTTTGACGGGCCGGCGATCGAGGAACTGGTCGAGGGTATCGCGGAGCGCGACGTGCTGTCGCGCTGCGACGGCGTGCTCTCTGGCTATATGGGCGCCGTCGATATCGGCAATGCCATCCTGTCGACGGTGGCCAAGGTGCGCGCGGCCAACAGCCGCGCCCTCTATTGTTGTGATCCGGTCATCGGCGATGTTGGACGCGGCATTTTCGTGCGGCCGGGTATTGCTGAATTCATGCGCGACCAAGCTGTTCCCGCCGCCGACGTGGTGACGCCAAACCAGTTCGAGCTCGCGCTTCTGGCAGGCCATGAAATCGGCGACCTCTCCGATGCGAGGCGTGCCATCGCGGCCGTCCATGCGCTGGGGCCCCGCATCATCATGGTGACATCCCTCGAGATCTCGGACATGCCCGATGATGCGCTCGATCTCCTCGCGTCCGACGGCACGGCGTTATGGCGCGTGCGCACGCCCCGTCTTGATCTGAAGATCAACGGGGCTGGCGATGCCATCGCCGCCCTGTTCTTCGTTCACTACCTCCGGACGGGTAGCGCCGCGGAAGCATTGACGGAGGCCGCCTCGTCGATCCACGGATTACTGAAGCGCACGGCCGAGGCGGGCGCGAGGGAGATCTTGCTCGTCGCAGCTCAGGACGAATTCGTCAGTCCGAGCCGGCGCTTCGCCGCGGAGCTGGTGTGATGGCGGTGCTTTCGACTCGCTCCGGACGTCGTTTCCATACGCTCGACGTATTCACCGACAGCACCCTCGCGGGCAATCCGCTTGCCGTCGTGCTCGACGCCCACGAGCTGGATGACGTGACGATGCAGAAGATCGCCGCCGAGTTCAACCTCTCGGAGACGGTCTTTGTCCTGCCGCCGGAGGACATCGCGCATCGCGCGCGGCTGCGCATTTTCACGCCGACGCAGGAGCTGCCCTTCGCCGGGCATCCGACAGTCGGTACGGCCGTGCTTCTCGCGCTGCTCGATGGGGCGCCCATGGGCAGCTTCACGGTCGAGGAGCGCGTCGGGATCGTGCCTTGTGAAGTCTCTATCGCGGGCGATGGTGTGGGGGAGGCAACCTTCACCCTGCCGCGGCTTCCGGAGCGCGTGGGCGCACTGCCCGACGCCTCGGCCATCGCCGCAGCGCTCGGGTTGATGGAGAGCGACATCGGTTTCGGGCGTCACGTGCCCGCACAGTATTCTGCCGGGTCCCCCTTTGCGCTGGTTCCGGTCACGAGCCGCGCCGCTGTCGACCGTGCCGCCAGCGTCAGAACGGCCTGGGACGCTGCCTTCGGGCAGGTCAAGCGCGGCAGCGCCTTCATCTATTGCAGCGAGCCCGTCGATCCCGAGCACCGCTTCTATGCGCGCATGTTCGCCCCGAGCCTCGGCATTGGAGAGGACCCGGCGACGGGTTCGGCCGTGGCGGCCTTTGCCGGCGCCGTGATGGACCATGAAGCGCTTGGTGACGGCGAACACAGGATCGTCGTGGAGCAGGGCTATGCGATGGGACGACCGTCACAGATCATCCTGACGCTGAACATTCTGGACGGGGCCCTCGTGAAGGCGACAATCGGCGGCAAGGCAGTGCTCGTCAGCGAAGGCAGGCTGTTTGCGTGACACGTTCCGCGCCCCGCCCGGACGGCAGGATCGTCCAGCTCGACGAGGTCGAGATGCATCTCACGGCTGATGAGTGGCCGTGGGCGGTCGAGAACCGCGAGCGCATCGACGCCAACTGGCGGCGCCTGAAGGCGGAGAAGCCGGCCCTCTTCAATGGACAGGTGCTCGTGATGAGCGAAAGCCGGATCACGGCTCGTAAGCTGACTGGCCGCTACATCGCGACCGACTACGCCAGCTTTCTCGCGATGCGCGATTTCGGCGCTCCCCCGCCCGGCACGGGCAATTGTTTCGCCATGGCTGCGCTGCGTTCCGCCGATGGCGCTTTCGTCCTCGGGGTTATGGGTGACCACACCGCCAATGCTGGGAAGGCCTATTTTCCGGCGGGAACGCCTGATCTGGCGGACGTGCTGCCGGACGGCCGCGTGGACCTTCTCGGGAGTGTGGAGCGGGAGCTGGCCGAGGAAACAGGGCTCGGTGCCGACGATGTCACGATCGGCGAAGGCTGGACGGCTGTTTTTGACGAGCCGCGGCTGGCGCTTATGCGCCCGGTGCAGTCAGTGCTTCCGGCCGACAGGCTTGTCGGCCGGATCGAAAACTTTCTTGCGGCCGAGCCCGAGCCTGAACTGTCCGGAATCAGGCTCGTGCGCAGGGTAGGCGATATCGATCCCGCGACCATGCCTCCCTTCCTGCAGCTTTATCTCAAGCACATGCTGACGTGAGGCAGGCTCTCACGCCGGCCTTAGGGATAGCCGTTGCGCGACTTGACGGCGGCTAGGATCGCGAGCGCCTGGCCATCGTTGCCCTGGGCGCAGGCGCTGGCAGCGCGGCTGACGTCCGGAATCATGGATTTGTAGACGGAGGGGCTCAGATGGCCGACCTGAACGTCGCTATCGATGATACGGCGGAAGCCGAGGATCGGCGCGCCACAGCTCCGGCTCGCCAGGCTGGCGCTGTCAAGCGGGGCTGCGAGCACACCGTTTGAGCTGTCCGCGTAAGCTTGGGCAGCGGGAGGGTTCTGCGCGGTCGTGTTGCAGGCGGCCAAGCCCAACAGGAGTGGCACGGCGAAAGTCAAACGGCTCAACATCGCTATCCCCGGAGTCTGATTCCATCCTGTCGCCAGCTTTTTCATTTGTCACGGCCGGGTCAACCGGATGATTGATGACTTGTCAGCGCCTATTCGTCTCGGTTACAACCATTTGAGCGATCGTCGTTGACGCGGAGTGTCCGCGGCTGCGTTGAAAAGGGATTGAGGTTCAGTGACTGCGATAGCTTCAGGGATTGCGCAGGGGACCGCGGCCATGTCCGCAGTCGCTCTCGACGCGCGTCTTGAGCTGTCTTCGCGCCTGAGCCTTATTGGCCTCCTCCTTAGCCGCCCCTGAGGGCCGGCCGGGCTTTGCCTGGGCCTTCAGGGGATGTGACGGCCACCGCGATCGAGCGCCGCCCCCTGTGAGAAGCGCTCCTCAAGCTCAAGGACGAACAAAATGAACTCTCCGGTATCCGCGTCCGACAAGGACCGCGTCGTTATCTTCGATACTACCCTGCGTGACGGCGAGCAGTGCCCCGGCGCCTCGATGACGCCCGAGGAAAAGCTCGAGGTCGCCGAAATCCTCGACACGATGGGCGTCGACATCATCGAGGCGGGCTTCCCGATCGCCTCCATCGGCGACTTCGATTCCGTCGTGGAGGTTGCCAAGCGGACGAAGAATGCGGTCGTTGCGGGCCTCGCTCGCGCCATTCCGGGCGATATCGCCCGCGCCGGCGAGGCCGTGCGCCACGCTCGGCGGCCGCGGATTCATACTTTCGTGTCGACGTCGCCGATCCATCTGGCGCATCAGATGCGCAAGAGCGAGGAAGAGGTGCTCGAGATCATCACCGCGACGGTGACGCAGGCGCGCAACCTCGTCGATAACGTCGAGTGGTCGGCTATGGATGCCACCCGCACTCCGATCGCCTATCTTCTGCGCTGCGTGGACGCGGCCATCAAGGCGGGCGCCACGACGATCAACCTGCCCGACACGGTGGGCTACGCGACGCCGGATGAATATCGCGCCATGTTCCGCACCATCCGCGAGACGGTCGCCGACGCGGACAAGGTGGTGTTCTCGGTGCATTGCCATGACGACTTGGGCCTCGCCGTCGCCAATTCATTGGCGGGCGTCGAGGGGGGCGCGCGCCAGGTGGAATGCACCATCAACGGCCTCGGCGAGCGGGCCGGCAATGCCGCGCTGGAAGAGATCGTGATGGCGATCAAGACCCGTGCCGACGTGTTGCCCTATACGGTCGGGGTCGATACGATCATGCTGACGCGGGCCTCCAAGCTCGTCTCGGCCGTGACCTCCTTCCCGGTGCAGTACAACAAGGCCATCGTCGGCCGGAACGCCTTCGCCCATGAGAGCGGCATCCACCAGGACGGCATGCTGAAGGAATCTTCCACCTACGAGATCATGACACCGGAGTCCGTAGGTGTGTCGAAGACCTCGCTGGTGATGGGCAAGCATTCCGGCCGCCATGCCTTCCGCGATAAGCTGAAGGCCCTGGGCTATGAGCTGGGCGACAACGCTCTGGAGGACGCCTTCCGCCGCTTCAAGGACCTCGCTGACCGCAAGAAGGATGTCTATGACGAGGACATCGAGGCCCTGGTCGATCAAGGCATCCTGACGGCGCATGATCGCGTCAAGCTGGTGTCGCTCTCGATCATCGCGGGGACGCGCGGGCCGCAGCGGGCCACCATGAAGCTGGACATCGGTGGGGAGGTTCGCACCGAGGAGGCCGAGGGGAACGGGCCCGTTGATGCCACCTTCAACGCCATCAAGGCGCTGGTGCCACATGACGCCAAGCTCGAGCTCTACCAGGTGCATGCGGTGACCGAAGGTACGGACGCCCAGGCGGAAGTCTCGGTCCGCCTCGACGCCAAGGGCAGCCCGGTGACGGGTCGCGGCTCCGATCCCGACACGCTGGTCGCTTCGGCCCGGGCCTATCTGTCGGCCCTGAACAAGCTTCTGGCGCGCGGCGAGCGCCTGCACGCGCAGGCTGCGGAGTAGCCACGGCCGGGATCCCGCCGCGTCAGACGCTCCGCGTGCGTGACTCCGGAGCAAATTCTATCGAGTGACATCTCCAAGCCGCCCGGCAAAAGCCTGGGCGGCTTTTCAACAGGCGCTGCGCGCGTGAAAAGAAGGGCCACGCATCGTTTTGGATTGCAGATTCCGGTTATTTCATAATGCGTTAGGATGGTGCCGTCGTTAAGTGCAGGCCTCCTCGCCACGAAATGCTGGCAAAATGTGTTTGTGGCGCTGGACATGGGCAAAGCTCTTTGGTAACAACCCCGAGTTCTCGGCGCTCAGCGAGCGTCGCGGCGGGCGCATAGCTCAGTTGGTAGAGCAGCTGACTCTTAATCAGCGGGTCCAAGGTTCGAGCCCTTGTGCGCCCACCATCAAACAAATGCCTTTAGAGGCTCTTGAAGTTTGATGGTGTTTCCAAGCCGCTAATCAGTATGACCGGGCGGCCATCGATCCCAAAAACACGTCTGTATTTGGCGCTTGAGCAAGCGGATATGCCGTGACTTCGGGCGATCGCATGATGCCGCGCGTGAGGGCTTGCCGGGTCACTTTCCAGGCGCCATGACCTGCGCCATCCAGAGGTGATTACGGGCTGTTGGCTATCTGGGGTTGTCGGGCGCGAAAAAAAATGCCCCGATGGCCCGTCTGACATGTTTTCAACATCGAAGCTGTGAATAGATAGGGTCTCCGCCACTATCCCCATCCCGTTTGCGGAATGAGTAATGACATTTGTGCGAATGACTCTGTGTTGCGTGCTCTTCTTGGGGGGAAGTGCCGCAGCAAAGGCCCAGGATACTATCCGTCTTGAACTCTCTCCAAAGGCAGAGACTGTCTACGACTATGCTGCGGAGAGGTGCCGTTCGAACAGCATTCCAGACAGCCCCGCCCGTGCGCTACGGCGTGCCGATGGTTCCGTGGTTCTGATCAGTGGTCACCTGACAAACTGGTTCATGGAAGGGGACCGCCTCGACAGCGTGAAGCCCAATTGCTCGATTTCATCCCGCGCCGCCGAATCACCAAACCCGGCTGAGTTCGACGACCGCTACTGGATTCAGGCGCTGCTCCCGGTGGGTGAGGGCCGGGTGATCGGCCTCGGCAGCCAGGAATTCATGGGTAAGCGGCACAAGGGCGTCTGCGACGGTCCCGGCGCCCAGTCGCCCTGCTGGTATTCCTCGATCGTGACAGTCAGCGCGGATGCAAAGGACCTCGATTTTTCGCTCTTGCCCAAAGCGGAGCGGCTCGTGGCTTCATCGAGCAAGCCCTTCGACCCGAAGGTGAAGATGACGGGTTTCTTCACTACCTCGAACATCGTGCGCGATGGCCAGTATCTCTATTTCGTCGGGTGGACGGCGGGCGAGGCAAAGCCCGGTCCGAACGGCAATTGCCTGTTCCGCTCCACCGTCGCCGAGGCGGCCAGAGGCGAGTGGAAAGTCCTGAGCGAGGGCCAATTTACACGCCCGCCGCAGGCCTACCGCGGTGATGACGCGACGACCCACTGCGACAATATTGGTGCCGGCAGGCAGGGCAAGCCGCCATTCGGCCGGTTTCGTTCCATCGTCCGCCTGAAAAGTCACGACCTGTGGCTGGCCACCTATAACACAGGCCTGCCCAATCCGGGCGTTTTCTACACCACGTCCAAGGACCTGGTGAATTGGAGCGAGCCGAAGATGCTGGCCGATTTCAAACCGTTCTGGCAATCAAAGGGCGCCTGCCAGGATTACTTTGAATATCCGTCATTCATCGATCCCGCGAGCGATTCGGATATATTCGACACGGCTGGCGACGCCTTCTATGTCTATTTCACGCGGCTGAACTGGACGAACTGCAAGCGCGGTATGGATAGGGATATCGTGCGCTTTCCGGTGCGGGTTGTTTCCGGTTGAGACGATGACGGATAGACTGCATGGCCGCGGATAACGCAGGGAAAGTTGCCGGTGCGTGGTTGTCATTCTGGCATGATGGCTGCATGGACTATCCCGGCGTGAAATACCGCGCGTCGGGCTAAGCGATTGTTGCAATCGCCCCCTACGTTCGGCAGCAATTCCCTTGGGCAGTTCCCGCCCATCTGCAGGATTGAGAACCTCGGCCCGCTATGCTTCTGCGCATGGGCGACTACTGGTTAAAGGCGGATGATGACCATGCTCTATCGTGAACAGCCGACGCGCACGGTGCCCTATCGCTACTATAACGTGATCCGGAACTGTGGAGACGCAATCTCCGCCTATATCCTGAAGAACCAATTCGCTGCGACGGGCGTTTTCACCGAGTCCTCTCAGCCCCATCTGCTGCCGATCGGCAGCATCTTCTTCATGGCGAATGCGAACTCCTATATCTGGGGTTCGGGCGTGCTCAGCCCCTCGGTTGCACTCGGCGCCATCGATGTGACCAAAATCAGGGCACTGCGCGGCGAGTTGACCCGCAATCACTTGCGCTCCGCGGGCCTTCAGGTGCCAGATGTGCCGCTGGGAGACCCCGGCATTCTGGTCAAACGTCTCGTCAGCCCGGACCAGATGCGCGCGCGGTATCGCGCTGCGATCGTGCCGCATCATTCCTCGCTGCACAGCAAGGCTTTTGACGCGTTTCGCGCGAGCGACGAATTCTGTGTCGTCGACATGATGGACGACTCGCTCCTGCCGCTTGAGCAGATCGCGCAGTCGGAAGTGGTGATCTCGCAAAGTCTGCATGGCCTGGTCTTCGCCGAAGCCTTGGGGCGGCCTAGCCTGTGGATCTCCAATCGCAACGAGCCTGTCTGGAACTTCAAGTTCAACGACTGGTTCTCGATGATGAAAAACCCGCAGCGTGAGCCGGTGGCGATCGCGGGCAAGCCCGAAGACCTGATCTCGCAGGCCGAGCATCGTGTTTCGAAGATCAACGAGGCAGAGTTGGTCGGCGCTTTTCCGTCAGAACTGCTTGAGGATCAAACCTCGGCGCTTCTGACGGATTTCGATGTATGCCGTGGCTTGTCGCCCTGGCAGATCTTCGTCGAGCAGCCGTTGACGCTCAAGGCGGAGCCATCGCAGCAAGAACTGGCGGCCTTTGCCAAGCGTATGCGCCAGCTTCGCTCGGCCGCTTTTACGGGTTTTGCTGAGCCGGCTTATCTTGCCGTCTATCCGTTGTCGCAGAAAAATACCCCCAGCCGCGTCGATCTCCAGGCTATACAGCGTTTCATGGATGAGCGCCGCAATTTCGATTTTGTCTGGATACCGGAGCGAGCTGAGCCGACCGGTCCCTCGGGCATTACAATCACCCCCGTCGAAACGAAGCTGGGGGCCGGCGGGCTCCCGCCTGGAGGTTTCATGATCCGACCGTCCGGGTTCTTGTCCGCTAATTCCTCTTATGCGGTCGTTGGAGCATAAGGTATATCATGCGTGGTCGCTGACTTGGCCTAGCCTTGAGGATAACACAAGAACGCATTGGTTCTGGACGTAGTCATCAATATTTCTGCGCGAGAAAGAGATATGAGTGAAGTTATTCTGATACGGACTCATTATTTTGATGAGACCCTCGAAGGCTTTTGCTCTCGTCTCCAAAACGAATCGGGTCGCGAGGTCGTGGCGCTCGTTGATGAAAGCAAAGGACAGGTTTCTGTCCCCAACACTTTCGGTAAGGTTGTCCTTGATTTCGAGAGTCTAAAAGAGCGAGGGATTTATATTCCCCGCGATGCCGCGTGGCGTTGTGGGGATTATTGCTACTATGCTGCGCGTCTCGCGCGCCCAGATGTGGCCGCGTTCTGGCTTGTTGAGGGGGATGTCAGATTCAAGCTCGATCATCTGTCGGAGTTTTTCAACGCATTTCCCAACGCAGATGAAGTTGACTTCATCACAACAGGATATCACAAATCGAGCAACAAGTGGTGGTGGTACAATGCAATGCATGCCTTTTCCGAACAGGTCTACGGCTGCATGTATCCTCTCACAAGGCTGTCCTCCCGAGCAATAGATCATCTTATGGTACGCCGTGCCGAACATTCGATCGTTTTTCAAGAACGTTTGTCAAATGGCGAGATGGGCTTGTCTTGGCCCAATGATGAGTCCTTTACGTCAACAACACTCTCCTGCGACGGCTTTGTGTGCCGCGATGTCAACGGTTTTGGTCGTTCCTTTCATTCCAAGAAAACTTTCCGAGTTGGGCGTCCTGTATCCTTAAGAGAGCTTGAAACGCAGCCTAATGATGGTCAGATCCATCATCCGGTTGTTTCAGGCGTGTCCTTTCTACGAAAAATGAAAAATTCATTCGGCTCATATCTAAAAAAGAATATGCCGGCGGAGGAGATACGCGCAATTTTCAACACGCGCCTCTTTTTGCTTGTAGCATTGGAAACAGATCCCGAGACGGCATTGAAGTTTCATGACGACTGTGAAGCTGCCTTGGCGCAATACAATTCTGATGTTTAGAGCATACTTTTGGCTACGAAATCGATCGCACCGCGTTTGGATGTTTTGACCAAACGTAGCGCGATCTAGGCTGCTCTCAAGCGGTCCGGTTCTTCAGCGCGCCGATGATCGCGGTCAGCAGGGCGCCGCCGGCGCCGCCGCTGATGATATTGGTGATGATCCCGCCAATGCTGAAATTGCCTGTCTGGGCTGCGGCAACAACGCTCGGCCAGATCAAGGTGACGATCTGGCCGAGGACCCCGCCGCCGACGAGGCCGGCGATGGTGTTGCCCATCGTGCCGAGATCGAACTGTGGTGACGCCTTGCCGGCGGCGTTGCCGCCGAGTGCGCCGGCGATCAAATTGATAATGAGTTGTTCCAAGCTTTCCTCCCGTGAGGCAGCCCTCTACTTGTATTAACCGAATCTACTTGAGATGGTTAAGTAGGCAGCGTGAGCATGGCGGTTTTCAGCCACGCTTGCAAGACCTTCGAGCAACAGTCAGCCGCACGGCGGCAGCGTGAAGAGGCCATCGTGCTCTCAGCGTGTTGGCGTTGCCCATGTGCTGCCCTATTCGCGGCCGCATTGTTGTGGCCTCTCGCGCGGTGTGGTCCGCGGATAGGTGCCGGCCTTGTCGACTATTGGCGAAGAGCCGTCGCGGGCTCTGCCGTGCGCCTGCGCCGTTCCCGGATTTTGCCGGCGCCGCGGATATTCCAGGGCAGATCGTAGTGGGCGATAAGGCCGACTTCGAGACCGGCGCTGGCATTGACCGGCCATCCGTTCCAGCTGCTGTTCGGTGGTGCGATGGTGAGAATGTCGAGAAACGCGGAGCTTTCCAATGCCTCGACAAGCAGGGCTTGCATGCGAAGATGTGTCGGATCGCTGGCGCCTGGGCTCACATAGGCCGAGAAGCGGCTGTTAAGGCCGGAAGCGGCGATGCCAACATAGAGCGCCCGCTCGCCCTGGACAAAGGCGTAGACGCCCGGCTCCTTGGGCAAGGGGCGTTCCAGCGCGAGACGCCCGCTCGCTGGCTTGACCCAGCGGCTCGCGTGCACAAAACCACCGCTGACAAGAGCTTTGGCGGTTAGATGAGGCTTTCCTCGTGTAGGCTTCAGCGATCCATAGCAAGTGGCATATGCTTTTAAATCGACACGCGAAGAATTATCGCCGCCTTCGACGATACCTGAAAATATCATTGGTCATCCCCCGGACCTGCACGTCATGGGCATGGCTGAAAAGCGTTGCAGGGGTCGTCTAAAAAAATCGACGTGATGAAAATATCGACATACGACTGATGCCCAAGCACAGGTTAACCATCGTTATCTGTGTCGTCTATACGAAATCAAAGAAAATTTGCATGGGCAGGTTCTCGATCATTAAGAATGATCCAACGGCCCGCGTTGATGGCTTTCCAGCAAAGCCCGGCGACATCAGTCGTCGGGCTCGCGGCGGTATGATAAGGGCGGCTTCCGTTGAGCCGGCGGTTCAGCGGCTCAAGATCGCGTTGATATCCTGCCTGAGGATGGGAGCGATGTCGGGCCTGTCCATGGCATAGGCGACATTGGCGGCGAGGAAGCCTGTCTTGGAGCCGCAGTCATAGATGGCGCCGTCGAAGCGGGTGGCGTAGAAGGGCCGGGTCTTGGCGAGCGTGAGCATGGCATCGGTGAGCTGGATCTCGCCGCCGGCGCCGCGCTCCTGGGTGGCGATCAGGTCGAAGATCGCCGGCTCCAGGATATAGCGGCCGGTGATGTGCAGGTTCGAAGGCGCGGTGCCCTTCGGCGGCTTCTCGACCATGCTGGTGATCTTCGACACCTTGGCCTTGGCATCCTCGACGCCTACGATGCCATACTGGTGGGTCTGGTCCTCGGGCACCGGCGCCACCGCGATATGGTTGCCGCCATGGGCCTCGTAGGCGGCGATCATGTCGGCGAGGCACGGCGTCGCGCCGTGGTGGAGCATGTCCGGCAGAAGCAGCGCGAAGGGCTCGTCACCGACGATCTCGCGGGCGCACCACACCGCGTGGCCGAGACCGAGGGGCGCCTGCTGGCGGGTGAAGCTGGTCTGGCCGGGGCCGGGCAGGTCCTCGAGCAGCGCCTTCAATTCCTTGGTCTTGCCGCGGGCCTCGAGGGTGCGCTCCAGTTCGAACTGGCTGTCGAAATGGTCCTCGATGACGCTCTTGTTGCGGCCGGTGACGAAGACGAAATGCTCGATGCCGGCGGCGCGCGCCTCATCCACCACATGCTGGATCACCGGCCGGTCGACCACGGTGAGCATCTCCTTCGGCATCGCCTTCGTGGCCGGCAGAAACCGCGTGCCAAGTCCCGCGACCGGAAACACGGCCTTCCGGATGCGGCGGGGGGAGGCGGTCTTGGCGCCGGTATGAGCAGAGACTGTGGTTGCGGTCATGATGCTTGCGTCGAACTCCGGCTGAGACGGGGTGCTGCTCCCGCCTGTTCAATTGCATGCAAATAGGGCGAAATCTGAACCGCATGCGCGGCCGCCCGGGCTCCTCGCCGCGTGATCTTAGGCATTCGCCCATTCATGGCAATCCGCGGCCGGTGCTGATCGTAAATCTCCTTCATTAATCTTATGCTTATGGCGAGCGACGACAATTCCGCGCGGCGCGCTGCCGCCTCATAGTTGCCGCACGGAACCCGTGCAGCTATGCAGGGGACGATGAGTTGTCGGGTGGCAAGAATGAGCGACCGGCGACATGTTGGAAGGGGCGACATGCCCGGAATGAGGCCCATGACCCAATCTCCTCTTGACGTGGTTGAAATTGGTCGCAGACCGTCAGGACAGATCTCGACCTCTCCCGTGCGGATCGGCAATGGTCTGCCGCTTGCCGTCATCGCGGGGCCCTGTCAGATGGAAAGCCGCCAACATGCGCTGGAAACGGCCCATGCCTTGAAGGAGATCGCCGAGCGGCTCGGTATCGGCCTCGTCTACAAGACCTCATTCGACAAGGCCAACCGCACCAGCGCCAAGGCTGCGCGCGGCATTGGCCTTGCCGATGCCTTGCCGATTTTCGCCGACATCCGCAGCAGGGTTGGCCTGCCGGTACTGACCGACGTGCACGACGCACGCCAATGCGCTGAAGTGGCTGAGGTCGTCGATGTTCTGCAGATTCCGGCCTTCCTCTGCCGGCAAACGGACCTGCTCTTGGCTGCCGCCGCGACGGGGCGTGTGGTAAATGTCAAAAAGGGGCAGTTTCTCGCGCCCTGGGACATGAAGAACGTCGTGGCGAAGCTGACCGGCGCCGGCAATCCCCAGGTGCTTCTCACCGAGCGCGGCGTATCCTTCGGCTACAACACGCTTGTCTCGGACATGCGCTCCCTCCCCATCATGGCCCGTACGGGCGCGCCTGTGATTTTCGATGCGACCCATTCGGTCCAGCAACCTGGCGGCCAAGGTGACAGCTCGGGGGGGGAGCGTGAATTCGTGCCGGTGCTTGCCCGCGCCGCGGTCGCGGTTGGGGTGGCGGCGGTCTTTATCGAGACACATCAAGATCCCGACCATGCGCCATCGGATGGCCCCAATATGGTTCCACTGAGCCAGTTCGAGGCGCTGCTCGGCTCCCTCATGGCCTTCGACCGCTTGGCGAAGACCCATTTGACCAAGGACGGCATCCAGGCTGTCACGAAAGGACAACAGGCGTGAACCCGATCGTCGTCATACCCGCGCGTCGTGCAGCGACCCGGCTGCCGGGCAAGCCCTTGGCGGATATTGCGGGGGAGCCCATGATCGTGCATGTCTGGCGCCGCGCGATCGAGGCCGATGTCGGGCCTGTTCTTGTGGCGACCGATGATGATGAGATCGCGGAGGCGATCCGCGGCGTTGGCGGCGACCCGGTTCTGACGCGCTCCGACCATCCCTCGGGGTCCGACCGTGTTTTCGAGGCGATCTCGCTGCGGGATCCGGATCAGCACTACGACGTGATCGTCAATATCCAAGGGGACTTGCCGACGGTTGCCCGCGATACGATCCGGGACGCGATGGCGCCTCTGACTGATGCGGATGTCGCGATCGGCACTCCCGTGGTGGAGATCACCATTGAGGAAGAGAAGACCGCGCCGAGCGTGGTCAAAATGATCGGTTCGCCGATTGGCGCACGCCGTTTTCGAGCCCTCTATTTCACCCGTGCTACGGCGCCGTCCGGTGACGGCCCTCTTTATCATCACATCGGCCTTTATGTGTGGCGCCGGGCCGCGCTGGCCCGGTTCATCGCGCTGCCGCCATCCCCTCTCGAATTGCGAGAGAAGTTGGAACAGCTGCGCGCGATCGAAGCAGGCATGCGCATCGATGCCGTCGAAGTCGACGCGGTGCCTTTGGGCGTCGATACGGAGGCTGATCTCGAACGCGCGCGCCGCATCTTCGCAGAAACGGCGGGGGTGAGGTGATGGCGGAGCTCTCTGTCGTCGCCTCCGCCGGCCTCCGGAGCCCCGATGATGCACTCGACGTCGCGCGTCGGACCCTGCGCCTTGAGATGGATGGGCTTGCGGCCATCAATGATGCCCTGGGCGGCGAAACCGGGGAGCGCCTGCGCGAGGCGATCTCTCTTATCCACAGGAGCTCCGGCCGTGTCATCGTGACCGGTATCGGCAAGTCCGGGCATATCGGCCGCAAGATCGCGGCGACCCTCGCTTCGACAGGCACGGCGGCCTATTTCGTGCACGCGGCCGAGGCGAGCCACGGTGATCTCGGGATGATCCACGACACCGACGTGGTGCTGGTGTTGTCCTGGTCTGGGGAGACGGCGGAGCTTTCCGATATCATCGACTACACGCATCGCTTCAAGGTGCCGCTGATCGCCATCACCTCACGGGAGAGCAGCACCTTGGCGCGCGCGGCGGATATCGCGCTGGTGCTGCCCGCCATGCCGGAAGCATGCCCCAACGGGCAGGCGCCTACCACGTCGACGCTCATGCAGCTGGCGGTCGGTGACATGCTGGCCACTTGCCTCCTCTCCAACCGCGGCTTTTCGGCTGATGATTTTCGCCGTTACCACCCCGGCGGCAAGCTGGGCGCACGGCTGAAGCGCGCCCGGGACGTGATGGTCCAGGGTGAGGCGATGCCCCTGGTTGCTGCGGATGCAAGCTTGTCGCAGGCGGTTCTCACCATGTCGTCGAAGCGACTGGGCGTAACCGGCGTTGTCAATGCCGATGGCGACCTCGCGGGGCTCATCACGGACGGCGATCTGCGCCGGACTTTCAAGAACGGCTTCACCGACTGCCCGGTGGCGGATGTCATGACCCGCAAGCCCATCACGGTGACGGAGGATACGTTGGTGCAGGAGGTGCTTGCGCTGATGAACTCCGCGAGCATCACCGTTCTCTTCGTGATGAATGGCAAGCGGCCCGTCGGCGTCATCCATATTCACGAGCTGCTGCGCATCGGTGTCGTCTGACGGCGGCCTCGACCGGGCAGGCCGTAGAGCCCAAGCAACTGGTCGACAACCGCGTCCAGGCTGAATGTGCCGTGGACATGGACCGGCGCGCATTGCCGCGCTTTGGCGCGCCAGGCGGGGTCACGCAGGATGCGGATGACCGCATCCGCATAGTCCGCCGGAGAGCGTGCGGCGACGACAAGGCCGCTTTCGCCGTCGGCGATGGCCTCCGCGACGCCACCGACATCGGTGGCGACGACTGGCACGCCGAAGTGCTGCGCTTCGATGATGGCGTTGGGGATGCCCTCGCGCTCGGACGTGAGCAGTTTAACGTCCATGACCCGATACCAGTCGCCGACATTTGAGACCCGGCCTGGCAGGTGGAGCCGGTCGCGAAAGCCATGGTCGGTGCTGAAGGCAGCGACCGCGTCAGTCATGTCGCCGTCACCGATGATGAGAAAATGCGCCGTTGGCACAGCGTCGAGGATCAGGCGCGCGGCTTCCGCCCACCACATCGGGCGCTTTACCGGCTGCAGGCGGAACGAGCCGCCGATGACAGGCGTGGCCGGATCCTCGATGCCGAGCGATTCACGCAGTGTGGTGTTTCGGCTTACATCGAGGCCTAACGCGGCGAAGTCGACCGCATTGTAGATCACCCGAAAGCGGCTGGCGTCGGGCCAGTCAAGCCATTGCTGGTCCGTGCGACAGCCGGCCTGCGAGTTGTTCAGGATCACGAAATCAGGCCGCTCAAGAAGCCGACGGTAGCAATGCCGCATGGGGCGGAAGTGCGTGGCCGTCTGGTGGCTGTTCTGCGCCCAGTAATCCGGCGACAGAGAGCCCCGATGGATGAAGAAATGCGGCACGCCCACGATATGGCACGCCAGCGCTGCCGCATGCATGTCCTGCCAAATATGGACGGCTTGCGGCCGGTGATCCCACAAGGCCCGGCATAGCCTGATGATATCCTCTCTCATATTGTGGGGCAGAAGGGCGATCGCCCGAACCAGGCGAGGGCGATTGGCGAGTTCAGCCAGTTCTCTCGCGACATCGCTTGGGCACGCCCAGTCGCGGCCATAGACATGATGCGCGACGGGAAGGGCTTTCACTGCGTCGAAGAAAAAATCGTCGCCTGCCTTGAGGTGAACCGAGCGAATGAGCAGCGTGAGCTGGACGATACGGGGTTCTTTGAGCAGACGCCGCACCATCGTCTGGGTCTGGCGTTCGCCTCCGCCTTGCCCGAGGGAGCCGGACACCATCGCAACATGGCCTAGCTTGGGTGTGTAGGGGTTGGGGCGGGCAGCCACCTCTTCCATGATCACGTCGACGAGACATTCGGGAAAACGCAACGGCTCGGACCCCGCGCCGCAGAAAGTTACGACATCCAGCAACTGCCGGTGGCGACGGACATAGAGCGAATTGTTGTCGACCGCTCTGGCGAGGCTAAATGCTTCCAGCGCTTCCCCGTGAAGATGATCTCGCATCAGCACGAGAGCGCGCTCGGCATGGATGTCGATCGGAACGCTGGAAGCGAGGCTGGCCTGACGGGCTGCGATGTCGAGATGGCACAGAGCAGTGCGGCAATCGTTCCGGGCGAGCGCGCAGCTCGCGGCGAGCCAGGACGTGAGCACCCCGGGTTGGCGATCGGTGAGGCACCGCTCGATTGCCATAATGCCCGTGGCGTCGCCATGCCGTTGGGCGCATTGAACGAGATGGCGCATGGCTGCGACGACCGCACTCTGTTCGCTTGCGGGCTGGGCGTCGGGCAGAGCCCCGTTCGTGAGCCACGACGCGATTTCCTGCGCGAGGGCGAGGTCATCGCCGGCTCCCCGCAGGGCAGCAAGGAGGCCACGGCGGTTGGCGGCATCCGAACGCAGGGAGAGGGCCTTGCGCCACCAGCCGACGGCTTCGCCGTGGTTTCCGGCAGCGCCGAGAAGGAGCGCTGCGAGCGCTGCGCCGTCCACCTCCTGGCTATAGTCTGGCGCGATCGCCGCGATGAGCCCGAGGACACCCGCGTTCTCTTGAACGGGAGACGGTAAACGGGACGCAAGATCAACCAGAATCGCGAGAGCCGCGTCGTAGCGCCTGTCCTCAGCAATTTGCCGCAGCAGGGACAGGATGAGGTTATCGTGGCCGCTGATCAGATCGGCCAGACGCCGTTCCATGCCTTCGCACAGGCCATCGCCGCGCTCGATGTGGTTGAGCCATTGCAGCAGCGAAGGGCCGTGCAGCCGGGTGAGGTCCTCGCTCTCGGCGGTGGGGAGGACAGTCCGCGCGCCTTCGAGCGCGGTGAGCAGTGCCAAGCCGTCTCGCGCGGTGGCAGCGCTGTGAACACTGAGCAGCACCTCCTGAGGCCGCGCTTCGGCAATCTTGAGGGCTGGGGCTGGCTCTACCTTGGGCTGATGCGTGGCCACTGCCTGGGCATCCAGCGCCCGGATCCTTCCCAGGCAGTGGCGGGCCTCCGCATCGCGCGGAAGGCTGCGCAGCAGGCTTTCCCACACGAGCCCCGCTACTTTGTACTCGCCGTGTTCCATCAGCAGACGCCCCCGCTTGCGTAGGGTCAGCACGTGCCGTGGCCATCGGGAGATCAGAGCCGGCCCGGCTGGCGGAACAAACAGGGAGGGCGCGCGCATGGCTGGAAGTCCGCTTTTGCTTCGCGTCAGGAACGAGCTTCAAATGGGGCGCAGCAATGGGGTTCAGGTGGCTCGGCTCTCTCGGCCGTTCGGCCCACGCGGGGCGTTCACGTGAAGGACGGCGTCTTGGCTCGCGTTGAGGTCGGGCGCCCTTGCCCCAAGTTGAGCCAGCATGGCCTGCGCCTCCACATGGTCCGGCTTTTCAGCCAGGATGGCGGCGACGATGGGTTGCGCCTCCGTGAGGCGGCCCGAGCGCATATAGCACCGTGCAAGTTGCAGCCGGCACATGGAGACCATTGCCGGATCGAGTTCACCCAGCCTGTTCCAGGCTGTGATGGCGAGATCATACTGGCGCCGCGCCATCGCAGCGCGACCGGTCAGCAGATGCACATCGGCATCGTCGGGCCGCAGCGATCGCGTTGCCGCCTGAATAGCGAGTATCGCCTCCCAATCCGCGGACTTAAACGCCGCTCGCATCGCCTGCAGCAACCGGCGGCCAACGTGCTCGGTGCGTCGGGCGAGGTCGGGATCGTCGGGCGATAGCGATTGTGCAAGCATGAGAGCTTCGACCGCTTCGGTGAGGGCTCCGGCGTCGATCAGCCTGCGCACATGCTCAAGCATGCGCCGCGGCATCTGGGCGAGCATCTCCCGTGCCTCTGGATTGCCCGGGACCAATTCCAGGACATTGCGCCAGTGGGGAAGGGCTGCGGCGTGATTGTCGCTGCGATCGAGCGCGCGGGCAAGCTGGACATGCGCCTCCACTAGCCGGGGGTTGGCCGCGATCGCGGTCTGCCATAACCGCGCCGCGGCGTGCCAATCCCGCTGCCGCATCAAGAGCCTGCCCAACTGGATCCGGCTGTCGAGATCGCCGTCATCGAGCTGCACGAGCCGTTGAAACGCCTCTCGGGCGGCTTCCCAGTCCTGCGCATGCAAAGCATCATGAGCAGTGAGATGAAGGGTCCGCTTGATGCGCGCCTTGCCGCGGGCAGCCGGACCATCGCCGGGATCGGCCAGGAGAATGGCCGTGTGGTCCTGAAACGCCTCATCAAGATGCCCTGCGCGCTCCTGCGCCATTGCCCGTGCGGCAAGGACGCGCAGCGCTTCCTCGGTTGCTTGTCGGATCGCCAGGGCCCGACTTGCGTCGGACCCCAGCTCTCCCTCCAGCGAGGCGCGGGCCAGGGCCGCAATACCGCGATAATGGCGGGCTTGGCGGAGCGCCTCGAACCGGCGCCAGGCAGCGGCCGGATCCTCTGTCACCAAGCTCGCGAAGAATGCGGCAGCGGCCTCGCAGCGTCCTCGCTCAAGCGCCAGTTGCCCCAGGAGATCAGCGCAGAGGGCCGTGCGTGGTGTCAGCTCGGCGAGGCGCTCGCCTGCCTCATCGGCGCCGGCGGCATCGCCGCTGCGGTGGAGGGCGCGCGCGAGCTGGAACTGCGCCTCCGGCCAGTCGGGGCGCCCCTGCGCGACGACGGCCCAAGCGGCCGCTGCAGGTGCCCATTGCCGTTCGGCGTTGTAAGCGCGGGCGCGGAGCAGCTGGCCCTCGGCATGTGTTGGCGCCAGCGCAAGCAGGCGGCGTGTCCAGCGGTCGAGATCACGCCAGTTGCGGGTGGCGTAGCTCACGCGGCAAAGGCCGAGTAGTGGCGCCTCGGCACGAGGCTCGGCGGTATGGGCGAGCACGAAAGCCGCTTCAGCTTCTCGATAGGATTGCTCTTGAAGCAAACGCTGGCCGGCGCAAAGCGCACCCTCGGCCCTGGTCGGGAACAGGTCCATGATGCCCATAAGAATTCTCCAAAATATAGTATTAGTCTATAAGAAAATCTAATTATCTTAAATGTGACGCGGATTTCCGCCGTGATCACGGCTCTTAAAGCGAGAGAGAACGGTATATCTATGCAGATGACTGTATTGCGCAGTTGATATGGTAAGCGTAATCATGCATATTGCAGAGATTGCGGCAACCAATTTCTCAAGAATATTTCTCCAGAATAGTATTCATTTAAGGTTGTATCTCATTGACTTATGCAATCCGAAATTGCGTCTCTACCCGTTCTGCCGCTCAGCGGAAGGTTTGGGAGCGAAGTGCTCCGGCGAGGGCGGGAGGTGCGCAGGACTTGCTGGCCGCCGGCATCGCTTGCTTCCGCGCAGGCGACCTTACGGACGCTTATCACCTTCTTGACAAGGCGCAGGCGCGACAGTCGGACGATCCCGAGGCGTTGCGCTGGCTGGCTCGCGCTCAGCGCGGGCTCGGGCGGCTGGACGAGGCAGCTGCATCCTGGCGGCGGCTGCTCCTATTGCTTCCGACGGACTTCGAGGCGCTTTTGCGATCAGGCGAAGCCGGCCTCCAGGAGCTGTCTCCGGCGAGGCGCGAAGCCCCCGTTCATCCGCAAATACCAGGGAAACAAGCGGCAGGACGCGTGCGAGAGGGAAAGCCCCGTAGGCTGCCCCTCGTATCGGCGCCGGCGGATCCTCAAACAAGCTCCATAAGCCTGGCTGATGCAGAAGCTTGCCTCCTGCGAGCTGCCGAACTCCGACCGGGAGACGTCCGTCCGCTGCGTCTGCTTGCACAGCATTATGTCTGGTCGGGGCGCCTGGCCGCAGCGCGCATGCTCTTGCACAAGGCTTTGCGCCGGACCCCGCGGGGGGTTGAATTCTGGCTCGTGGCCCTGGACGTCTTGGGCATGTGTGGTCGGCAAGGACTGAAGACCCGCGTCCTGCGTCGCTTGCAGCACCGCCTGGCCGCATCCCCCGAGTTCGAAGATCGCCTCTTCCTTGCTGACATACTCACGGCGGCCGGTGCGGTGCGGTCGGCGCGCATCCTGCTCGAGCCGCTGGCAGCCGAGGAAGTCGTGCGTGGTGAAGCGCTTCGGCGCCTCGGTCTGCTCGCTTTGTCGCAGGGCAATATCGCGCTCGCGTCGGTCCACGCGCGTCAAGAGGGGGCATGCCTCGCTCTCGGCGAGGTGGTCGCGGCCAGTCTCGCACACCAGCGTCACTCTCTAGCGCCGAGCTCCCCGACAGCGCGGCCGACCAACGACTGGCTCGGCGATTGGCTGGCAGGTGTCGAGCGAATGAGGCGGGCGCGACGGCCGCTGGCTTACGACGCGCGTCCGGAACTGGTTGTGCATGTTCTCAATTCGCTCGCCGCCGGCGGGACAGAACGCCAATGCGCGCTGCTTGCACAGGCGCAGGTGCGGCGCGGATACGACGTTTGGGTGATCTGCACGGACGCGCGGCGCGGCGGTCGGGGCGCCTTTTTCCGTTCGGAACTGTTGGAGACAGGTGTCCGGCTCGCAACGCTTGCCGACTACACAGGTGCGGCGGAGAGCATCGCAGGTGCGTTCCCCTTACTGGCCGCGCCGCCGAAGCCTCTCCAACTCCTCATCAATCTGCGAGAGATTGCCCAGATTGCGGCCGCGATAGCCGCGCTGCGGCCAGCGATCATCCAGGCCTGGACCCCGCAGGCTGCCGGGCATGCGGCAATTGCTGGAATCCTCTCGGGCACGCCGACAGTCGTGCTGCGGGGTGGCAGCGTCGCTCCGGGCAGTCGCGGAGCAGAGGACGAAGCGGAATACGCCCGCAATGCGCGGCTGCACCGCTTGTTGCGGGCTGTCCTGAGGGATCGCAGCGTGAAGCTCGTCAACAATAGCGAGCGGAATCTCCACGGCTGGCTCGACTGGCTGGGCCTCGACGCTGCCGTTCTGGGCGAACGGGCCGCTATCATCCCGAACACGATCGACGCCGAATGGCTGCGCGGCGGGCGCCGAAGGCGCGGCGGTGTTCTGCGGGGGCGTTACGGCATCGTGCCGGACGCGGCTGTGGTCGGCGGCGTCATGCGGCTGGAGCGGGAGAAGGATCCGCTGCTATGGCTCGAAGTTCTAACACGCCTGTGTGACCGGGATCCCACCGTCCACGGGCTCCTGATCGGGGATGGCCGATTACGGCCCGTCATCGAGGCGGAGGTGGAGAGACGGGGGCTCGGCGGGCGGATCACGCTGGCGGGCCTGGTGGCCGATGATCTCGTCGATCACTATGATCTTTTAGATGTCCTCCTGTTGACCTCGCACTTCGAGGGACTGCCGAATGTCCTCATCGAGGCGCAGGCGCGTGGTGTGCCGGTGGTGGCGCCGGACGTGGGCGGCGTCGCGGCTGCGATGCTCCCGGGGCAAACGGGATTGCTCGGTGCCAGCCGTAATCCGGGAGAGCTCGCCGCAGCCGTGAATGCGTTGCATGGGGACGACGGGCGACGGCGGGCCATGGGTAAAGCGGGGCGGGGTTTCGCTTCCCGCTTTTTACCCGAGATCATCGCGGCGCAATGGGAGGCGGTCTACGGCCGGTCACCGGAATGACGGGGGTGATCGACATCCTGAATGACGATGATCTCGCGGCCCCGCGTCGCGCCATTCGTCATGATCCGGAGCCTTCACTGCATCTGCGATGGGCGCTCGATGGCGCCTGTGTGACCGGTGCGGTTTCCGGCGCTTTCGGGACGAGCGCGCTGCTCGCGGTCTATGACGGCAAGACGCTGCTTGGCCGCTTACGTGTCGCAGTGCGGCACGAGGAGGCCACACGGTGGCGGCTCCTCCTCCCGATGCCCCTGATCGACGGGAAGGATCACGCCATCCACATAAGGTTGCCTAACGGGCGGCCTGTTCCCGGCAGTGACGGCGCCGTCTTTTCGACTTTCAGGCAAACCGTGCGCAGCACCATCGACACCTGCGAGGACGGGGTCATTACGGGTTGGGCCTATGACGTGGCTCGGCCAGATGAAACGGTCGAGATTGGACTCTACGACGGCGATATCCTCATCGCGACGGCTCAGGCCGCTCTCGCTCGACCGGATGTCAATGCTCATTTCGGCATCGCGGGCCACCATGGTTTCGCCATCGTACTTCCCCGACGCCTGTTCGATGGACGAGAGCACGCGCTGCGACTCACGGCGGACGGGGTGGAGGTGCTGAGCGCCGGAAACGCGGTGCTGCCGAAGCGGTTGTCCGCTCCTCGCGGCACCGTGTCGGCCCAGCCCGCGCCGTCCTTTATCGGCAAGGTGGAGATGGCGAACTGCCACGAGATCCGCGGATGGGCCGCCAATCCGGGTGAGCCCGGTCGTCCTGTCGATATCGGCATTCTCGTCGACGGCCTCGTGGTGACAGTCGTGAGGGCGGACTCGTATCGCTCCGACCTCGCGGCCGCTACCGGCTCCGGTTTCCACGGTTTTTCAGTCTCCTTGCCGGCGCGTCTGATGAACGGCGGCATGCGGGAGGTCGCGGTTCGCTGCATCGCTGATGGTACGCTGTTGCCAGGTGCCAACGGCACGACAGGGATGCTCGTGGATTTCCCCCTGGTCGATCTTCTCGGTCGGAGCGAATCGCTCTCCGATCGGTGGCCTGATCTGCCATTGCGCCACCGTTCTGCACGGCGGCCTCCTACGATCCGGCCCTGGCGGAGACGCAGACGGCCGCGCGTCAGCATGATCGTGCTGAATCACAACGGTGCCCCCTTGCTGGACGATTTGCTAAGGTCGATCGTGACCACCGGGCAAGGCGAGGGGCTGGAGGTGATCGTGGTGGATCATGCGTCCAGCGATGATAGCCGCGCTGTGGCGATGGGCTTTGCCGATGCGCTCACCCTGACGGTCTTCGCTCGCGACGCCAACCACTCTTTTTCGGCCTCCAACAATCTGGCCGCGGACCGGGCGCGCGGGGATTTCCTGTTCTTCGTCAACAACGATATCGCTTTTCTCGAACCTTGCGTCCGCAGGCTAGCGGCGTGGCTGGAGGCGGACGCGACCATCGGGGCGGTCGGCCTGCGGCTTTGGGAGCCACGCCCGGCAGGGGACAGATGGAGCCATCAGGTTCACCACGACGGCATCTCATTCGGCGTGGCCAGGGCCGACGGTGAGGGCATGCTCTACCGGCCGCTTGAAGTTTCCGACGCGCCGGAGCCAGTGGCGGGCGGAGCCGACGTTCCGGCGGTGACAGCGGCCGCCATGATGATGCGGCGCGCGGATTTTCTCGCTATCGGCGGCTTCGACGAAGGCTATGTCTACGGTCAGGAGGACGTTGACCTCTGTCTGCGGCTCCGTGGCGAGCTGGGCCGTACGATCGTCTGCGATTCAGGCCTTGCGGCACTGCACCGGCGCGCCGCCACGCGTGACATCGCCAGGCAGGATGCCCCGGGGCGGATGGTCTCCATTTTGGCGGCGCAAGCTGCCAATCGTCGGCTGCTCGCTTCCCGTTTTGCGCCACGTCTGCGCCGAGCCGCACTCGAGGCCCTGATCTCTGGCGGGTTGCCGTGGCGGCGCGAGGCGCTGCGAGTGGTTTTCATCGTGACCGAAGCCGATGGGGCAGCGGCCGCCGGGGACGTCTTCACAGCCCAGGAGTTCGCCGAGGCCCTGCGTGCATGCTTCGGATGGGATATTCTCTTTGCCGGCTATCGTAGGCCGGAGCTGGCCCGTGCCGACATTGTCGTGGTCATGCGGCACGATGTCGATCTTCGGCAACTGAGCGGGGGCAATCCGGGCCTCATCGTCGTTGCCTGGTTGCGTAACCGCATCGATGAGTGGCTGGCGAGTCCGTCCTTCTCTCACTATCACGTTCTGCTCGCCTCTTCACGCAAGGCGTGCAGGACGATTGCTGCTCAGACTGGCCGTGAGGCGCTTTTGCTTCCGATCGCAACCAACCCTGCCCGCTTTCATCCTGATCGTGCGCCGTTGGAGAGGCGCCATGATATAGTTTTCACTGGGAATCATTGGGGTTCGCCGCGCACGGCACTCGATCAGATCGACCTTGACCGCTTCGGCTCGAAGCTCGCGATTTATGGCCATGGCTGGAAGGGGCATCCGCGTTGGGGCGTCTACTGGCAGGGCGCCCTTGCCTATGATGAGGTGGCACGGGCCTATGCCGGGGCTCGCCTCGTTATAGATGACAGTCATCCTGTCACCCGGGATTGGGCCTCGCTGAATTCCCGCGTATTCGACGCCCTGGCCGCGGGGGCTTTGGTCATCACCAACTGCGTCGACGGCGCGGCTGAGATCTTCGACGGCCTGCTGCCAAGCTTTACGACGCGACGAGAGCTCAATGACCTTCTCGCGCGCTACCTCTCAACAGAAGACGAACGCCGAGCTCTGGTGGCGCGGCTGCGCGCCCGTGTGATGCGCGACCATCGTTACGAGCATCGTGCTCCCGTTTTGCGCGCGGCTTTAGCAGCGGTGGCGCAAAGCTATCGCATCGCCATCAAGATCGCGGTGCCAGATCCGGCTCAGCGCGAGCGCTGGGGCGACTGGCATTTCGCGAGAGGCCTTGGCAAAGCCCTGGAGCGTTGTGGTTGCCTCGTTCGCATCGATTGCCTTCCCGACTGGTCCACCGGTGTGGGAGCGGGCGACGATGTCAATATTGTGCTGCGCGGGTTGTCCCGCTTCCAACCGGAGTCCGGCGTTCTCAATCTGATGTGGCTCATCAGCCATCCTGATCGAGCGGATGATGATGAACTCGCCGCCTATGACCATGTGTTCGTCGCCTCTGCATCCTATGCTGAGAAGCTGGCCAGCCGGCATGGCAGCCGGGTGTCCACCTTGCTGCAATGCACGGACCCCGAAGTTTTCCGCCCGGCTCTCGCGCCGGTCACGGATCTGCCCGAGACGCTTTTCGTCGGCAATTCGCGTGGGGTGGAGCGGCCAATGCTGCGCCATGCGCTCGCCGCCGGCATCGATTGCGCCATTATCGGCGACGGATGGGAAGGCCTATTGCCGGCGGAGCGGGTGCTGACGCCTCATGTTCCGAATTGTGAGCTCTTCCGCTACTATGGAGCTGGCAGCATTCTTATCGCTGACCATTGGCCGGATATGGCGCGGGAGGGCTTCATCGCCAACCGGCTCTTCGATGCTGCGGCCTGCGGCGCAACGGTCGTCAGCGATGCGGTTGCTGGTCTGGAGACGGTCTTCGGCGATGCCGTCCCGGTTTGCTCCGGGCCGGATGAGCTGGCGGCGACGATCGCGGCTCTTCGCGCGGACCCGCCGGCGCGTCAGGCAAGAGCCATGCAGCTCCGCGAGACAATACGGAACGAACATAGTTTCGATAGTCGTGCTCGGCGGATCATGGAAGCCATCCAGGAGCGGCTGGCTCCCCTGTAGCAAGCCCCGTCTGGATACATGCGTTCAGAGGGCAATCTGCGGGAGGCCCGGCCATGCATGACGATGGGCCCTGCTGACACGGTCGGGGCGCACGAAGCTTCACTGGTTGAAGTAGTCGCGATACCAGGCCACGAAACGCTTGACGCCGAGGGCGACAGGGGTGGCTGGACGGAAGCCTGTCAGACGCTCCAGAAGGCTCGCGTCGGCGAAGGTCGCCGGCACGTCCCCGGGCTGCATCGGCATATAGTTGCGAATGGCCGGACGACCAATGGCCTGCTCGATCGCCTCTATGAAGGCCGTGAGACGCACCGGTTCTCCATTGCCGATATTGACGACACGGTAAGGTGCGACTGGGCTGAGCCCAAGGTGTCCAGCCGCCTCGTCCTCGAGAGTTTGCGGATCCGGTGGTATCGTATGCGCAAGGAGCACGATGGCGTGTGCGAGATCGTCGATATAGGTGAAGTCCCGCGCCATATCGCCGTTGTTATAGATGTCGATGGGGGTTCCTTCGATGATCCCCTTCGTGAATTTGAACAATGCCATGTCTGGCCGGCCCCATGGGCCGTAGACCGTGAAGAACCGGAAAACGGTGGTCGGAATGCCCCAAAGATGCGCGTAGGAATGCGTCATCACTTCGGTCGCCTTCTTGCTCGCGGCGTAGAGCGTCAGCGGATGGTCCGTCGGGTCGCTCTCCACAAAAGGCATCTTCGTGTTGCCGCCATAGACAGAGCTTGTCGATGCGAGCAGAAAATGGCGGGGCGGTGCACGGCGCACGCATTCCATCAGGTTGAAGCTGCCAACGAGGTTCGTATCGACATACGCCCGCGGGTTCTCCAGGCTGTAGCGAACTCCTGCCTGGGCTGCGAGATGGATGACGACCTCCGGCCTCGCCGCGCTATAAGCGGCGGCCAGCTTATCCTCATCCTCCAGCATCAACTCATGGGCGGTAAAATTTGGCGATTGCAGCAGCATCGCGTGTCGACGCTGCTTCAACGCCACGTCGTAATACGCCGTCATTCCGTCGATACCGACAACATCATGGCCGGCTTCGGTGAGCATCTTTGCCACGTGAAAGCCTATGAAACCGGCCGTTCCTGTCACGAGAACACGCATGCGACGATCTCCGGACGTCAGGCTTTCACGATATGGGGGGCGGTGATGCCAGCGCGCGCACAGGCGTTGCGCGTGTCGATGACAAGCCGGGCATTGTCCGCAACCAGCTTATAGTCCACGTCGTCATGGTCGGTGGCGATCAGCACGACGTCAAAGGCCGCGATCGCCGGGCCATTCCAGGCGATGCGCGGTCGTCCCTGGTAATCCGGATATTCCCGCATCGGCGGGATAGCAGGGACATGGGGATCGTAATAACCCACATCAGCACCCCGGTGTTCCAGAAGCTCGATGAGCTTGAAAGCCGGACTTTCTCGCACGTCATCCACGTTTTTCTTGTAAGCGAGGCCGAGCAGCAGAACCCTCGCGCCCTTGAGGCCGCGGCCGGTCATCTGGTCGAAAGCCCGCGCCAGTCGCTCCACCACATAATGCGGCATGGCCGTGTTGATCTCGCCGGCAAGTTCGATGAACCGTGTTGAGATCTCGTATTCGCGGGCCTTCCAGGTTAGATAGAAGGGATCGATGGGGATGCAATGGCCGCCAAGCCCAGGGCCAGGATAAAACGGCATGTAACCAAAAGGTTTCGTCTTGGCCGCTTCTATCACTTCCCAGATATCCACTCCCATCCGCTCGTAGACGATCTTGAGTTCATTGACGAGAGCGATGTTCACGGCGCGAAATATGTTTTCCGTGAGCTTCACCGCTTCGGCCGTGCGCGTGGACGATACCGTCACCGTGCCGGCCACAATGGCGCTGTAGAGCGCATCGGCGAGGCGAAGCGCGATCGGCCCGTCACCTCCGATGACCTTGGGAATGGCGCGCGTGGTGAAGGCGGGATTGCCGGGATCCTCGCGCTCCGGCGAATAGGCCAGGAAGAAGTCCTCACCGCTTTTGAGGCCGGAGCGCTCCAGGATCGGTTTCATCACCTCTTCGGTGGTGCCCGGCCAAGTCGTCGATTCCAGCACGATGAGGTGACCGCGGCGGAGATGGGGCGCGATCGTCTCTGTCGTACGAATGACATAGGTGAGATCCGGTTCGCGATGCGCGGCCAACGGGGTCGGCACACACACAATGATGGCGTCTACCGCGCGCAGGCGCGCGAAATCCGTGGTCGCCTCGAGACGACCGGCTGAGATGACCGCACCGAGCTCATCCTCACCGATGTGCTTGATATAGCTGCGGCCGCCTTGCAGGCTCTCGACCTTCGCGCGATCGACGTCGAAGCCGACGACCCGATATCCGGCCGTCGCGGCAGCGAGCGCGAGCGGCAGGCCAACGTAGCCGAGCCCGATGATGCCGATGACCTTGTCCAGCGACCAGTCGTTCTCGATCGTGCCGTCGTTCATCACGCGTTCTACCTCTGCGCTGCGGACACCTTGCAGCGGGCCGTCGCTCCATCTGCGCTTGTATCGGGATGGACGAGCGCCGCCAAGCTCCGCGTTGGCCAAGAACTCATTGCTCTCGCATCGTCATGGCGAGGCGACGTGTCAGCGGCTCCAGGAGGTAGGAGAGAGGTGTCCGCTCACCGGTGATGATCAGCACGTCAGCCGGCAAGCCGGCCCGGAGCTTCCCTGAGATCGACGGCGGTATATTGCGGGGATCGGCGACGACCTCGGCTGCGAAATAGCTGCGGCCGCTTGTCTCCTCGACAAGGCTGTCGTGAGAGAGCTTGCGCAGGATGCCGAAGACCGGCGCACCGACCGTGCGGAACGTGGGAAACTGTATTTCCGCCTTCTGGCCCACCACCACAGCACCCATGTCGCGCGGATCGATCCGCGCCTGATCAGCGCGTGGCGTTGGTCATCCACGGCTTGGCGGACGATTGGCACTGCGCTTCGTTCAGTGACCTCCGCGGGAAGCGTGATCGGGGTTCCATCTCGCTCCGCCACAAGCCGGGCTTCCTCCGCAAGGGCCGCGGCACGCTGGTTCCGGGCCATATCGAGGGAAGCTCTTGCTTGTGTCGGATCGAGGCCGAGCAGGAGCTGTCCCTGCGCGACCTTGTCGCCGTCGCGGACGTGAATGGAGGTGACGAGGCCGCCCTCGAGATGCTGCACCGTCTTGCGACGCGATTCGACCGCGATGATTCCCGGTGCGATTGCTGCTCCGTCGAGATGCGCAAGCGCAGCCCAGGCTCCGCCACCGCCTACAGCAATGGCGAGGATCGCGAAGCCAACTCTCGCCGAACGGCGCCAATCAAGGCGGGCCTGCGGGGGGGCCTTGGAAGGGCGCGGGTAAGTGGACCGAATTTTTGCCGGATTGCTGCGGGGCGGCGGGCCCCCAGGCCCTTGGGGTTTGGTCCCGATGCGGCTTCGCTGTGGTTCAATATAACGGGCAAGTTCCGCGACGTCTGTGAAACCCTGAAGTCGGGCGAGGTCGTGCAGAAGCTGCAAGTCGTCACGGAGCATGCTTTGATCGATCCGCGCAACCGGTCGGCTCGCCGCAGGTGAGCGGCTGGGTCCAGGGGGCATGACCGGGCGGAGGTGAGGGGCGGTGGGGGCGTTCGCTGTCTTCATGAGCTGGCTACCACGCGCATGCGTTCTCCGCGCGGCGCTCCCTGGCGGCTGATGCGCCGCAGCACGTCGTCCCGCGCGCCAAATTGGATCAGCTTCCCCTGGCCAAGTAACGCGATCGTCGTTGCCAACGCCAGGAGTTGTGCCTTGTGGGTTATGAGCACCACTGTCGTGCCCTGTGCCTTGACCTCAGCCACGGTCCGCGCCAAGGCGGCTTCCCCGGCGCTGTCGAGATGGGCGTTGGGCTCGTCCAGCACGACGAGCGCCGGCCGTCCATAGAGCGCGCGGGCAAGGGCGATCAACTGGCGCTGCCCGCTGGAAAGGCCGCTGCCATTGTCACCAACTGCCGTCGCGTAGCCCTCCGGCAGCGACTGGATCATGTCATGCGCGCCGGCAAGCTTGGCCGCGGCAAACACATCGTCATCGTCATGGCGGGGCCTGAACCGTCTGATGTTCTCGGCCACCGTGCCCTTCATCAATGCGCCGTCCTGCGGCAGATAGCCGATATGGGCCCCGAGGGCGTCGCTCCGCCAGTGGCCGTAATCCGCGCCATCGAGCCGGACCTGGCCGAGAGTTGGCTGCCATAAATTCACAAGCACGCGCGCCAGCGCGGATTTCCCTGAACCGCTCGGGCCAACGATCGCGAGCACCGTGCCGGCATCGACCGCGAACGAGACGTTGCGGAGTATGACGCGACGCGTGCCAGGCACGGACAGGGTGAGGCCTTCCAGCTGCAGCCGCCCGCAGGGCCGCGGCAGCACGATCACAGGAGAGGCGCCAGGCGCTGTTGCGAAGAAGGCCTCGAGCCGCGCGCGGGCCAGGCTCGCGGCTTGATAGCCCCGCCATTGTTGAATGGCCTTGCGCGCGGGATCCGTGGCATGGCGGCCGATCAGCATCGCAGCATAGATGACGGCCGGCGAAATCTTGCCCTGCAAGGCGAGGCCGGCCGCAGCCGCGGGCACAGCGACGAATGCCGCTGCCTGCGTGAACTGCGACAAGAGCAACAAGGGCGCGGCGCGTTCGCTAGCGCGAATGCGATGAATGAGAGCTGCCTCATGCTCGGTCAGCCAGGAGCGCGCGGCGGTGGTGCCCATGCCCATCGCCTGGACGACATCACGCGCGTCGAGGCACCGGCGTTCGATCGCGGTGGCGGCGGCCTCCGCCTCCCCAGCCAGACGCAGGTGCGGAGCCACCGCTTTCTGGGTGGCGATCGCGACGAGGAGCATGATCGCCAGTGTGGCCAAGGCAATACCGCCCAGCAGGGGATGCAGGATGAACAAGGCCAGCAGGAACAAGGGCGACCAAAACAAGGCGAAAAGGGTTGTCAGCCCTCCCTTCACCCAGAACGCGCGCAGTGTCTCGAGGTCGCGCAAAGCGCCGGAATGGGGATTGTCGGCGGCAGTGCTCGGATGCTGGAGGCCGGCAAAGAGATCCTCCGCGACGGAGCGATTGAAAGCGAGCCCGAGCCGCTCCAGCAAGCTCTCCCGCGCCCGCCCGATGGCCGCCTCGACGAGCAGCAGGAACAGCGCGATTGCAGTAAGCGCCATGAGCGTATTCATGTTACGGCTCGGTAGAACCCGTTCGTAAAGGTTCATCATGTAGAGCGGAACGGTCAAGGCGATGACGCTGATCGCGCTCGTGAGAAGGCCGACGGAGACGATGCCTGGTCGAAGCTCTGCAAGGACTGTGGCCAAACGTCCGGAGCCATCCCCAACAGGGAGTTTCGCAGCCGTCGCGCGCGTCCTCCCGGTGATCGTGCCGCGTACCGTCACAGCACCCTCGGCGACGGGCTTCATGCCCGCTCGTGCGACATTGATGGGATCATGCGATCTGCGCGCGTCGAACAGCAATGAGTATCTCGCAATAACTTCATACGGCCGCTGAAGGTGCCGTACATGAATACATCACGCGAACCAGGGTCGAAGTAATTGTCAGGTAAAATACCGCCCGGTTCATCCCGGATATCGGTAGTGCGGGAAATATTGCCTTTGAGCAAAACTGGAGAATGATCTATATGGAATGAATAACGCTGTGATTAAACAATGGATGTGTCGGACAGGAAATTCGTGTGCCCAAACCCGGATCGATAGGCATCCGGAAGATGATGAGATATGAAGATATAGCCCTTATCAGAACAACGGCGAGCCGACATTCCTGCCAAGCCCGAACCGCTCGCAAGCAACTGCAAATATGAAGCTCATGTATAGAAGCTCATTTCTTGGCGCGAGTCGAGCGTTTTTTAGCAATGCTTCTCGACGCGCGGCCGCGATGACGATGGTTGCTGCCCCCGAGGGTGAGCAAAAAAGAGAGCCAAAGGGCAGTTGACAAAAGACCGGGATATGTTCTTAATTTCGTGAAATTTGATTGATGCTGGATAGTTATTTTATTGGCCGGTGCCGGCGGAGGCACGATCACGCGGTCCTGAAAGGTATCCATACGCCTGAGAATAAGCTATTTTTTTGCTGGTTGCACGCGAAGCGCGTTGAGGCTATGCCGCGTTGAAGTTGGGCAGCCAAGCTGCTTCTAAGAAAATCTCGACATTACTGCTCTAACCGCCGTGCGTGGTTGCGATTACGCAAGCGTTCCGGGCTCGCATCAAGAGTCCGAGCGGTTAGACGATTGGCTGAGTGGAAATATTTTTCGCGCGATTGGATTCTTTTCTGCGGGTTTGCATTGCCTGCCAGCTTCAACGACATATTTAGCACCTGCACCTATAGATGACGCACAGTTATGCGGAATTTTATATTTACTGTCATTATCTCCGTTAGGGGGGCGGAATGACGATCGACTTGAAAGAGACGGTTGCAGGCGTTGATGCCGAGCCAGCGCGGGTCTTCTCCCGCATGATCAAGCTGTCGCGCGGCTTGTTCGCCTTGCGTTACCTCGCTGCGGATGATGATCGAAAGCCTCCTGCCATTGGCGTCCAGACGGGGCCTGGCAGCAGAGGCACGCTGACGATTATTGGCGGTCCGGATTCAGAAGAGGGCTTTCTGTTGAAGCCTGGAGACGCGGCGGTGCTGGTGTCGCGGGGAGCCTCGCTCATCGTGGTCACAACCTATGTGCGCCAGCATGCGCTATCCGATGGCGTGAAGCTGAAGCTTGATCAGATCGATCGCCTCAATGCGCGCGACAGTGAGTTGCTGCGGGCGGCGAGCCCTCACCGGGCCAAAGCCGTTCATCAGGAGCGGCGCATGCCTGTTTCCCTCTCCGGTCATATAGAGGGGATCGGCACCTTGTCCCTCAAGGCAGGACAGCGCTTGGGCGAGCTCGGCTCCGGCAAGGCGATCGAAGAATTCGCGATCCATTGGCCGCGCCGGCCCGTAGGGGTCGATATCGCCTATGGCTGTGCCGCTGTCGGTGGGGGCTTGGCCGCCGAGACGCTGACCGGTGATTTTGTCGGCGCGCGCGGGGCCGGCGGGGCAATCGGAAGCCTTTTCGTCCGTCTCGTCGGCGAGCGGGCAGGGGAGTTTACGCTCGATGCAGAGGCCGTGTTCGCTGACGGACGTCGCGTCGTCTCAACGTCGCAGGGGGTGGAGGCTGAGGAAGGGCCTGCGCCTCTCGTCGCGTTGTCTGTCGCAGTCCTTGGGCCGCTGCAGCTAGACGCGCGTGGGACCCTGGAGGCGAGGGACGAGGCGGGCTTGGGTCAAGGAATGGATCTGCCCCAGGAGACGAGCTTGAGCATCGGGGCGTCGGACATGACCGCGAATTCCATCATGGGGACCTCGCAGACTGGCGATCAGCGCGGACGTCGGAACGTGGGCATCAGGCCGGGACGCATTCGTCTCTTCCGTGGGATGCAACGCTTGGCGGTCCCTGAAGCCGCTGAATGAAACCCGCTCGCGCTTCATGGCGCGCGCGGGGGCCAGAGGCGAGTTATCCATCATATATGGTAGACGAAGGCGTCCATCTCGTCTTGGGAGAGCCCTTGCATCTGGTCTAGGGTGTAGTTGTCGAGCACTCCGGAAATCGCCTCACGCACGTCGAGCATGATGAGCCTGACGGCGCAACGCTTTTCATCGGGGCAATCATCGCAAGGACGGTAGGCCGTGCGGCTGGCGCATTGGATGGGTGCCAGCGGCCCATCGAGCACGCGAATGACGTCACCTATGTAGATTTCTTCTGCTGGCTTGGCGAGCATGTAGCCGCCGCCCTTGCCCTTTTTGCTGTGCAGATAGCCAGCATTCCGCAATTCGCCCAGAATTGCGTCGAGAAACTTCTTCGGGATGTTGTTGGCTTCGGCGACATCTGCAACGAGTGCGGATTGCCCGCGCTGCAGTTTGGCTAGGTGAACTATCGCCTTCAGCCCGTATTTTCCTTTTTTGGTCAACATTCCCTATCAATCCCGAACAGCAAAAGCGCGATCAGGGCTTGGCCCTGGGACAGCTGCGCCAGCCCGATACGCGCAGATAGTGATGGAATGCTCAAGCTCAATTGCGTACCGATTGGCAAGAAGGTGGCCGCGCAGATGGCAATGCGCCAGCACCCCCGACCATAGCACCGTCGGATCTTCGCCATTGCAGCCGCCCATGTGGTCGCGTTGTGAGGGGAGCAATGTCGTTGCGGAAAATCACGGTTCGCCTAGCCATCGCTTATGGGATCCCGGAGCCATAGCCGGGCAGGCTGCTCGGAACTCATCATTTGAATTGTTCCATATCACAGGCAGGGGCTGGTCGCCTATCGGCGTCACGAGCCGATACGGCCTGATGTTGTCCACCGGCATTCCGCTCGACAGCCACCGCGCTTGAGCAGCTCAGCGCACGCTCGGCTGCCGCCGGAAGATACCTTAATATCTCTCCCGGCACGGGGCGCCGGTGCGAGCTTCGCATCGGAGGCTATCGCTGTGCCGCCTGTGCGAGGATAAAGGACAAGGAGAGGCCCATGAACGGGATCGAGATCAAGCCGCTGCCCCCGCAGGAGATCGCGAAGCGCCTCGAGCGAGACTTGCCGGGCTGGCATCTCGTCGATGGGGAGCTCCGGCGGCATTTCGCCACTCACGGCTGGAAGGGATCGCTGATGGTGGCGAATGTCATTGTTCATCTGGCGGAGGTCGCCTGGCATCACCCGGATCTTGTGGTCTCTTACGGCGGCGTGGAGGTGCGTCTGTCGACCCATTCCCCGAAAGGCATCACGGATCGCGATTTCGCGCTCGCCAGGCAGATCGATGCTGTC